>CCMO02000002.1:332500-634322 GCA_000751295.2 bacterium YEK0313
GCTCGCGATGGCGGAGCCCTCGTCGGCGTCTTTGCAGCCGATCACGTCGTGCAGGATGGCGCCCTATTTGCCGAGACCTGCCGGGTGGCCGGGAAGGTTGCAGCTGAGGGCAGGATCGTGACGATCGGCATTCCACCGACACATCCAGCGACAGGCTACGGCTATATCCGACCCGGCGAGGATATCGGCGCCAGCGCACGCCGGGTCGCCGCTTTCGTCGAAAAGCCGGACGCCATCCGCGCCGCACAATACGTTGCCGACGGCTATCTCTGGAATTCCGGCAATTTCATCTTCGACGCAGCGACGATGCGGGCGGAACTCGAAACGTTCGAGCCCGATGTGCTTGGGCCCGTCACCGAGGCCGTCGCCAATGCCTCACGTGATCTTGGCTTTTCGCTGCTCAATGCAGAAGCCTTCGCAGGGGCCAAGAAGACCTCGATCGACTATGCGGTCATGGAACGGACCGAAAAGGCCGCCGTGGTCGGCGGCGGCTTCGGCTGGTCCGACGTCGGCGGTTGGGCCGCAGTCTGGGATCTCTCCGAAAAACAGGCTGACGGCAACGCAATCGAAGGACGCGGCTATGTGCTCGAGGGCAGCAACAACCTCATTCGCTCCGACGAAGCGCTGGTCGCAGTCATCGGCCTCGACGATGTGGCCGTGATCTCGACCCGCGACGCGGTGCTAGTGACACCCAAGGCGAAGGCCGACAAGGTCAAGGAGATGGTGGCACTGATCACGGCCGGGGGAGAATCCGAAGCCGGTGCCCATCGCGAGGTCCAGCGGCCTTGGGGCAAATATCTTTCGATCGATCTCGGTACCCGCCACCAGGTCAAGCGCATCACGGTGAAGCCCGGCGGCGTTCTGTCTTTGCAGAAGCACTACCATCGGGCCGAACATTGGGTCGTCGTGAGCGGCACTGCCGAAGTGACACGCAACCAGGAAACGATCGTGGTGCACGAAAACGAGTCCATCTATCTGCCGATCGGTTGCGTGCACCGCATGGCCAATCCCGGCAAGATCCCGCTCGAGCTCATCGAAGTGCAGGTCGGGTCCTATCTCGGCGAGGACGACATCGTTCGTCTGGAAGACGTCTATAAGCGCGCCTGAGCCGGTACGACAGCGCTGCCGCAATGCAGCGATCGGAAATGGCATGCGTGATCGGCCAGCCTCGACACGTCATCCGAACGCAGATAAGCAGAATATAAGGTGGTGGAGCCCTGCTCCACCATTATGGATTCCTCGAAGATCCTGCGAGCCGTCGGCATCGAGGCGAACAGCAGAACGGCCTCTCGCATCGGCGATGCGCCTAGTCGGGAAATAGGCTGGACGCAACGCGCGCCACGTTGACTTTCAGGCCATGCCGCGGGTACCAGCGCCCGCATCGACCATTCAGCACTGCGGACAAAGCGGAGCCACTTCACGACATGACCCAAAAGCGTGCTCTCATCACCGGGGTGACCGGGCAGGATGGTGCCTATCTGTCCCAGTTCCTGCTGTCGAAAGACTATGAAGTTCACGGCCTGCTGCGCCGGAGCGCCTCCGCCGATGTCGTCAACAGCCGTCTGACCTGGCTCGGAATTGCCGACAAGGTAATCCTTCACGACGGCAATCTGACCGACCTTTCGGGCCTGATCCGCACCTTCGAAGAGGTTCAGCCGGACGAAATCTACAACCTGGCCGCCCAGTCCTTCGTCAAATCTTCCTGGCAGCAACCGCTCCTGACAGGGGCCGTCACCGGGCTCGGTGCGGGAAACATGCTGGAAGCGACCCGCATCGCCTGCCCGAAGGCGCGCTATTACCAGGCTTCCTCGTCCGAAATGTACGGCTTGATTCAAGAGCCGGTGCAGTCGGAGAAAACGCCCTTCTATCCGCGCTCGCCCTATGCCGTAGCCAAGCTCTACGCGCACTGGATGACGGTGAACTACCGCGAGAGCTTTGGCCTGCATGCTTCGAGCGGCATCCTGTTCAATCACGAGTCGCCGCTGCGTGGCATCGAATTCGTGACACGCAAGATTACCGACGGCGTTGCCCGCATCAAGCTTGGCCTGCGCAAGGATCTGGCGCTGGGCAATCTCGATGCGAAGCGCGACTGGGGACATGCTCGTGATTATGTCAAAGCCATGTGGCTCATGCTGCAGCAGGAGACGCCCGATGATTATGTCGTGGCGACCGGCCGCACCGTTTCGGTGCGGGAGTTCTGCGAACTCGCCTTCGGCCATGTCGGACTGAACATGGAAGACCATGTGGTGATCGATCCGCGCTACATGCGGCCCGCCGAGGTCGAGGTTCTGCTGGGCGATCCGGGCAAGGCCCGCAAGGCACTGGGTTGGGAGGCGGAAACCCGTCTCGAGCAGCTCGTTGCCGAAATGGTCGAGGCCGACCTCGCTCGCCTGAAACAGCACGCGCATCTCTAATCGCGCCATGCCGACGATGATGCGCGTTCTGGTCACAGGTGCTGCCGGCTTCGTCGGCTCCCATTTGGCGCAGGCGCTGAAGCGCGCCTGCGGCGATGATATCCTCATCCGCGCGACATCAAAAACGGCGGGGCAGCACCCGGACTATGGGCCAATCAGTGCCCTGGATATCGAAGATGCAGCGGCCGTCGCGCAAGCAATCCAAGACCACGCGCCGACGCACGTCATCCACCTCGCAGGCATTGCCGCCCCGTCCGCGGCCAATGCCAATCCGCGCCTTGCCTGGAATGTCCACCTCGGCGGCGCCCTCAATCTCGGCGAGGCTATTCTCCGGCATGCTCCGGCCTGTCATTTGCTGCATGTCGGCACCGGGCTTGTTTATGGCACCACGGCAAAATCGGGACTGCCGCTCGGCGAGGATGCCCTGCTCGCGCCGGCCGATGGATATGCGGCCAGCAAGGCCGCCGCCGATCTCGCACTTGGCGCGATGAGCCAGCAGGGGCTCAAATGCATCCGCCTGCGGCCGTTCAATCACTCGGGGCCCGGGCAGAGCGACGCCTTTGTGATTCCGGCCTTTGCGCGGCAGATCGCCGAGATCGAGGCAGGGCACTCCGCGCCGCAGCTGCGGGTTGGCAATCTCGACGCCGAACGCGACTTCCTCGACGTGCGCGATGTTGCGCGAGCCTATGTGCTGGCAGCCCTGAATGCTGATGCGCTCGCGCCAGGAACGATCCTCAACATAGCGTCCGGCACGCCCCGGCGCATCGGCGCGGTTCTCGAGGCACTGTTGGCTCTGGCGAAGATCAAGATCGAGGTCGCGAGCGACCCTGCGCGCATGCGGCCAAGCGACCTGCCACGCATCGTCGGTGCCGCGGACTGTGCAAAGATGGCGCTCGGCTGGTCACCGCAATTTGCGTTCAATGACACGATTGCCGCTGTCCTGGATGACTGGCGGCGACGTACCACCGTTCGCTAACACGCGAGCACTGGTTACGCCCCCCAAGACAAGGATATCCGCGCTCCGTGTTCGAACGCTCACTTGGCTCTGAGCCCGCAGGCAGGGAGCGTTACCCTACATTGAGCCAAGGCGGATTGCACAAGGGATTTGCTCCTTCGAACGATCTGGCCGCGGTTGCCAACCGCGCGGGGCTTCCCATCCCGTGGCGGCAAAGGCTGCTACATCATTCTGACGCGAGCGGTCCGGATAACGGTTGCTGGTTTGCGCTACGACCATCGGCCTGAAACGTTCATGTCTGCGGCGTATGAGGATTTCTGGAAGCGATGACAATCCGTCCAAAGGGAAACTTGGTTCTCCTGAGCACATACCCGATCGCGGAGGCCCGCCATGGTGGACAATTGCGTGTCGCCAACATGAAGCGCGCCTACGAAGCTGCAGGCTGGACGGTCACGACATTGGCGATCTACCAGGCGGAATCCTATAGCGCATCACAGGTCGGCCCGCGCGATATCCCTTTCCCAATGAGCAGTCGCTATCGGCAATTTTCCGGGCAAGACATTCCTTTCATCGAAGACCTCCAATCTGGACCATTCGCGATCGCACCGGACGGAGCATTTGATCGCATCCTTGGCAGTTTGCCGTCCAATGTCGCCGTCTTCCAGACTGAACATCCCTGGCTCTGGCCATTGGTTGCGAAACTTCGGCAGCGTCCTGAATTTGCGTCTAGCCTCTCCGTCTATTCTTCACACAATATCGAAAATCCCCTGAAAGCAGGCATTCTCAAGCCTTTTGAAAGCAGTGCCATACCGCAGGCCATCGCCGCGGTGGAAGCCGTCGAAAAGCGTGCTGCGCTTGAGGCCGACCTGACGATCGCGGTCTCGGAAGATGATGCAAGAATGCTGCGCGAATGGGGCGCACGTCACATCGTCCTGGCGCCAAACGGCATCGCTCCTTGGCAAGCCGCCGAGAGTGACCTGCGCCGCTGGAGCGAGCGGCTTCCGACGTATCCCTGGCTGCTATACGTGGCCAGCGGCCATCCCCCCAACTATTCACACTTTATGGAAACATTTGGCGACTCACTGGCGTGCTTCCCGCCAACTAGCTGTGAGTTCTGGTCAGGTTGTTCCGGCGAGAGCTTGAGCCGGTGATCGTCGTGCGAGGCTAGCATGCGGCCGGTGCTGGTTGTACCAGGCCAGCCATCGCGTGAGATCTGCGGTCCGGCGGGCGGAAGAGGGGAACGGGATGGCATAGGCCCATTCCCTGAGCATGGTCTGAATGAAGCGCTCTGCCTTGCCGTTCGTCTTCGGGGTGTAGGGTCGGGTGCGGATGTGCCGGATGGCGAGCATCCTCAACGCTTTGCGGAAGAGCCTGGCGATGTATCCCGAGCCGTTGTCGGTCATCACTCTTTGCACGCTGACGCAGCTTGGCCGCCAGCCCGGGCCAGAACGCGCTCGTCGCCGATCGGGACGCATGGGGCCGGGACGAGCGGTTCTGCAGCCCGGCTTCTCCATCGCTCCGCCATCGCGACAGCCATTTGCGGGCGGTTCGCTCGCTGACCCCGAAGCCGGCCGCCACTTCGCCGACAGGCCGGCCGTCTCCTACGATCCGCCGGATCATCTCCGCTCGACCAAGCGGCGTCGTTCGCGCATTCTTGTGCGGGTTGTTCATCCTCGTGCCCTGCGGTGCTTCGTGTCGCAACGACCACCTTCGGGCTCTCACGGGCGATGAACAACCTCCTCGGACTCCACAACTAGCCGTCTGGTCGTCGCCGGCGGGGTCTGCGAACATCTGCATCATGCCGCTGCAGGCTCGAAATGGAGCAGCCTCAACCAGTCGCGGCTGCAGTTGTTGTTTGAACTCAGCGACAACGATCTGGCCGCCGTGAAAACGCTCGCCCACGGTTTCGTTCTGCCCATCCCCTTCGGAGGCGGAACAAACATCAAGACAGCGGAAGCCCTCTTTTCGGGCAAGCATATCGTCGGCACTCCGGCAGCATTTCGCGGCTACGAGCAATACCTCGACCTTCCTGGGGTCCGGGTCGCGACCGATCCGGAGCACTTCCACGCCGCGATACGGGACGTCATTCAATCGCCTTCGCCCGTTTCCAGCAGTGCGGAAGATGCCCAACGGCGTTTCCATCTGCAATGGGACAAGAGCTTGGAGCTAGCCACACAAACGGTCGGAGAGATGGCCGGGAAAAGGAGCGGTCATGGGTAAGATCTGGCTCGATGTCACAACAATTCTGGCTTGGAACCGGCCGGCCGTTGGCATCATCCGCGTCGAGGCCGAATGTGCGCGGTTTGCTCTCGAGCAGCGCTCCGACACGGTCCTGTTTTGCCGCTATGATCGCGGGCAAGGTTACCTCGCTGTCGCCTCGAATACCGTGCATGAAGCGATCGATCGCATCACTCGCGGTCATCAGGGTGAGCAGGGCCAGACAGGTGGGCGCCCCGGGGTCAAGCCGCCGCTCGAGAAAAGGCTTGGCGGCCTCGTAAGCCGGCTGGCCAGTTTCATGCCTGACGGGGCACGGGGCCGCACGCTGCAATATGTTGGCAGCAAACGTGAAGCGGCCGGCGCTGTCATCAGCGCTGCTCGGGAGCTTCGCCGCGCATTGCGCGCCTGGCGGAATTCCTCGTCAGTCTCCCCTGTTCCTGAGACGATCGCGCGACGCGATCTGCCCAACTGCCCCTTCGAAGCCGACGACGTCTATGTAACGCTCGGCCTCGACTGGGACCAGAAGGACTTGCCCATTGTCTTCGAGTTGAAAGCGGCAAGAGGTTTCAAGACGATTTTTTGCTGCTACGATGTCATACCAGTCAAATTCCCTCACCTTTGCGTTGGCGACGTAGCTGCTGTCTTCGCACGCTATTTCTCAGATCTTGCCTGGTGCGCCGATGAAATCATGTGTATCTCTGAGTGCAGCAAGCGTGATCTCCTCAACCTGCTGCGCACACTCGGGGCCCCCACTCCAGAGGCGACGGTCTTTCGGCTCGGCAGCAACATTGCAATCCCGGACGGAAAGGGCGTCTCCGATCACATCGAGAAGACCGTGGGCGACCGCTTCATTCTCTTTGTCTCCACGATCGAGCGGCGCAAGAACCACGAAACTCTTTATCGTGCCTATGCGCGCCTCGTCGACCAGGGCGAAACCAACCTCCCGAAGCTTATTTTTGTCGGTATGCCAGGCTGGGGTGTTGCCGATTTTCTGACCGATGTAAGACTTGACCCACGTGTACAAGGATTGATTGAAAATCTACATAATGTGAGCGATTCAGATCTCGCTTGGCTCTATCAAAATTCTCTCTTCACGGTTTTCCCGTCACTCTATGAGGGATGGGGTCTTGCGGTTGCAGAAAGCTTGGCGGCCGGAAAATTCTGCCTTGCATCCGACCAGGGATCCATTCCGGAGGTTGGTGGGAACCTCGTTGAATATCTCGATCCCTGGAGCGTTCCGCTCTGGGCAGAGCGGCTGAAATGGTATTTTGACAATCCCGCAGCCCTGAAAAACGCAGAGGAACGGATCCGAAAGGAATTTCAGCCACCCCGCTGGGACGCGGCCGCCGCGAAGGTTTTCGAGCGGGCTGAGCGCCTTATCACGCCTCTTCCAGTCTCCAGGCAGACCGAAGCAGATGCGGCACGCTGACGATAGGTGGCTGCCGGTGGCATGACCGCTGAAGAAATTCGCAGACGCAGCAGCCGCTGCTGAAGCCATCGTGTGAGGATCTGCCACGGTCCCGAACAAGGGGACTGTATCGCCTGATACGAGAGGGCTACAGGAAATCGATCCAATCAGATGCAAGCTCACCTCGTGATACGCCCGCTTTTCCAACTCTTGCATCACCATGTCTGGCGCCGATTGCCGGTTGGACCGCGACGGGCCCTCTTCGCACGCATTTCGGCTTGGCGGGCGCCTGCCATCAGCACGGACGCCCAGGCCAAGCAGCCGTTTATCGTCGTTGGCTTTCTGAATCAGACCTCCGGCCTCGGCGATGCGGCGCGCAAGTCGCATGACGCGCTGAAGGCGGCCGGCTTCGAGGTCTATGGCATCGACGTCACCGCGACGCTGATGCATGAGGCGAACTACCCCGATTTCCGGTTCGACGACGGCCGCGAGCTGGTCGGCGCCGGCACCCTCATCATCCATGTAAGCGGCCCGTCGATCCCGCGCGTCATGGCTTTTCTCGGCAAGCGCCTCGTCACCGGCAAGCGCGTCGTCGCCCACTGGTTCTGGGAGCTCCCGAAATTGCCGGGCGACTGGCGAAGCGCGCTTCCCTTCGTGCACGACTTCTGCGCCAGCACGCGGTTCGTCGCCGATGCCATTCGGCCGCTCGCGGGGGCGAGGCCGGTGCATGTCGTCAATTATCCCCTGACGGTGCCGGCAAGTGGCAGACGTGCCCCGGAGGCGGCCGCAAGGCCCTTCACCGCCCTCGTCCTGTTCAACATCGCGTCAAATTTCGCGCGAAAGAACCCGTGCGCGGCCATCCGGGCCTTCCGGAGAGCCTTCGGCGACGATCCCGGCGTCAAGCTGATGGTCAAATATCTCAACGCTGCGGCCTGGCCCGAGGCGATGAAGGAGATGCGCGCCGCCGCCGACGGCGCGGCGAACATCGTCATGAATGGCGAGGTGCTCGACGATGCCGGCATCGATGCCCTCTATGCCGAAGCGGACACGGTCATCTCACTGCACCGGGCCGAGGGGCTGGGACTCGCGGTTGCCGAAGCTATGATGCGCGGCATTCCGGTCATTGCCACCGACTGGTCCGGCAATACCGATTTCTTCACCGCCGAATGCGGTTTCCCGATCGGCTACCGCCTGGTTCCGATCGAGGATCCGCAAAGCAATTACGCTGGCAAGGGCGTTGCCTGGGACGACCCGGCGGATGCCCGCTGGGCCGAGCCGGATATCGAGGAAGCCGCCGACGCACTGAAAATCCTGCGCTCCGACCTCGATCTTCGCCGGCGCCTCGGCGCCGCGGGGATCCAGCAGGCGCGGGCCTTCTTCGACCCTGCCCTGCATGTCGAACGGCTTTCGGCCCTTCTCCTCAGCGAGCCTCCGCGCTGAAGACCCCTTCCCTCACCGGATCGCCCAGGCCGCCGCGAACATCGCCAGCCCGAACACCGTGTGGCTGACGATGTTGAGGGCCCGGATCTGGCCGGCATTCGGGCGGCGCGAAGCGGCGATGCCTGCGCCCATGCCGGGCTGGAGGATGAACCAGCCGCAGCCGACCGTGACGAGGCCGACGACGAGCGGCCAGGCCGGGGTCGGGGCGAGGCGCCAGGCGGGACCTGCGAGGACGAGGGTCGCCGCGGCGAAGAGGATGCCGACGGCATAGTGGCAGAGCCAGCCGAGGGCGAGCTCGTTGGCGATCGGTTCGGCCTTGGCGATGTCGGCATGGACGACGGTGCCGCGCGGCAGATGGCCGAACCAGCGGCCGACCATGGCCCAGTTGGCCGGCGGAATGCCGAAGGCGCGCTTCAGGACCAGCGCCCAGAGATCGATCACCGCGGTCGCGGCAAGGCCGATCACCACCGCGCGCCAGATGAAATCCGCCATGCCCTGCCCCCTCGGCCACCCCTATGCGGCCTCAAGGCACGCATCCCCGCCATGGTCGCAGCGATTCGCAGAAAGGGAAAGCAAGGTGGCCGCAGAGCCCGCCTGCATGCGCGGCGAGTGGCGAGTGGCGAGTGGCGAGTGGCGAGTGGCGAGTGGCGAGTGGCGAGTGGCGAGCGCCAGATCCGCGATCCCGCGGCCGTTCGCAATCCCTTTTTGCTTCCCTACTCCCCATTCGCCACTCGCCATTCGCCCACCCCCTATCTCAGCCCCGCATTGATCCGGTCGAGCGCGGCCGCGCCCGGCACGAGATCCTTGTCGCCCAGCGCGTTCAGCGGCCGCGCATCGGTGTTGAGCCGGGTGTGCAGGTCGCCCGCCCCTTCCTCGAGATAGATGAGGCCGGTGGCGATCTCGCCGGAGGCCTGGACGCGGTAGAGATGGCCGAGCGCGGCGGCGCGGTCGGCAATGTCGTAGTCGCCGTTCAGCTTGCGCAGGCGGATGGTCGAGCCGTCGTGCAGGGCGATCTCCTGCATCGCGCCCTCCGCATAGTCGGCGGTGATCGGCGCCTTGCCGGTCATGAAGTCGAGGCTGTTCAGCGCGGCATTGTGGGCGCGCACATAGTCGAAGCTCTTGGTCGAGCCGTCATGGTTGTTGAAGGCGATGCAGGGCGAGATGCAGTCGATGAAGGCGGCGCCCTCGTGCTCGAGCGCCGCCTTGATCAGCGGCACGAGCTGGTCCTTGTCGCCGGAGAAGGAGCGGGCGACGAAGGTCGCGCCGAGCTGCAGCGCGATCGTCACGAGATCGATCGGCGAATCGGCGTTGAGCACGCCCTTCTTGCTCTTCGAGCCGCGGTCGGAGGTCGCCGAGAACTGGCCCTTGGTCAGGCCGTAGACGCCGTTGTTCTCGACGATATAGACCATGTTCACCGCCCGGCGGATGGCATGGGCGAACTGGCCGAAGCCGATCGAGGCGCTGTCGCCGTCGCCGGACACGCCGAGATAGATGAGGTCGCGATTGGCAAGGTTCGCCCCGGTCAGCACCGAGGGCATGCGCCCGTGCACCGAGTTGAAGCCGTGCGACTGGCCGAGAAAATAGGTCGGCGTCTTCGACGAGCAGCCGATGCCGGACAGCTTGGCGATGCGGTGCGGCGGCAGGCTCAGCTCGAAACAGGCGCGCATGATGGCGGCGGAAATGGAATCGTGGCCGCAGCCGGCGCAGAGCGTCGAGATCGCGCCCTCATAGTCGCGATGGGTGAAGCCGAGCGCGTTGGTCTCGATCGCCGGATGATGGAATTTGGGCTTGGCAAGATAGGTCATGACAATACCTCGCGCCGGGCGGCGGCCGGCACCACCGCGGCCTTGGCCTTGATGTCGCGATGAATGAAGCGGGCGGTGATCGGCGTGCCGTCATAGTGGAGCACCGGCACGAGCTGGGCCGGGTCGATGCCGCATTCGGCGATCAGCAGCGTGCGCAGCTGGGCGTCGCGGTTCTGCTCCACCACGAAGACCTGCTCGTGCGCCGCGATGAAATCGGTCACTTCGCGGCCGAAGGGAAAGCCCCGCACCCTGAGCGTGTCGACATGCAGGCCGTCGGCGCCGAGCAGGCCCGCCGCCTCGTCCATAGCCGGGCCGGTCGAGCCGTAATGGATGACGCCGAGCCGGGTCGGCTGGGCCGCCCTGGCGAGAACCGGCTCCGGCACCAGCGTCTTGGCGGTCTCGAACTTCCGCAGCAGCCGCTCCATATTGTCGACGTAGGGCGCGCCCTCTTCGGTGTAGCGGGCATAGCGGTCGCGGGTCGAGCCGCGGGTGAAGAACGAGCCACGGCTCGGGTGGGTGCCCGGATAGGTGCGGTAGGGAATGCCGTCGCCGTCGACGTCGAGATAGCGGCCGAAATCGCGTCCCGCCTCCAATTCCTCCGCCGTCATCACCTTGCCGCGGTCCATCGCGCGGGCATCGTCCCAGGCGAAGGGCGCGCAGAGGTGCTGGTTCATGCCGATGTCGAGATCGAGCATGACGAAGATCGGCGTCTGCAGCCGGTCGGCCAGGTCGAAGGCGAGGGCCGAGAAGGTGAAGGCCTCGTTCGGGTCGCGCGGAAACAAGAGGACATGCTTGGTGTCGCCATGGGCGGCATAGGCGGCGATCAGGATGTCGGACTGCTGGGTGCGCGTCGGCATGCCGGTCGACGGCCCGCCGCGCTGCACGTCGAACAGCACGGCCGGGATCTCGGCGAAATAGGCAAGGCCGAGAAATTCCTGCATCAGGGAAATGCCGGGTCCCGAGGTCGCGGTGAAGGCGCGCGCGCCGTTCCAGGCCGCCCCCACCACCATTCCGATGGAGGCGAGTTCGTCCTCGGCCTGGACGATGGCGTATTTTTTCCGTCCCGTGTCGGGATCGATGCGGAGCCGGCCGCAATAGCGCTCGAAGGCCTCGGCGAGCGAGGTCGAGGGCGTGATCGGGTACCAGGCGCATACGGTCGCGCCGCCATAGACGGCGCCGAGGCCGGCGGCGGCATTGCCCTCGACGAAGATGCGCTCGCCGATGCCGTCGGCGCGGCGCACCTGAAGGCCGATCGGGCAGGCGAAATGCGCCCGGGCGTAATCGTTGCCGATCGCCAAGGCCTTGAGGTTCGGCTGGATCAGCTTGTCCTTGCCCTTGAACTGCTCGCCGATCAGCGTCTCAATGACGCCGATCTCGATGTCGAGGAGGGCCGCCAGCGCGCCGACATAGATGATGTTCTTGAACAGCTGGCGCTGGCGCGGATCGGAATATTCCCGGTTGACGATGTCGGTCAGCGGCATGCCGATGATGCTGATGTCGTCGCGCAGCCGGGAGGCCGGCACCGGCCGCGAGGAATCGTAGAAGAGGTAGCCGCCCGGCTCGATCGACGCGATGTCCTTGTCCCAGGTCTGCGGGTTCATCGCCACCATCATGTCGGTGCCGCCGCGGGCGCCGAGATGGCCCTGCCCGGTCACCCTGACCTCGTACCAGGTCGGCAGTCCCTGAATGTTCGAGGGGAAGATGTTGCGCGGCGCGATCGGCACGCCCATGCGCATGATCGATCGCGCAAAGAGGAGATTGGCGCTCGCCGAACCCGACCCGTTCACATTGGCGAAGCGAATGACGAAGTCGTTCACGCTCTGGATTGGCATGCATGCCCCGCATGGATCGTGTCGATGATCGATTTCTGCATGTCCCAGGCCCCGGTCGGACAGCGCTCGGCGCAGAAGCCGCAATGCAGGCAGACGTCCTCGTCCTTGACCATGACGCGGCCGGTCTTCAGCCCGCCTGACAGATAGATCGCCTGCTCGCGGTTCTCGGCCGGCGCGTTGAGCCGTCCGCGCAGGTCCTCCTCCGGGCCGTCGCCGGTGAAGGTGATGCAGTCCATCGGGCAGATGTCGACGCAGGCATCGCATTCGATGCAGAGCTTCGGCTCGAACACGGTCTGCACGTCGCAGTTCAGGCAGCGCTGCGCCTCGGCGTAACCGAGCTTGCCGTCGAAGCCGAGCTCCACCTCGGTGCGGATGTCCTTCAGCGCAATGGCATTGTCGAGCGTCGGCACCTTGAAGCGCAGGTCGTTCGCAATGGCATTGTCATAGGACCATTCGTGGATGCCCATCTTCTGGCTGATCAGCGTCACCGTCGGCGGCGGCCGCACGGCGACGTCGGCGCCACGGCAGAAGGCGTCGATCGAGATCGCCGCCTCGTGGCCGTGGGCGACCGCCCAGATGATGTTTTTCGGACCGAGCGCGGCATCGCCGCCGAAAAACACGTTGGGCAGGCTCGACTGGAAGGTCTTCGGATCGACCACCGGCAGGCCCCAGCGGTCGAAACGGATGCCGGCATCCTGTTCGATCCACGGAAAGGCATTCTCCTGGCCGACCGCGATCAGCACGTCGTCGCAGGCGATATGCTCGTCCGGCTCGCCGGTCGGCACCAGCTGGCGCCGGCCCTTGTCGTCATAGTCGGCCTTCACCTTCTCGAAGATCATGCCGGTGAGCCGGCCGTTCTCGTGGGTGAAGGCCTTGGGCACCCGGTAGTTGAGGATCGGGATGCCCTCATGCATGGCATCCTCCTTCTCCCAGGGCGAAGCCTTCATCTCCTCGAAGCCCGAGCGCACCACCACGGTCACCTCGGCGCCGCCGAGACGGCGGGAGGAACGGCAGCAGTCCATCGCGGTATTGCCGCCGCCGAGCACGATCACCCGCCGGCCGATCGTGTCGACATGGCCGAACGAGACGGAGGCGAGCCAGTCGATGCCGACATGGATGTTGGCCGCCGCCTCGCGCCGGCCGGGCAGGTCGAGATCGCGTCCGCGCGGCGCGCCGGTGCCGACGAAGACCGCATCGAACCCTTCGGCAAGAACGCTCTTCAGGCTGTCAATGCGCTGGCCGCCGCGAAAGGTGACGCCGGTCGCCATGACATAGCCCACCTCCTCGTCGATGACGCTGTCGGGCAGGCGGAATTTCGGGATCTGCGAGCGCATCATGCCGCCCGCCTTCGGGTCCTGGTCGAACACCACGACGTCGTAGCCGAGCGGCGCGAGGTCGCGGGCAACCGTCAGGGACGCGGGACCGCCGCCGATGCAGGCGATGCGCCGGCCGTTGCGGCTCGCCGCCGGCCCGGGCATCAGGCCCGTGACGTCACCTTTGAAATCAGCGGCGACACGTTTCAGGCGGCAGATGGCGACCGGCTCCTCCTCGACCCGTCCGCGCCGGCAGGCCGGCTCGCAGGGGCGGTCGCAGGTACGGCCGAGGATGCCGGGAAAGACGTTGGACTTCCAGTTGATCAGATAGGCCCCGGTATAATCCCCGGCGGAGATGCGCCTGATATATTCAGGGACCGGCGTATGTGCGGGGCAGGCCCATTGGCAGTCGACAACTTTATGAAAGTAATCGGGATGCGCGATGTCAGTAGGCGTCACTCATTCCTCCTGGAGCAATGAATTCGCCTTCCGCCGGCTGGCTGGCGCTTCGACGCGCCGCAGCGGCATCGGACGACATGACGGGCCAGGTTCCCTTGAGGCGTCGCCATGTTAGAACCAGTCTGAACAGAATTCAGGCAATATGTCGATGACCTGACACGATCTTTTGTTCGCGGATTGCATGAACGCAGGGCGCGGCGATGCCTCGCGTGCATCTCTGCCGAATTCTTGTGCATCTGCTTTCTGATTTCTTCGCGACTGCGGCGATTTCGACGGCACCGCAAAAGGAATATTATCCCGACACGCTGGCGGCTGCCCCCTGGGGTCGCACCTTGGCGCCAGCACCGCCAAGCATTCGCCGCGGATCGACCACCCCTTGTGCAGATGCGAGAAGAATAAAACTTCTCCATGCGCCGGTTTGGCATCTAGGAGGCCGGCGAATTTTATCGTTTACTGACTGCCGTCGTCCGAGCCTCACGGGACCCATGAACCGCGCTCGCCTGCCGAGACGCGCTCATCATCCACAACAATCAGAGGCCGGCGCGCCCATGCGCGGGAACCTGCCGCGCATGCCGAGAGAGGGAGGATCAAGGCGATGCACGGGAAGACTTTACAGGGGAAGACTTGGACGCGGCGCCGCTTCATGGCGAGCACGGCCGCTTTGACGACGGTGGCGCTGGCCGCGCCCCATGTGCGCGGCGCTCACGCCGCCGGCAAGCTGTCGCTCGGCCTGTGGGACCATTGGGTGCCCGGCGCCAATGCGGCGGCCACTGCGGTCATCAACGAATGGGCGGCCAAAGAACGGGTCGAGGTGACGATCGACTTCATTCCCTCGCAGGGCAACAAGAACCTGCTGACGATCGCCGCCGAGGCCCAGGCCAAGTCCGGCCACGACATCCTGGCCATGCCGACCTGGTGGCCGCATGCCCATGCCGAGCAGCTCGAACCCTGCAACGACATCATGACGCAGTTGATCGCCGAGAACGGGCAGGTCAACGGCACCGTGCAATATCTCGGCAAGCTCGGCGACAAATGGCTCGGCGTGCCCTCCACCATCGGCTCGCAGATCAAGGGCCCGGTCGCGCGGCTCGACCTGATGAAGCAGCATGCCGGCATCGACATCCAGGCCATGTATCCGGCCGGCGCGGCGCCGAAGGCCGATACCTGGAACATGGAGACCTATGCCAAGGCGGCGGAAGCCTGCAGCAAGGCGGGCTTCGCCTTCGGCGTCGGGCTCGGCGAGACCACCGATTCGGTCGACACGGCCGGCGCCTTCTTCCACGCCTTCGGCGCGGCGCTGGTCGACGCCAAGGGCGAGGTCACGGTCAAGTCCGACGCCGTGCGCCAGGCACTCGAATATGGCGCCCGGGTCGCCAAGTTCTATCCGCAGGACGCGCCGGCCTGGGACGATTCCTCCAACAACAAATGGATCGTCTCCGGCCGCGGCGCGATGGTGATGAACCCGCCGAGCGCCTGGGCGGTTGCCAAGCGCGACGCGCCGCAGGTCGCCCAGCAGCTCTGGCACCATGGCTTCCCATCGGGCCCGAAGGGACGCTATGCGCCCTTCCTGCCCTATTTCTGGAACATCTGGAGCTTCTCGCAGAACAAGTCGGCGGCAAAGAGCGTGCTCGTGCACATGTCGACGGCGGCGGCGGCGGCCAGGTTCGTCGAGGCATCCGGCGGCTACGATATCCCCTCCTTCGAGAAGTTCCTGACCTTCAAGACCTGGGCCGAGGCCGAGCCGCCGAAGGGCACGCTCTACCACTACCCCAACCCGCACAACCACCAGACGCTGTCGATCGCGGCCGCCCCGGCACCGCCGAAGATCGCCCAGCAGATCTATGCGCAGGCGACGCTCACCAAGATGATCGTGCGCCACATGCAGGGCGAGGCCATCGACCGCACGCTCGCCTGGGCCGAAAGCGAGGTGGAAGGCTTCCTGCGCGGCTAGACCCCCGCCGGATCGCCCTATCCCCACCGCAACGCGGCGTTCCGTCCTCGTCGCTCCGCCGGGCCATGCCGCCCGGCGGACCCGGTCCCTCATCATGCGAGGCAGCCCATGGTCGATGCGGCCCTGTCTTCGAAAGCCACCGGAACGACGGCACGAGCCGCCAAGGCCCGGCCCTCGGCGCTCAGGCGCTTCTTCCAGCGCAAGTCGACCATCGCCTTCCTGATGGCGCTGCCGCTGATCCTCCTGATCCTGGTCCTGGTGGTCTATCCGGCCTTCTATGCGATCTATCTCTCGACCCTGCGCAAGTCGATGACCAGCGTCGCCTGGATGCGCAACTGCACCTGGGTGCCGCAGAGCATTTGCGGCTACATCCCGTTCGGCAACATCCAGTTCCTGTTCACCCGCGAAACCTTCTGGATGGTGGTCTGGCAGTCGTGCCTCTTCGCCATCACCGCGGTGATCTTCAAGGCGCTGATCGGCTTCATCGTCGCCCATTTCGTGCACAACATCCCGGCCAAGGGCCAGCGCAAATGGCGCGGCATGCTGCTGATCCCCTGGGTGATCCCGCCGGCGATGAGCACGCTCGCCTGGCTCTGGCTGTTCGACCCCTCCTACAGCGCCTTCAACTACACGCTCTCGCTGTTCGGGCTCGGCCCCATCGCCTGGACCGGCAATGCCAACTGGGCCCGCTTCTCGGTGATCCTCGTCAATATCTGGGTCGGCGCGCCGTTCTTCATGATCATGTATCTGGCGGCGCTGAAATCGGTGCCCGACCAGCTCTACGAGGCCGCCGCCATCGACGGCGCCAACTGGTGGCAGCGCATCTGGTACGTGACGCTGCCAATGATGCGCAACATCATCGCCATCACCGCGCTGTTCTCGACCATCGTCACCTTCGCCAATTTCGACATCGTGCGGGTGCTCACCGCCGGCGGACCGCTCGACAAGACCCATCTCTTCGCCACCTGGGCGTTCCGGCTCGGCATCGAGGGCAGTGACATTCCGCTCGGCGCCTCGGTGTCGCTGTTCATGGTGCCGATCCTCGGCATCGCCGCGATCTTCATCCTGCGCGACATCAACAAACGGGGGAACGAAGCCTGATGGCCACAGCCGTTCTCGACAAGGGCGCGCCGACCCGCAAGGCAAGCTACGGCTCGATGAGCCGAGATCGCGCCTGGGCGCTGCGCTGGTCCTATTTCTTTCTCGTCCTGTTCGTCATCTTCTTCCTGGTGCCGCCGCTCTACATGCTGATCACCTCGCTGAAGGGCAGCGCGGAGATCTCGGCGGCGACCAATCCCTGGTGGGTGTTCAACCCGACGCTGGAGAACTACCGCGCGCTGCTCGGCTCCGGCCAGTTCCTCACCTTCGCGCGCAATTCGGCCGTCGTCTCGACCGTCGTGGTGGCGATCACCATGCTGATCTCCATTCCCGCCGCGTTCGCCCTGTCGCGCATGCGCTTCTGGGGCTCGGCGACGCTCGCCACCGGCGTGTTCCTGACCTATCTCGTGCCCGACACGCTGCTGTTCATTCCGCTGTTCAAGATGTTCGCCGTGTTCCACGAATGGACCGGCATCCAGCTGCTCAATCGCTGGTGGGTGCTCCTCGTGGTCTATCCGACCCTCACCGTGCCGTTCTGCACCTGGATCATGATCGGCTATTTCGCCTCGATCCCGAAGGAGCTGGACGAAGCCGCGATCATCGACGGGGCGAGCTGGCTGCAGACGCTCACCCGCATCTTCGTTCCCGTCGCGCTGCCCGGCATCATCGCCGCCACCATCTTCGCCTTCACGGTGAGCTGGGCGCAGTTCCTCTATCCGCTCGCCTTCACCACCTCGGTCGACCAGCTCGTCCTGCCGGTCGGCATCATCACGACGCTGATCAAGGGCGACGTGTTCAACTGGGGGCAGATCATGACCGGGGCGCTGCTCGGCGCCGCCCCGCCGCTGATCATCTACGCCTTCCTGATGGACTATTACATCGCGGGCCTCACCGCCGGCGCGACCAAGGGCTGAAGAGGGACATATGGCGGGCGTTACCCTGACCGACGTCGTCAAGCGCTATGACGACGTGGAGGCCGTGCGCGGCATCAATCTCGACATTGCCGACCACGAATTCGTCGTGCTGGTCGGCCCGTCCGGCTGCGGCAAGTCGACGACGCTGCGCATGATCGCGGGCCTCGAGGATATTTCCGGCGGCGAGATCGCGATCGACGGCGAGGTGGTCAACGACGTGCCGCCGAAGGACCGGGACATCGCCATGGTGTTCCAGAACTACGCGCTCTATCCGCATATGACGGTGGCCGAGAACATGTCGTTCGGCCTGCGCCTGAAGCGCTTCCCGAAAGCCGAGATCAAGAGCCGCGTCGACGAGGCCGCGCGCATCCTCGACATTGCCGAGCTCTTGAACCGCAAGCCGAAGGCGCTGTCCGGCGGCCAGCGCCAGCGCGTCGCCATGGGCCGCGCCATCGTGCGCCACCCGAAGGTCTTCCTGTTCGACGAGCCGCTGTCGAATCTCGACGCCAAGCTGCGCGTGCAGATGCGCACCGAGATCAAGAAGGTGCACCTCAGGGTGCGCACCACCACCGTCTATGTCACCCACGACCAGATCGAAGCGATGACGCTCGCCGATCGCGTGGTGGTGATGAACAACGGCCGGATCGAGCAGATCGGCCCGCCGAACGAGCTCTACCATCATCCGAAGACCCGGTTCGTCGCCGGCTTCATCGGTTCGCCGGCCATGAACTTCGTGCCCGCCCGGCTGGAAGAGGCGAGCGGGGCGCTGCGCATCCGGCTCACGGACACGATCGCGCTCGCCGTCCCCGAATCCAAGACCGCCCGCTACCGGCCGCATGCCGGCAAGGCGGACCTCCTTCTCGGCATCCGCCCGGAACATCTGACCGAGACCGACCCGCACATGCCGCGCGGCAAGGAGCCGTTCGACATCAGGCTCGACGTCATCGAGCCGATGGGCAACGAGACGCTGGTCTATTTCACCATTGCCGGCGCCCAGCTCTGCGGCCGGGTCGATCCCAATGCCGGTGCCGCCGACGGCCAGCCGATGCGGCTTGCCGCCGACCTCAATCACATGCACCTGATCGACGCGGCGACCGGCCTCGTGCTCTGAAGGCACAGCGCCCGCTGCGGGACGGCGCATGGAACGGGATGCGGGCCGCGCTGCGGCTTGCCGCACCTGCGGATAAGCCATCGTGGTTCCAGCGGAAGCGGCTTGCTTCCGGCTCCACATGTCGATATGTCTCGACATATGGAAAACGATCAAGCGATCCTCGCCTTCGCGGCCCTCGCCCAGCTCACCCGGCTCGAGGTCTTTCGCCTGCTGGTGGCGACCGAGCCGGAGGGACTGCCGGCTGGCGAGGTCGCACGCAGGCTGGCCGTGCCGCACAACACGATGTCTTCGCATCTCGCCGTCCTGAGCCGCGCAGGCCTTGTTCGATCCGAGCGCGCGAGCCGCTCGATCGTCTATCGCGCCGATCTCGACGCCCTGCACGCCGTGATCGCCTTCCTCGTCAAGGATTGCTGTGGCGGCCGGCCCGAGGTCTGTGTGCCCCTGCTGGCGGAACTCGCCCCCTGTTGCCCGCCCAAGGCCCCCACCAATGCCTGACCGTGTCTTCAACGTGCTGTTCCTCTGCACGCACAACAGCGCCCGTTCCATCATGGCCGAAGCCCTGCTGAACCATCTCGGCAAGGGGCGCTTCCGCGCCTTCTCCGCAGGGAGCGAGGGAGCGCCCGGCCCGAAGCCCATGGCCCTGAAGGTGCTCGAAGCCGAAGGCATTCCGACGGCGGGCCTCGCTTCGAAAGTCTGGGACGTGTTCGCCCGGCCCGAGGCCCCTGTCATGGACATGGTCATCACGGTCTGCGATCAGGCCGCGGGCGAAGCCTGTCCGCATTGGCCAGGCCAGCCAATCACGGCACATTGGGGAATAGAGGATCCTTCCAGCGCGCGGGGCAGCGAGGTCGCGCGCGAGCGGGCCTTCGTGACCGCCCTCCGCTATCTGCGCAACCGGATCAATCTCCTGGTGGCGCTGCCGGCCCCAAGTCTCGACCGGATGGCGCTCACCCAACGCGTGCGGCAGATCGGCTGCCTCGAAGGCGCAAGTCGCCGGCTTCCGGAGGCGGGGTGATGGACGTCGTCATCTACCACAATCCCGCCTGCGGGACGTCGCGCAACACGCTCGGCCTCATCCGCAATGCCGGGGTCGAGCCGCATATCGTCGAATATCTGAAGACGCCGCCGACACGCACGCTGCTGTGTCAGCTCCTCGACCGCGCCGGGCTGACGGTCCGACAGGTTCTGCGCGAGAAGGATACGCCCTTCGCGACGCTCGGGCTTGGCGATCCCAGCCTGTCGGACGAGGCCCTGCTCGCCGCGATCGAAGCCCATCCCATCCTGATCAACCGTCCCCTGGTCGTATCGCCCAAGGGCGTCCGGCTCTGCCGTCCGTCGGAAGCCGTTCTTGCCTTGCTGCCACCGCAGCGCGGCGCATTCCGCAAGGAGGATGGAGAGCTCGTCGTCGACGCCGGCGGCCAACCCGTCCTGCACAGGTGACAGCCCGTGTCGACCTTCGAACGATACCTCACCGTGTGGGTCGCACTCTGCATCGTCGCCGGCATCGCGCTCGGCCATCTCATGCCCGGCGTCTTCCAGGCCATCGGCGGAGCGGAGATCGCGCAGGTCAATCTGCCGGTTGCGCTGCTGATCTGGCTCATGGTCATTCCCATGCTGCTGAAGATCGACTTCGCCGCACTCGGCGAGGTCGGCCGGCACTGGCGCGGGATCGGCGTGACCCTGTTCATCAACTGGGCGGTGAAGCCCTTTTCCATGGCGGTGCTCGGCTGGCTGTTCATCGCCTGGCTGTTCCGCCCTTATCTGCCGGCCGACCAGATCCCGAGCTACATTGCCGGCCTGATCATCCTGGCAGCGGCGCCCTGCACTGCCATGGTCTTCGTCTGGTCGAACCTGACGAAAGGCGAGCCGCATTTCACCCTGAGCCAGGTCGCGCTGAACGACGCCATCATGGTCGTCGCCTTCGCGCCGATCGTCGGCCTGCTCCTGGGCCTCTCCGCCATCACCGTGCCCTGGGGCACCCTCGCCCTCTCGGTGGTGCTCTACATCGTCATCCCGGTGATCGTGGCGCAGATCGTCCGCGGCCGCGTGCTCGCCCGCGGCGGGCGGGCCGCGCTCGACCGCCTGCTCGAACGCCTCGGGCCGGCTTCGCTGATGGCCCTGCTCGCCACGCTCGTCCTGCTGTTCGGCTTCCAGGGCGAGCAGATCCTCAGGCAGCCCATGGTCATCGCCCTCCTGGCGGTGCCGATCCTGATCCAGGTCTATTTCAACGCCGGCCTCGCCTACATGCTGAACCGCCTCGCCGGCGAGCAGCACTGCGTGGCAGGCCCGTCCGCGCTGATCGGCGCCTCCAACTTCTTCGAACTTGCCGTCGCCGCAGCCATCAGCCTGTTCGGCTTCCATTCCGGCGCGGCGCTCGCGACGGTCGTCGGCGTGCTGATCGAGGTGCCGGTCATGCTCACCGTCGTCTGGATCGTCAACCGGTCGAAGGGCTGGTATGAGCGCGGGGCCGGCGTGCGGAAGGCCGAGCCGGCGGAGTAATTCCACCGCGCGGCCGGCCTATTCCGGCCTGAAATTCATCGCCACGCCGTTGATGCAATAGCGCAGCCCGGTCGGCGGCGGGCCGTCCGGGAAGACATGGCCGAGATGGCCGCCGCAGCGGCTGCAATGCACCTCGGTGCGCACCATGCCATAGGACCTGTCGATGCTCTCCTCGACGCTGCCGGCCACCGGCGTGTCGAAGCTCGGCCAGCCCGTGCCGCTCTCGAATTTCTTGTGCGAGACGAAGAGGTCCTGGCCGCAGCCGGCGCAGGAGAAGGTACCGGCGCGCTTTTCGTAATTGAGCGCGCAGCTGCCCGGCCGCTCGGTGCCATGGCCGCGCAGCACGGCATATTGCTCCGGCGTCAGCAGGCGGCGCCATTCCTCGTCCGTATGGGTGACGGGATAGCGGCTGGCCTGTTCGGCTGATGAGGTCATGGTTCCAGTCCTGGCGCTGTGCGGGCGGCGGCCGGCGGACCCTCGGCGGGCGCCGACCGGAGGCCGCGGTTCAGGTCCAAAGATGTGGTGCCGGACCCGACTTGTCGAGCCCGGCCGGCGGCCCCGCCCTTGCCGCGCCGGTCCCGCGGCAGAAGACCGGCGGGCCGGCTTGTCCCTGGCTGTGCCGGGACACGGACCGAAGGCCCGTCCCCGCCTCACTCTGCGGCGCCGCCGGCCGCGACCGGCACCGGCCGTGCCCGGCGCCGGTCCGGCGCGCGCGAGGGACGGCGGATCAGCGCGAGCGCCGCGACGAGAAGGCCCGCAATCAGCACCCAGGCGGCCGGCCTCAGGCCGATATCGATGGAGAAATTGGCCAAGAACACCCGCGAGGCCATGACGCCGGTGCGCAGGGCGTACCAGGCGGTCTCCAGGAACGCCGTCGCCGCGCTCGCCGCGACCGCCAGTCCGGCAAGCTGCAGCGGCGTCGCGGCAAGGTTCAGCCGGCGCATGAGCCGGAAGCCCATGAGCCAGAGGAACAGGCCCGCCATCAGCGTCGGCTCGGTGACGTCGATCTTGCTCTGCAGGAAGAAATGCAGGATGGCGAGCACGGCCAGCCCATAGACGATGCGGTGCAGGCGGTTCCACCTGGCGGCGCCGAGGCGGCGGATCATGGCGTCCGTCGAGGTCGCGCCGAGCGCGGCAAGGCCGATCAGCGCGGCAAAGCCGATGGTGAGATAGAAGCGCAGCACGATCTCGCTGGCGACCTTGGAAAGATCATAGGCCTGATCGACCACATAGAGGCCGAGATGCAGCACCGCATAGGCGAGCGCCGCGACGCCGACCATGCGGCGGACGAGGATCAGCCGCGGCCAGTTGAAAATGTGGCGGGCCGGCGTCACGGCGAGCGACAGGAGCAGAAGCCGCACCGTCCAGTCGCCGGTCTGATGGATCGCTTCCGTCACCGGCTTGGAGCCGAGCAGCCCGGCCGCCGCCTGGACGGCGAGCCAGAGGCCGGGCGCGACGACGCCGGCAAAGGCAACGAGTTTCAGCCAGGACAATCGGCCGGTCCGGTCGTTCCATGGCAGCATGCGCCCGATCTCCGTGAAGGTTCCGATGTGACGCCATACGGTGGCACACGGCAAGCCGTTACGGCGCCCGCCTCACGAATCGGTGATGCCCAGCGGGCCGACGCCCCCCTTCGCAGCCCCGAGCAAATAGCGGATACAACATGAAACAATAAAACTGTGCCCGGAACCGAGCGGCCGCGCGATAACACAGCCATGTCCAGCCAACCGCACATTCTCGTCGTCGAAGACGACAATGAAATCAGCAAGTTGCTGACACGCTACCTGCGCAGCAACAATTTCCGCGTCACCGTCGCGCCCGACGGCCAGGATTTCGACCGGCTGCTCACCGACAACCGTTTCGATCTCATCATCCTCGACATCATGCTACCGGGCGAGGACGGGCTGAGCCTCTGCCGGCGAGTCCGGGCGCAGAGCTCCATTCCCGTCATCATGCTCTCGGCGCGCGGCGAGGATCTCGACCGCATCATCGGCCTGGAAGTGGGCGCCGACGACTATCTCGCCAAGCCGTTCAACCCGCGCGAGCTGCTCGCCCGGATCCGCGCCGTGCTGCGCCGGACCAGCGAGGCGGCGGCCGCCCCGGCCCGCCCCGAGGGTGTGCGGCAATACCGCTTCCTCGGCTGGACGGTCGATACCATCCATCGCACGCTGACCAATGCCAGCGGCGCGCGCATCGCCATCACCAGCGCCGAATTCGACCTCCTGCACGTCTTCTGCGAGCGGCCGGGCCGCACGCTCAGCCGCGAGCAGATCGTCGATCTCACCCAGGGCCGCGCCGTCGGCCCGTTCGAGCGCAGCGTCGACATCCTGGTCAGCCGCCTGCGCGGCAAGATCCGCCTCGGCCCGGACGAACCGAGCATCATCGTCACGGTCCGCTCGTCGGGCTACCAGTTCACCCCCCAGGTGGAAGCGGCCTGATGCGCTGGATGCTCGATCTCCGGCCGCGGCGGATCACGGTGCAGATCGCCGCGCTGGTGGTCAGCGCGGTGGCGATCTTCCATCTCATCGTGACCATCGTCTATTCCTTTTCCAATCCCGAGCTCGGGCCGCGCCATCCCGGCGAGCTCGCCGGCCGGGCGGCGGCGCTGCTGTCGCTGATCACCGCGAGGCCGAGCGCCGAGCGCGACCGGCTGATGGCGAACCTCGCCAGCGCGCGCCCGGACATCACCATCCGCCGCGAAACGGCGGCCGTGCCGCCCGACAAGCCGCCCGCGGTGCCGGACCGGTTCCGGCGCATCGGCGCGGTGCCCGGCATTTCCGTCTGGTCGCTGGGGCGGGTCGCCGAGCCGCGGCCGGACGCCGCGGAAGACCTCCTGGTGCGGCTGCGCGACGGCGACATCTACCGCGTCACCTTCCCGCCGACGCTGCGGCCCCGGCCGTTCGGCCCGGGCGTCTCGACGCTGACCTTTCTCGGCATCAGCGTGATCATCCTCAGCCTCTGGGCCGCCCATGCGCTGGCCGGTCCGCTCAACCGCATCGCCGAGGCGGCGCGGCGCTATTCCGCCGACGGCGTGGCCATCGACCTGCCCGAGCGCGGCCCCGAGGAGGTGCGCCAGCTCGCCCGCGCGATGAACCAGATGCAGGCGCGCATCTCCAAGTTCGTCGCCGAGCGCACGCGCATGCTGGCCGCCGTCAGCCACGACCTGAGGACGCCGATCACCCGGCTGCGGCTGCGCGCCGAGTTCATGGACGACCAGAGCCAGAAGGCCGCCATGCTCAACGACCTCGACCAGATGGAGACGCTGGTGCGCGGCACGCTCAGCTATCTGCGCGACGGGCGCGGCGGCGAGCCGCTGACGCCGACCGAGCTGCCGAGCATCCTGATGGCGGTGAGCGACCAGTTCTCCGACATGGGCGTCAACGTGCCCTATGAGGGCCCCGAGGCGCTGCGCATGGACGTGCGGCCGACGGAGATCCAGCGCGCCGTGACCAATCTGGTCGAGAACGCGCTGAAATATGCCGGCGGCGCGCGCATGCGGCTCGCGCTCGAGCCGGCCGGCGGCGTCGCCATCGAGGTGCGCGACGACGGCCCGGGCATTCCCGAAAACGAACGCGAACAGATGCTCGAGCCCTTCGCCCGTGGCGATGCCGCCCGCAACCTCAACAGCGACACCGGCTTCGGCCTCGGCCTGACCATCGCCCGCGCCATCGCCGAGGGCCATGGCGGCCGCCTGGTGCTGACCAACCGCGCCCCGCGTGGCCTGACCGCGCGGCTGGAGCTGAACACGGGGCGGATGGCGCAGGCGGTGTGAAGGGAGAGGCCACGGGTCACCGCCTCCGAGGATCACGCCCGAAAGCTGCCGATCAGGCGAAAGACCGCCGCGTCTTCCTCATCGGCAAGTCCGGCCACAAGCCGCTGCAGCATGGCCTCGTCCGCGCCATCCACCAGGAGCACGCCGCCGCCCGACGGCACCGGCGGCGCGAGCGGATGGCCGGGCGCGTCGGCGGCCACCCGGCCCCATTGCACGGCGCAGCCCTCAGGAGATGCGACGGCGGCCGGCTGATTGCGAAGGACGATCGGCGCGAGAAAAGCCCCGGCCGGTGACGGCTCACGCCGGTCGAGGCGGCAGACGATGCGGCTGAAATGGGTGAGATGCGGGCGCATGAGCCGGCTCATCGGGCTCGGCGTGTCGACCAGCCGGCGGTACTCGGCGCTGTCGAGCACGCCGACGCCGGCAAGATCGTAGAGGGTGAAGAAACGCGCGCCGTCGCCCTCGCCCGCCTGGTAGCGCCAGGCGGCGAGGATGCCCGGCACGGTGAGCCGTTCCGGCACGTGCTCGATGCCGTGCCAGGCCTCATAGGCATCGAGGCGGCCCGGCGCGACGCCGTTCCACAAGGCGAGGAAGGCCGAACCCTGAAGCTTCATGCCGCCGTCTCCGGCCGCAGCATGACCTTGACGCCGGAACGGTCGCGCATGGCCGCGAAGCCGTCGAGAGCCGCGGCCAGCGGCAGGCGGTGGCTGATCAGCCTGCGGAAGCGCTCGGGCTCGGCGGCGAGGACGGCGAGCACGCGCGGCCAGGTGGCAAGCGGCGCGCGATAGGAGCCGCGCACGGTCTGGCCGGAGCGCACCAGCCTGACGAGATCGAGCGAAGCGGCCCGGGAATGGATGCCGACGACGATGAGCGTGCCGTCCTGGTCGAGCTCCGCCAGCGCTTCGCCGACGAGCCGGGCGACGCCGGTCGCCTCGATGACGGCGTCGAAGGGTCCGTCCTCGCCGGCCTCCGCGAGCGCCTCGGCCAGCGGCCGCGCGCCGACATCGACAAGCCTGTCGAAGCCGAGCGCGCGGGCCACGGCGAAACGGGCGGCATCGTCGCGGCCGGCAAGCACGATCTCGCCGGCGCCTGCGCTTTCAGCAAACAGCGCGACGCCGAGGCCGATCGGCCCAGGGCCGAGCACCAGGACACGGGCGCCGGGGCGGAACGCGGCCCGGTCGACCGCTTCCGCCGCCACCGTCATCGGCTCGGCGAGCGCCGCGATCTCGGCATCGAGCCCAGCCGGCACGGCAACGCAATTGACGGCGGGAACGGCGACCTCGGCGGCAAAGCCGCCGTCGCGGCGAATGCCGATGCCGGCGCGCGCCGCGCAGCGTTCGGCGGTTCCCGCGCGGCAGGCCGGACAGGCGCCGCAGACGACCGAAGGCCTGACGATGACCCGGGTGCCGGCGGCAAGGCCAGCGCCCGCCACGACACGGCCGGAAAATTCATGGCCGAGGGTCACCGGCATGGCGCTCGTCATGGCCTCATAACCGCCGGTCCAGTCGGCAATGTGCAGGTCGGTGCCACAGATGCCCGCCGCCTCGACGGCGACGATCACCTCGCCGGCGCCCGGGCGGGGCCGCGGCACCTCGACGAGGCCTATGCCGGGAGCCGGTTCAGACTTGCGCAGGGCCTGCATGGGCAACCTCCTGACGTGGCCATGGTTTGCGCGGAAACGCCTTGCACCAAAGCTGGCGGTCCTGCGCAGCTCGCGCCTCAGGATGAGGACGGTATCGTTGTGGATGCCGCGAGCTTACGCGGCGCGACTCAACGAACCTCATCCTGCGGTGCGAGCGCGTCGGCGCGGGCCTCGAAGGACGGCCGACCTGCTGCAGATCCAATCAATTCCCTGCTCGCCGCTCGCCGTTCACCACTGGCCTTCACTCCGGCTTCAGGCCGATGGCACGCACCACCTCGGCCCACTGGGCGGCCTCCTTGGCCATGAAGGCGGCGAGCTCGGCCGGGGTTCCCGGCACCGGGTCGGCGCCCAGCACCTTCATGCGATCGCGGACGGACTGGGTCGCCAGCGCCGCGGCGAAGGCCCTCTGCATGGCGTCGATCGCCTCCTGCGGCGTGCCGCGCGGCGCCACCAGGGCGAGCCAGGCGGACACGTCGTAGTCGGGGTAGCCCTGCTCGACCAGGGTCGGCACACCGGGCAGGAGGCCCGTGCGGTCCCTGGTGGTGACACCGAGCGCCTTCACCGTGCCGCCCTCGATCTGGCCGGAAACGGAAGCAAGCGTCGCGAAGGAGACCTTCAGCGTGCCGCCGATCAGGTCGGAGAGCGCCGGGCCCTCGCCGCGATAGGGCACGTGCTGCAGCTTGATGCCGGTGCGCAGCGCGAACAGCTCGCCGGCGAGATGCGCCACCGTGCCGGTGCCGCCGGAGGAGAAGGTGAGTGGGTCGCGTGCCGCCCGCGCGGCCGCTTCCAGCTCCCTCATGGTCGAATAGGGCGCATCCTTGCGCGCCACCACGACCAGCGGCAGCTTGGCGATCATCGAGACCGGGACGAGATCGGTCTTCCAGTCGAACGGCAGATTGTCGCGCGAGGCGGCGTTGATCACCATGGTGGTCGGCGCGGTCAGCACGGTGTAGCCGTCGGGCGCGGCCCGCACCACCGCGGTCGTCGCCGTGATGGTGGCGCCGCCGCCACGGTTCTCGACGACGAAGCGCTGGCCGATGAGATCGCCGGCGGCCTCGGCCGCGACACGCATGGTGACGTCGACGCCGCCGCCGGCGGCGAAGGGCACGATCACCTGGATCGGGCGGCTCGGAAAGCCCTGAGCGAAAGCCGGGCCGGCAAGGCCCGCCAGCGCCAGCGCGCCCAGGCCGCGCCGCGACAGAACCATTTCCCGCTCACCCATGACGTCCTCAGGTCCCATGCCCATGCTCCCATGCGGCGCGCGGCGCGCCGGGCGCCATTACGAGAGCCGCCCGCGCCGGCAGATCCAAGGACATAGCATAGCCGGCGCCGACCGCACGCGCGGCCCGCGCTTCGTGGGCATTTTGCTGCACCGCACAATTCATCGGTGGCGTTTTCCGCGCCGATGGCTTATGGGCAAGGCTTCAGCGTTCAATCGAGCCGACCGCAGCGCGCCCCGCGCGGCATGGCATCGGCCGTGCCCTTCCAGTCTCCGAACCAAGGCCATATCCGCCCGTGACGATCTCCGCCGCCATTTCTCCGCCGCTGGCCGAAGCGCTGGCCGAGCGCAACTACACCGACCTCACCCCGGTGCAGAGCGCGGTGATCGGCCCCGGCGCGCTCGACCGGGACCTGCTCGTCTCGGCCCAGACCGGCTCGGGCAAGACGGTTGCCTATGGCCTCGCCCTCGCTCCCACCCTGCTCGGCGGGCTCGAGCGGATGGCGCCGGCCGGCGATCCGCTCGCCTTGATCATCGCGCCGACGCGCGAGCTCGCCCTGCAGGTGCAGCGCGAGCTCGCCTGGCTCTATGCCAAGGCGGGCGCGCGCATCATCGCCTGCGTCGGCGGCATGGATCCCCGGCGCGAAAGGCGCCTGCTGGAGGAAGGCGCCCATATCGTGGTCGGCACGCCCGGCCGCCTGCGCGACCATATCGAGCGCAATGCGCTGATCCCCTACGGCGCTCGCGCGGTGGTGCTGGACGAAGCCGACGAGATGCTCGATCTCGGCTTCCGCGAGGATCTCGAATTCATCCTCGGCACCCTGCCGGAGGACCGCCGGACGCTGCTGTTCTCGGCCACCCTGCCTTCCGGCATCGTGACGCTCGCCAGGCGCTTCCAGCACGATGCCTTCCGGATCGAGGCCTCGCGCGGCGAGCGCGGCCATGGCGACATCGAATATCGCGCCATCAGGGTGGTGCCGAACGAGGTCGAGCATGCGGTGGTCAACGTGCTCAGGCTGATCGACTCGCCGAGCACCATCATCTTCTGCAACACGCGCGAGGCGGTGCGGCGGCTGCAGGCCATGCTGGCCGAGCGCGGCTTCTCGGCCGTGTTCCTGTCGGGCGAGCTCGGCCAGCACGAGCGCAACATGGCCCTGCAGGCGCTGCGCGACGGCCGGGCGCGCATCTGCGTCGCCACCGACGTCGCCGCGCGCGGCATCGACCTGCCCAATCTCGGTCTGGTCATCCATGCCGAGCTGCCGACCGGACCGGAAACGCTGCAGCACCGCAGCGGCCGCACCGGCCGGGCCGGCCGCAAGGGCATCAGTGTCCTGATCGTGCCGCCGGCGCGCCACCGCCGCGCCGAGAGCCTGCTCGCCAATGCCGGCATCCGCGCCGAATGGTCGGGCCCGCCGAGCGCCGAGGAGATCCGCAAGCTCGACGGCGAGCGGCTGGTCGAGGATCCCCTGTTCAGCGAGGAAGCGACCGACGAGGACCGCGACATGGCGGCGACGCTGATGGAGAAGAAATCGGCGGAGGAGATCGCCATTGCCTTCGTCCGCAGCTACCGCGCCCGCCAGCCGGAGCCGGAAGAGGTGACCCAGCCCGGCTTCGGCCGCGAAGGCCGGGGCAAGCGCGAACGCGACCGTGATGGCGACGGCGAGCGTCCGGCCCGCTCGGCCGCCGGCATGGCCTGGTTCCGGCTCGATGCCGGCCGCGACAACAATGCCGATCCGAAATGGATCCTGCCCATGCTGTGCCGGCGCGGCAATGTGACGAGGCGCGATATCGGCGCCATCAGGATCTTCGACGACGTCACCGAGTTCGAGGTGGCCGAGGCGGTGGCCGAGGCCTTCGCGGTCAATGCCCGGCGCGCCAACAGCGAGGATATCCATATCGAGCCGATGAGCGGCTCGCCCGCCGAGCAGCGTGCGCTGAGGCCGGGCCGCAAACCCGGCGGCAAGCCGTTCGGCGACGGCAAGCGGCCGCGCCCGAAGGGCAAGGCCGAGCGCGGCGGCTTCAAGCACCGCCGCGGCCGGTGAGGATACGGGCATGAGCGCGCCGGCCAAGCCGATCGCGGTGTTCGTCGACGCCGACGCTTGTCCCGTGAAGGACGAGGTCTATCGCGTCGCCCAGCGCTGCGGTCTCATCGTGCATGTCGTCGCCAACATGCCGCTCGCCGTGCCGCGCGAAAGCTGGATCCACCGCGTCGTGGTGAGCGAGGGCCCCGATGTCGCCGACGACTGGATCGCCGAGCGGGCGGGCGCCGGCGACGTGGTGGTGACCGCCGACATTCCGCTCGCCGCCCGCGCGGTGAAGGCCGGCGCCGTGGTGCTCGCGCCCGACGGACGGCTGTTCGACGAAGCCTCGATCGGTCTCGCGCTCGCCACCCGCAACCTGATGGACGGCCTGCGTTCGGCCGGCGAGACGACGCGCGGCCCGAAACCCTTCGGCCGGCGCGACCGCTCGGCCTTTCTCTCGGCGCTGGACCTTGCGGTGAACCGGCTGAAACGCGCCGGTTTTGCGGCGCGCAGCAGCGCGTGATCGTCCGAAAGCGCGCGTGTTTTGCATCGTGGTTGGCCGTGGTTCGAGGCTCGCCTTCGGCTCACACCTCGCCATGAGGGATGGAAAAGCGTGGCATCCGGCACGGTCATGCAGCGTTACGCTTGCGGCCTCATAAGCAACCCTGGTGCCGATCTTCCACAATCCTCATGATGAGCAACCATTAGGATTTGAGCGGCCGTTTTTCCCAAGGCTGTCCGCGCTGCAGAACGGCATTTGCGAAGATGAGGAGCTTTCGGGCGCAGGCGATGAGGGCGCTTTTATGCGCCTTTCCTTGGTCGACGAGGCGAGTGCGCAGTGCGATCAAGGCCGGGTTCCATTTGTAGGCGGCGGGCAAGGCCGCGGCATAGAGCGCAGTACGGACGCGAGCGCGGCCGCCGGCGATATGGGCCTCGCCGACGCGGCCAGCGCTTGTGTCGTCAAAAGGGGCAAGGCCTGCCAGAGAGGCGGCCTGCTCGCGGGAGATCCGGCCCAGTTCCGGCATGCCGATGATCAGTGCCAGAGCGGTGCGCAGGCCGATCCCCTCGATGGTCAGCACCAGGTCGAGGCGAGCAGCCAGATCGGCATGACGGCGCAGGTCGGCGTCGAGCCGGGCCACTTCATAGGTGACCCGCCGCTTGGCGGCTCTGGCATCGGCCTCCAGCTTGGCCCGCAATCGCGGGTCGCGCTGATGCTCGAGCCGGGTCTTGGCGCGCTTGTAGTCCTCCTCGGCCTGCTCGATGAAGGTGAGGCGGTCGGCAAAGGGGGAAAAACGTCGATCGGGTGGCGACCGATCGCCGTCCATGAGGGCGGTGAAGGCTGCGATCAAGCGCGCATCCAGCTCATCAGTCTTGGCTCGTCGCAATCGTGCTAGAGCAAAGGCCTTGATCTGCAGCGGCTGGATCACCGAGACGGTGAAGCCGTATGCGCGCAGCGCCTCGACAACGCCGCGCTCATAGCCGCCGGTCGCTTCGATGCCGATGCGTTTGACGTTTTGTGCTTTCAACAGGCCGGCCAATTGGCGCCAGCCGTCCTTGTCGTTCGGCACCTGCCAGAGCTCGGTGCTGCCATGAACAGCGATGTCCAGCTTGGCCTTGGCCGTGTCGATCCCGGCCACTTTCGTGTTAGTCTTTGCCATCTTCGTCGTCCCATCCTTGCGATGCGAACCTGGTGTTCTTTCAACCATCCGGGTCCGATGAAGAGGGCGACCGTGATCTTGCTCACCAACAGCCCGAAACGGCTCAGGCGCGAACGATCAAACGGCCGCCGCCGGATCCGAGGTGGCCGCCTCGGATCCGGCATCCCCCTCAACGAGGGACGGCCTCAGTCTGGCAGGTTTTTCCAATACAAGGCGTGAGCGCGCCAGCGCGAGCCTCGAACCACGGCTGACTTCCATGCAGGTCCAGCCTCAGGCCGGGCGCGCCCGGGGCGATGTGGCGCGATTCAGCAGGACGAGGCCGGCAATGATCGCGGCGAAACCCGCGACATGGAACCAGGCGAGCCGCTCGCCGAGCCAGAGCATGGCGAAACCCGCCGAGAAGACCGGGCTGAGATAGAGGAAGACCGCGGCACGCTGCGGGCCGTTGGTCACCACGCCGTAGAGATAGAAGAGATTGCCGAGCATGGTCGGGCCGAGCCCGACATAGGCGATGGCCGCCAGCGCCGTCTGGGGATCGGCCTCCGGCCAGGCGAGCCAGGGGCCGCCGAGGGCGAGCCAGACGAGATAGACCGGCAGGAAGACGAGGAGCAGCGCCACCCAGCCGGTGGCGACCGACAGCGGCAGCGCATCGATGGTGCGCGTCCAGTCGCGCAAGCGCAGCGAGAACCAGGCGAAGGTGATGGCCGCGCAGAGCGAGAGCAGGTTGCCGAGATTGAAGTCGAGCCCGGCGAGGACGGCCGGATCGCCCTTGGTGATGATCAGCACCGTGCCGGCGAAGGCGATCGCCAGCGACATCCAGGTCAGCGGCGCGACCCGCTCGCCGCCCGAGACGAGGCCGATCAGCGCGACCCAGATCGGCGTCGTCGCATTGATGAAGCCGACCTCGATGGCGATGCTGCGATAGGCGCCGCCGAGCAGCAGGTAGGAGAACAGGCCGACGCCGACGATGCCGCCGACGACGAGATCGCCGGCGCGGGCGCGGATGGCCGGCAGGGCCGCCCGCAGCGTCGGCAGGGCGACAAGGGTCAGGACGACGAGCCCGATCGCCCAGCGCCAGAACACCAGCGACGGCAGGGGCACGATGTCGCGTGCGGCGCGCGCCACCACATGGTTGCTGCCCCAGAGCGCGCCGGTCGCAATCAGCGCGGCGATGCCGAGGAGAGCGCGGGGATGGGGTGCTTGCGGATCGTTCATGCCAGTCCCGGTGACCTTCGCGGAGCGAATGCGACATCCCCTATCACGATCGTCGGACGCCTCGCGCGAAACGCAGCCCTGCATCAAAGCGGGCCGTGCGGCACGCCCCTTCGCGCAGGTTCACTGCATCAGGACCGGTGGTCGGGTGCGGCACCGCGGGGACGCATGAACCCATGGGTTAGCGCGCATTCTGCAGCCTCGTCGAGGCCATGACTTTCCCATCCCTCATGGCAAGGTGCGAGCCGAAGGCGAGCCTCGAAACGGCCGCTCTCACCGCAGCACCCGTCATCCCGAAGCGCCCACGCTGTGGCGGGCGCGCTGCGAAACGTGCCAGGGCAGGAGCAGGCGCTCGGCGAAGTCGACCAGGAAGAACAGGATGGTGCCGACGATGCCGAGCAGCATGAGCGAAACGAAGACGCGCACCGTGTCGAACTGGCCCTGGGCCAGCAGGATCTGGAAGCCGAGGCCCTGGCTGCCGGCGACGAACTCGCCGACGATGGCGCCGACCAGCGCGAAGGAGATGGCGACCTTCATGCCGGCGAAGAGGCTCGGCAGCGCGCAGGGAAAGCGGATCTTGAACAGGATGGCCCAGGGCGAGGCGCGCGAGACCCTGGCGAGATACAGCATGTCCGGGTCGACCGAGCGCAGGCCGAGCACTGTGTCGATGACGACGGGAAAGATCGCCAGCATCAGCGCGATCGCCACCTTCGGCTCGGTGCCGGTGCCGAGCCAGATGACGAAGAGCGGCGCCAGCGCGACCTTCGGGATCGAGTTGAGCGCCACCAGCAGGGTGTAGACGGTGCGCTCGAGCAGCGGCGAATAGACGATGCCGACGGCGAGCGCGACGCCGAGCGCCACCGCCAGCACGAAACCGAGCGAGGTCATCGCCAGGGTGAAGCCGAGATGGCGCAGGAACAGGCCCGGCGTCTCCATGAAGGCGGCGACGATGGCGGTCGGCGACGGCAGGATCAGGGGCGAGGGCTGGAAGATCAGGACGCCGATCTCCCAGAGCACCAGGGCGGCGGCCAGGACCGCGACGACGTCGCGGACCTCGTTGTCGGCGGCGAACAGCCGTTTCAGGGCGCGCATCATGGGCTATTCCTTGACGATCCCGAGCTCGGCGAAGTGGTGGCGGATGCGTTTGACATAGGCCGCGAATTCCGCGCTCTCGCGAATGGCGAGCGAGCGCGGGCGCGGCAGGTCGATCGTGACGATGTCGATGATCCGGCCCGGTGCCCTGCCCATCATCACGACACGATCGGAGAGGAACACGGCTTCGGCGATCGAATGGGTGATGAACAGAAGCGTCTTGCGCGTCTCCTGCCAGATCCGGGCCAACTCGATGTTGAGGTCGTCGCGGGTCATGGCGTCGAGCGCGCCGAACGGCTCGTCCATCAGCAGCAGGTCGGGATCGGCGAGCAGCGCCCGGCAGATCGAGGCGCGCTGGCGCATGCCGCCGGACAGCTCCCAGGGGTAGCGATGCTCGAAGCCGCCGAGCCCGAAACGGTCGAGCAGGGCCCGCGCCCGGTCGTGGTAGTCGGCGCGCTTGAGGCCGAGGAACTCGATCGACAGGAGCACATTGTCGAGGACGCTGCGCCAGTCGAGCAGCACGTCGCGCTGGAACACCACGCCGAGGCCCTGCGGCGGGCCGTCGATCGGCGCCGAACCGACGCGGATCTCGCCGGAAGAGACCGCTTCGAGGCCCGCGACGCACTTCATCAGCGTGCTCTTGCCGCAGCCCGAGGGCCCGACCACGCTGACGAACTCGCCCGGCGCGATGTCGAGATCGATATCGGCGAGCGCCGAGACCGGGCCGCGCGGCGACATGTAGGTCTTGCCGGCGCCGCGAACCGAGACATAGGCTTCGGCCACGACGGGCGTGCTCATCCGGATCGTCATGGCCTGGCGACCCACTGGCTGGTGAGACAGACGGTCATGGCCGGCCGGCCCGCTGGTTGGTGAGGCGGATCGTCATGGTCACTCGACCAGCTGGTTGGTGAAGTAGTCGGCGACCGTCCATCCCGGACGGACGACGCCGGCCGCCTCCAGCGACTTCAGCGCCGCCTCCCAGTCCTCGCGCGCCTGCCAGCCGATCGGCCGGCCCTGCGACGCCGGCGTGTCGAAATAGTCGATGGTCAGCTTGATCTGGCCGCGCAGCACTTCGGGATCGAGGCGCGCATCGGGCCGCTCGGCGATCATGGCGCGGACGCCGTCGTCGGGATTGCCGCGCAGATGCTCCCAGGCGCGCTGCTGCACCGCAATCAGCCGGCGCAGCACCGGGCCGCGGCTCGCGATGACGTCCTCGCGCGCGACCAGGCCATAGCTCGGGAAGGCGATGCCCTCGTCGGCCGCGAGCAGGCATTTCGAGGGGCGCGAGCGCTCGGCGATCGGCAGGGCCGAGCCGACCGTCGACATCAGCCCGTCGGCCCGCCGGGCGGTATAGGTGCCCCAGAGCGCCGCGGGGTCGACGAAATCGACCTTCACGTCGTTGCGGGTAAGCCCGCCGGCCTTGAGGTAGAGATCGATGAACGGCGCCCAGGGACTGGCGGCGAAGACGACCAGCGAGCGGCCGCGCAGATCCGCCGCGCGGGCGGCGGTCGCGGTGCGATCGACCAGGATGCAGAGATCGGTGCGGCGCTGGAAGGTCGCGATCGCGCGGATCTTGGCCCCTTGGGCCCGCGCCGAGCCGACCAGCCCGACCTGGACCTGACCGACATCGGCCTGGCCGGCATTGACGAGCTGGATCGTGTTGCCGGAGCCGCGGCCGTCCTGGATGTCGACGTCGAGATTGGCCTCGCGGAACCAGCCGCGGTTGCGGGCGAGATGCATCGCGGCCTGCACGCCCCAGGGCGAGAAGTCCAGCCGCACCGAGACCTTGTCGGGCGGCCCGGCGGGCGCTGCCGCCTGGGCCGCGGCCGGCGCGGCCTTACAGGCGAATGCCGCTGCAACGAGCAGCGTGGCCGTCACCAATCGCTTCATGGTCCATTCTCCGTTCACCTCTGGGTTTTTGCGCCGTCCGCCTCTTCGGGCGGAGCCTGCGTCAAATAGCTCAGCACCATCTCGACGACATGCCGCCGCCGGCCCGCAATGCGCTCGGGCGCGACGAAATCGCGCTCCAGGAGCCAGGACAGGGTGTGCTGGTTGGACAGGAAGAAATAGGCGAGGCCCGAGATCGAGAGATAGAGATCGACCTCGTCGACATGGGCGCGGAACACGCCCTCGGCCTGGCCGCGCCTGAGGATCTGGCGCAGCGTGTCGAGCAGGCGGCCATAGAGCGGCCGGATCGCCTCGGAGCGCTTCAGATGCTGGCCGTAGTGGATGTTCTCCACGCTCATCAGGCGGATCAGGTCGGGGGTCGCGACGAAATGGTCGAAGGTGTTGCCGACCAGCCGGCGCATGCCTTCGAGCGGCGGCAGGCCGCGCAGGTCCTCGTCCTTCTGGCTCTCGCGCAGGCCCGCATAGATGCGCTCCAGGACGGCGAGATAGAGCGCCTCCTTGGAGCCGAAATAGTGGTAGATCAGGTTCTTGTTGGCGCCCGACTGCGCGGCGATGCGGTCGACCCGGGCGCCGTTCAGGCCATGGGTGACGAACTCGACGCGCGCGGCCTCCAGGATGCGGGCGCGGCTCGCCTCGGGGTTGCGCGTGACCTTGTCGCGCGCGCCCTTCGCTCCGATCCGGTCCGCCGCGCCGGCCATGTCAGGCAACCTCGGCAATGGCGGGGCGGCCGGCCCGCGCCTGCGCCGTCGCCGCGGGATCGAGTGTGCCGACCGCATCGACGACGACCCCGTGGTGCCGGGCGGCGAATGCCGGGGTGATCTTGCCGTCGATCACATCCTCGCGGACCAGCGCCGGATCGCGCTCGAACGGATCGCCGAAGCCGCCCGCGCCCGCCTGCTCGTGCACGATCAGCGTGTTCGCGCCGACCGTGGTGGTGATCTTGCCGGGCAGGTCGCGCCTGACGCCGTCGACCTCCATGCTGTTGCGCGAGGGGCCGCCGGGCTCGCCGCCGGCAAGGCCATAGGGCCGGAAGGCGACGCGGTCGGTGCGCATCTGCAGCAGCGCCTCCGGGGCGAGGATGCGGTAGGAACGACGGATGCCGACGCCGCCGCGCCAGCGGCCGGCGCCGCAGCTGTCGGTGACGAAGCCATAGTCCTCGATGCGCACGGGATGTTCGGCCTCCATCACCTCGACCGGCATGTTGGAGAGGTTCTGCGAGGCATTGGTCACCGCCTCCAGCCCGTCCTTGTCGGGCCGGCCGCCCCAGGCGCCGCAGATCATGTCGACGATGATGAAGGGCTGGCGGTCGGGCCTGAGGCCGGAAATGCAGATGACGCTGTTGCCGCCCTCGCCGGCCGCCGGCACCTTGTCCGGCACGATCTTGGCGAGCGCGCCGAGCATGGTGTCGAAGACGCGGTAGCCGGTGAGCGCGCGCGCCGCGCAGGGCCCGGGCATGACCGGGTTGAGGACGGAGGCTTCCGGCGCCTTGACCTCAACGCAGCGGAACATGCCGACATTGTTCGGGATGTCGCGCGCGAGCACGCAGCGCACGCTGAGATAGGTCAGCGAATGGGTGAAGCTGAGCGTTGCGTTGAGCGCGCCGCGCACCTGCGGCGAGGAGCCGGTATAGTCGACGAACAGCGAGCCGTCGTCGCGCACGGTGATCGCGACATGGATCGGGATCGGCCGGTCCGAGAAGCCGTCGTCGTCGATATGGTCGGTGAACCGGTAGGTGCCTTTCGGCCAGGTCCTGATTTCCTGACGGGTCAGCCGCTCGGCATAGTCGAGCAGTTCCTGCATGTAGGCGTCGACCTCGTCGGCGCCGTAGCGCTGGATCAGCTTGTCGATGCCCCGCTTGCCGACCTGAGCGGCGGCGAACTGGGCCGAAAGGTCGCCCCAGACCCGGGCGGGCACGCGGACATTGATCTTGATCATCGTCTCGAGGGTCGTGTTCAGCACGCCGCGCTCGTAGAGCTTGAGCGGCGGGATGCGCAGGCCCTCCTGATAGATCTCGGTGGAATCGGAGGCGTTCGATCCGGGCACGCGGCCGCCGACATCGGTGTGATGGCAGATCACCACCGCAAAGGCCCGCCGGCGGCCGGCGGCGAAGATCGGCACGAACATGAAGATGTCGGGCAGGTGCATGCCGCCGTGATAGGGGTCGTTCATGATCACGACGTCGCCCTCGGCGAGGTCGTCGCCGAACTTTTCGAGCACGGCGGCCATGGCCTCGGGGATCGCGCCGAGATGCTGGGCGATGGTCTTGGCCTGCGCCACCATCTGACCGTCGCCCGCGCAGATCGCCGCGGAGAAGTCCATCACGTCCTTGACGATCTCGGAGCGCGCGATGCGCACCACCGTATAGGCCATCTCGTCGGCGATCGAATCGAGCCCGCTCTTGATGACGGCGAAGGTGATGGGATCCACTTTCATCCTCAGGCTCCGAATTCCAGCACGATGCAGCCGATGGCGTCGCGGTGGACGCTCGCATCCGGCGGCACGACGATGGTGGCGTCATATTCCTCGATGATCAGGGGCCCCTGCTGCGGCTCGCGGCCGACTGCCGCGCGCGGCACGATGCCGACCGGCACCGGCTTCTCGCCGCGGGCGAAGGCGACTTCGCGGGTGCGCGCCTTGGCCGCGCCCGGCCGGTGGGCGATCTTCATGGCGGAGAAATCCAGCCGGTTGCTGCGCAGGCCGCGGCCGATGACGTGCAGCTTCATCAGCTCGATCGGCGTCTCGTCGCGATAGCCGTAGGTCTTGAAATATTCGGCGACGAAACGTTCGGCGATATCGCCGAGATCCTCACCTTCGAAGGTGACGGGCAGTTCCGTCGCCTGCCCCTCGTGGCGCAGGTCCGCCTCCCAGAGGAAGGCCTGGCGTTCGGGCGGATAGCCGTCGCCGGAGAGCCTGCCGGCGACCTCGGCGGCAAGGGCCGCCTTGAGGGCGGCGAGCTCGGCCGGCGTCATGGCGGCGAGCGGCCGGGTGACGGTGGCGAGCGCGGTGTGCTCGACGTCGGAGGCGAGCATGCCGACCGCGCAGAAGATCCCTGAGAGCGGCGGCACCACCACCCGGGGGATGCCGAGCTGGCGGGCGAGGTCCGGCGCGTGCACGCCGCCATTGCCGCCGAAGGCCATGAGGGTGAGGTCGCGCGGGTCGCGGCCACGCTCGACGGTGACGGCGCGCACGGCCCGCGCCATGGCGGCATTGGCGACCTGGCGGATGCCGTGAGCGGCATCGGCCATGTCGAGGCCGAGCGGCCGGGCGACATGGTCGCCGATCGCCTTTTCCGACAGGGCGCGATCGATGGCGAGGCGCCCGCCGGCGAGCTCCTCGGCATTGACGAAACCGAGCACGACATTGGCGTCGGTGACGGTCGGCCGGTCGTTGCCGAGGCCGTAGCAGGCCGGGCCCGGAACGGCGCCGGCCGATTGCGGCCCGACGGTGAGCAGGCCGCCCTTGTCGATGCCGGCCATGGAGCCGCCGCCGGCGCCGACCTCGGCAATGTCGATGGCGGGAACCTTCAGCATGTAGCCGCCGGCCTTGATGAACCGGCTGGAGGCCGACATGCCGTCCCGGAACTCGTATTCCGAGGTCATGGTCGGCCGACCATCCTCGATGATCACGGCCTTGGCGGTGGTGCCGCCCATGTCGAACACGATGATGTCGCGCTCGTCGCGGGCAAGGCCGAGCCGTGCCGCGCCGACCACCCCGCCAGCCGGGCCGGAGGCGACCACCAGGACCGGCTTCTCGCAGGTGGCGCCGGCCGCCAGCATGCCGCCATTGGAGGTCATGACCAGGATCGGCGCGGTTATGCCGGTGGCTCGCAGGCCCGCTTCCAGCTTCTGCAGATAGGCGCGCATCGCCGCCAGCAGATAGGCGTTCACCACGGTCGTGCTGGTGCGCTCGTATTCCTTCATCTCCGGCAGCACCGCGCAGGAGGTGGTGACCAGCAGATCGGGGAAGTGGCGGCGGAGGATGTCTTCGGCGGCCCGCTCGTGGACGGGGTTGCGGTAGCTGTTGATGAAGCAGATGCCGACCGCCTCGATGCCGGCCTCGACCAGCGCACGCCCGGCGGCGATCACCTCGGCCTCGGAGAGCGACTCGACCACCGTGCCGTCGGCAGCGAGCCGCTCGGTGACCTCCAACCTGTGGCGGCGCGGCACCAGCGGCTTCGGCTTGTCCCAGGTGAGGTCGAACATGTCGGGCATGCGGATGCGGCCGATCTCCAGGACATCGCGAAAGCCGCGGGTGGTGATCAGGCCGGTGCGGGCGCCCGAGCGCTGCAAGATGGTGTTGGAGCCGACCGTCGTGCCGTGCAGCACCTCGGCGACGCGCGCCGGCGCGATGCCGAGCTCGGCGAGGAGCTGGGCGAGCCCCTCGACCACGGCCCGGCTCGGATCGTCCGGGGTCGAGGACACCTTGCTCTCGTGGACGAGGCCGTCCTCGGTGGTGAGCGCGATATCGGTAAAGGTGCCGCCGATATCGACGGCAACCCGGACATGCCCGCTCGTCTGATCGCCCGCCATCGTCCCCTGCCGTCTAAACTAACCAGTTAGTCAATAACAGCGCCAAGCGGGAATGACGTCAAGAGGCGATAATGGGTGGCGACCAGAGAATCGTCAGGCAAGCGCGCCGAGGGCCGTGCGCAGGCCCTTGCCGTCGATCGTGCCGAGTTCCGCGTCGACTGCCGCGTGGGTGTCGCGCCAGATCGGCACGGCCGCGGCGAGCAGTGCCCGGCCCTGGTCGGTCAGCGCCAGCAGGCGGCTGCGCCGGTCCGCCGGGTCGACCTTGAGGACCACGAGCCCGCGCCGCTCGAGCGGCTTCAGGTTGGCCGTGAGGGTCGTGCGGTCCATGGCGAGCAAGATCGCCACCGCGCCGATCGGCGGCGGATCCGGCCGGTTGAGCGACATCAGGAGCGAGAACTGGCCGCTGGTGATGCCGACCGGCCTCAGCGCCTCGTCGAAGCGGCGGGCGAGCGAGCGCGCGGCCCGCTGGGTCGCAAGGCACAGGCAATGATCGCGGACGTGATGGGTGACTTCGAGCGGGACGGCGTTTGACATGGACCTAATATGTTGATATCAACCTATCTCGTCAAGCCCAAAACGGCCCGCCCGGCGGCGCCGGGCGCCTTTCCAATCCGACAAATCATCAGGATGACGTCATGGCCTATGTGGAAGGTTTCGTTGCGGCGGTCCCCGCCGCGAATAAGGACGCCTATCTGAAGCACGCGACCGAAGCCGCGGTCATCTTCAAGGATCACGGCGCGACGCGGGTGGTCGAAGCCTGGGGCGACGCGGTGCCCGAAGGCAAGGTGACCGACTTCAACCGCGCGGTGAAGGCCAAGCCCGGCGAGGTCATCGTCTTCTCCTGGATCGAATTTCCGAGCAAGGCGGTGGCCGAGGAAGCCTTCCAGAAGTTCATGGCCGATCCGCGCGCCGAAGGCATGGGCGCGCGCATGCCGTTCGACGGCCAACGCATGATCTATGGCGGCTTCAGCCCGATCGTCGACAGCAAGGGTAGCATCAAGCCGGGCTACATCGATGGGATGCTGCTGCCGGTGCCCGAAAGCAACAAGACCGCCTACCGGGAACTCGCCAACCGGGCGCAGGCGATCTTCGTCGAGCACGGCGCGAGCCGCGTGGTCGAGGCCTGGGGCGAAGACGTGCCGGACGGCAAGGTCACCGACTACAAGGGCGCCGTCAAAGCGGAAGGCGACGAGAACGTCGTCTATTCCTGGGTCGAGTGGCCCTCGAAGCAAGCCCGCGACGATGGCTGGCAGAAGATCATGGCCGACGAGCGCATGAACGGCGGCGGCGGGCTCTACGACGGCAAGCGCATGGTCTATGGCGGCTTCGCGCCGATCCTCGACGCCTGATGGAGTGACCAGGCGGTGCGTGGCGCGACCTTCGGTTCGGGCTGCGCATGCGCACGCGTCGTTCCGACACGCGATGATCTCTCAGGCGCGACCGGCACGAAAGTCGGCCGTGGTCGAGGCTCGCTGCGCTCGCACCTCACCATGAGGAATGGAGAGTATTGCAGCAGCGGCGGTGCTGAATTCCCGTCAAGCGTGTCGTTTCATGCGCATCGCTGATGCCGCGCCGAACACTCCTCATGGCAAGGTGCGAGCCACAGGCGAGCCTCAAACCACGGCCAACCGCACTGCAAAGCACGGCCAACGCGGGATGACCTCGCGCTAATCCTTGCCTTCGGCGACGAGGAAATCGAAGTCGCAGCCTTCGTCCGCCTGCAGCACGCTGTCGTGGAAGAGCCGGGCGTAGCCGCGCTTCGCCCAGGCCGGGCGCTCGGGCGGCGGCAGGGCGGCGCGACGCGCGGCAAGCTCGGCCTCGTCGACCAGCAGGTCGATGCGGCGTCCGGCGACATCGAGCCGGATCATGTCGCCGGACCGGACCAGGGCGAGCGGCCCGCCGACCGCCGATTCCGGCGTCATGTGCAGCACGATGGTGCCAAAGGCCGTGCCGCTCATGCGCGCGTCGGAAATGCGCACCATGTCCTTGACGCCCTGGCGGCCGAGCTTTTTCGGGATCGGCAGGTAGCCCGCCTCCGGCATGCCCGGCGCGCCCTTGGGACCGGCATTGCGCAGCACCAGCACATCGTCCGCCGTCACGTCGAGATCGGGATCGTCGATGCGATTGGTCATGTCCTCGACCGATTCGAACACCACCGCCCGGCCGGTATGCTGCAGTAGGCGCGCGGTTGCCGCCGCCTGCTTGATGACGGCCCCGCGCGGGGCGAGATTGCCGCCGAGCATGGCCATCGAGCCTTCGGCCTTGATCGGATTGTCGCGTGGCCGGATGACGTCCTGGCCAGGCACGTCCTCGGCCGCCGCGGCGATCTCGCCGAGGGTCCTGCCAGATACTGTCATCGCCGCGCCGTCGATGAGATCGCCGAGCTGCTTCAGGAGCTTCGGCACGCCGCCGGCATGGTGGAAATGCTCCATGTAATGGGCACCGGACGGCTTCAGGTCGACCAGCACGGGCACCTTTCGGCCAAGCTGGTCGACGAGGTCGAGATCGAGCCGGTGCTTCGTCCTGGCGGCGATGGCGGAGAGATGGATGACGCCATTGGTCGAGCCGCCGATTGCCTGCATCACGACGGCGGCGTTGCGGAAGGCGGCCGGCGTCAGCAATTCGCTGGGGCGCGGCCCGCCGGCGACGGCCAGTTCCGCCGCGCGCCGGCCGCTCGCCTCCGCCGAGCGGATGCGTTCGGCATGGGGCGCGGGAATGGAGGCGCTCATCGGCAGGGACAGGCCGAGCGCCTCGGTGACGCAGGCCATGGTCGAGGCGGTGCCCATGACCATGCAGGTGCCGACCGAGGGCGCCAGCCGGCCATTGACCACCTCGATCTCCTCGGCATCGATCTCGCCGGCGCGATGCATGCCCCAGAGGCGGCGGCAGTCGGTGCAGGCGCCGAGCACTTCGCCCTTGTGATGACCGACTACCATCGGCCCGACCGGCACGACGATGGTCGGCAAGTCGACGCTCGCGGCCGCCATGATCTGGGCCGGCAGCGTCTTGTCGCAGCCGCCGATGATCACCACCGCGTCCATCGGCTGGGCGCGCACCATCTCCTCGGTGTCCATCGCCATCAGGTTGCGCAGGAACATGGAGGTGGGATGGGCGAAGCTCTCGGCGATCGAGATGGTCGGGAACACCATCGGCATGCCGCCGGCCAGCATGACGCCGCGCTTCACCGCCTCGATGAGCTGCGGCGCATTGCCGTGGCAGGGATTGTAGTCGCTGTGGGTGTTGGTGATGCCGACGATCGGCCGGTCCAGCGCATCGTCGGAATAGCCGGCCGCCTTGATGAAGGCCTTGCGCAGGAACAGCGAGAACCCCGCATCGCCGTAACTGGTCAGGCCCTTGCGCAACCCCTTGGTCATCCGCCGCTCCCGCTGCAAGCCGTTGTCGCTGGGCGATTATCGTTCGCCCCGCACCAGGATTAAACGGGGAGCGGCGATGAGGCCAGCCGCGGCGCGGCAGGGAGCCCCTGCGCGCGCCGCCGGACCGGCACGCCGGTCAGAACGGATAGGGCCGCGGGCCGGTCTGGATGGTGATCCAGCGCAGCTCGGTGAAGGCATCGACCGCGGCCCTGCCGCCGAAGCGGCCATAGCCGGAGGCCTTCATGCCGCCGAACGGCATCTGGGCCTCGTCATGCACCGTCGGTGCGTTGATGTGGCAGATGCCGGCCTCGATGCGCTTCGCCACCCCGAGCGCGCGGCCGATGTCGCGGGAGAACACCGCGGAGGAGAGGCCGTATTCGGTGTCGTTGGCGACCCGGATCGCCTCCTCGTCGCCGTCGACGCGCACGACCGAGACGACCGGGCCGAAGCTCTCCTCGCCATAGATGCGCATGGCCGGCGTGACATGGTCGACGATGGTCGCCGGCATGACGGTGCCCTCGCGCGTGCCGCCGGCGGCAAGGCTTGCGCCTTTCGCCGTGGCATCGCCGATCAGCTCGACGACACGGTCGGCCGCCGCGGCGGAGACCAGCGAGCCGAGCACGACCTGGCCGCGCGGGTCGCCTGAGGGCAGCGACTTCGCCTTGGCGGCGAACTTCGCGACGAAGGCGTCGGCGACCTTGGCGTCGACCACGATGCGTTCGGTCGACATGCAGATCTGGCCCTGGTTCATGAAGGCGCCGAAGGCCGCCGCCTTGACCGCCTCGTCGAGGTCGGCATCGTCGAGAATGACCAGCGGCGCCTTGCCGCCGAGCTCCAGCAGCGCGGGCTTCAGGTGGCGCGCCGCGGTTTCGGCAATGATCCGGCCGACCCGGGTCGAGCCGGTGAAATTGACCCGCTTGACCGCCGGATGGGCGATCAGCGCCTCGACGACCGCGGGCGCGTCGGCCGGGGCATTGGTGACGACGTTGAGGACGCCGGGCGGCAGGCCGGCCTCGTTCAGCACCGCGCCGATCAGCTGATGGGTCGCCGGACAGAGCTCGGAGGCCTTGAAAACCACCGTATTGCCGCAGGCGAGCGGCATGGCGAGCGCGCGCACGCCGAGGATGACCGGCGCGTTCCACGGCGCGATGCCGAGGATGACGCCGACCGGCTGCCGGACCGCCAGCGCCAGGTTGTTCGGCTTGTCGGAGGGGATGACATCGCCGGTGATCTGGGTCGTCATCGCGCCGGCCTCGCGCAGCATGCCGGCGGCGAGCGAGACGTTGAACATGGCCCAGCCGCGGGTCGCGCCGGTCTCGGTCAGCATGGCCTGGACGAAATCCTCCGCGCGCGCCTCGAGCGCGGCGGGGTTCGTCCAGGCCATGCTGACCGAGTGCCGGCGGCCGCCGCGCGCGAGGCGACCGCGCCGGTCATCGGGTCCAGCCGGTCGAAGGTGCGGCCGTCGCTCGCTGCGACCTCGCGGGCATCGATCATCAGGTTGACGTGTTTCATGGCAGCTCCTTCATGGCTTCGGGCTCGTTCAAAGCATCAGGCTTGGCCGCCGAGATAGGCAGCGGCAACCTTCGGATCTTCGGCGAGCGTGGCCGCCGGGCCCTGGCCGACGATGCGGCCATTGGCGATGAGATAGGCCCGGTCGGCCAGCTTCAGGCTGCGGCGCGCATTCTGCTCGACGATGAGGATCGCCATGCCGGCAGCCCTCATCCGGCCGAGCGCCTTGAACAGTTCGGCCGTCATCAGCGGCGAGAGGCCGAGCGAGGGTTCGTCCAGCATCAGGAGAACGGGCGCCGACATCAGGGCCCGGCCGATCGCGACCATCTGCTGTTCGCCGCCCGACATGGTGTGGACGCGCTGGCCGAGCCGTTCGGCGAGCCGCGGGAAGAGTGCGAGAACGCGGTCGAGACTGTCCGCCTCGCCGGCCCGGGCGCGGCGCGGAAAGGCGCCGAGCCCGAGATTTTCCCTGACCGTCAGGTCGGCGAAGATGCCGCGTCCTTCGGGAACCAGCGCCACGCCGGCCTCGACGATCAGGTGCGGCGCCAGGCCGACCAGCGACCGGCCGTTCAGCGCGACGCGCGCGCCGGCGGCCGCCGGCACCAGCCCGGCAATGACCTTGAGCAGCGTCGACTTGCCGGCGCCGTTGGCGCCGAGAATGGCGACGGTCTCGCCGGCTCCGACATGGATGTCGACGGCGTCGACCGCGACATGCGGCCCATAGGCCGCGGTGAGCGCGCCGACCTCAAGCATCGTCGTCTCCGAGATAGGCGCGGATGACGGCCGGCTCGGCGAGCACGGCGGCGGTCGGACCTTGAGCGATCCTGCGGCCGGCATTCATGACGATGCAGCGCCCGCACAGCGCGCGGATCGCGTCCATCACGTGCTCGACCATGATGATGGCGACGCCTTCGGCGGCGATCGAGCGGATCAGCGCGATGCCGTCCCGGAGCTCGGTCGGGTTGAGGCCGGCGAGCCACTCGTCGAGCAGCAGCAGCTTCGGCCTGCCGGCGAGCGCGCGGGCCAGCTCCAGCCGCTTCTGGTCGATATAGGTGAGGCGCGCCGCCGGCAGGGCGGCACGGTCGCCAAGCCCGACGCGCTCGATCAGCGGCCGGGCCCGGGCGAGCGCTTCGGCCGGCGCGCAGGGCGCCGCGCCGAACATCGCGCCGACGGCGACGTTCTCGGCGATCGACAGCGAGGGCATGACGCGGACGAGCTGGAAGGTGCGGGCGATGCCGGCGCGGGCGATGCGATAGGCGGGCTCCGCCTCGATCGCCCGGCCGTCGAAACGGATGGTGCCGGCATCGGGCTTCAGGTTGCCGGTGATCAGGTTGAGCGCGGTCGTCTTGCCGGAGCCGTTCGGCCCGACGAGGCCGACCACCTCGCCCGACCCGACCGAGGCGTCGAGCCCGTCAACCGCCTTCAGCCCGCCGAAGGCCCTGGCGAGACCGGAGATCGTGATGAGCGCGGTCATGGCCTCGGCTCCGCGCTCGCACGCCGGCCGGCGAGGCCGCGCACCAGGCCGGAAACGCCGTCGGGCACGAAATAGACGACGAGCAGGAAGGCGGTGCCGAGCAGGATCGAGAAATAGTTCGGGAAATTGGCCGAGAGCACCTCGAACAGCAGGACCAGCGGAATGACGCCGAGCAGCGGCCCGTAGAGCCGGCCGGCGCCGCCGAGCAGCGCCATGATCAGCACCTGGAACGAGACGATCGGATTGAAGGCGATGGTCGGATCGACATAGGTCCAGCGCGGCGCCATGACCGCGCCGGTCAGCGTCATGAAGGTGGCGCTGACGACGAAGACGGCGACCTTGGCGCGGGTCGCGTCGACGCCGGCATGGCGCGCCACCGTCTCGTCTTCGCCGATGGCGCGCAGGGCCCAGCCGAGCCGCGAGCGGCCGATGGCGAGGCCGGTCAGGAAGATGGCCACGCAAAGCCCGGTGAGCAGCCAGTAGATGTCGCGCTGGCTGATGTCGACGAAGATGAACCGGCCGACCGTGCCGCCGAACCTGGCCTCGGCCCAGGTGACGAGCTGACGGACGAGCTCGGCGAGGCCGAAGGTGAAGATGACGAAATAGACCCCGGACAGGCGCAGGGTGGCGAGGCCGACCACCGCCGCGACGAGCGCGCCGGCCAGGGCCGCCACGGCGAGCACGGCCGGCCAGGGCAGCGCCTCGCCGAGAAAGGCCATGCAATAGGCGCCGAGCCCGAAGAAGGCGACGGTGGCGAGGGAGACGTAGCGGGTCGGCCCGGAAAACAGCGCCCAGGCGGTCGCCAGCGCCACATACATCAGGATGTTGATGGCGAGCGACTGCCAGTAGGCGTCGAGCACGAGCGGCAGCGGCGCGAGCGCGAGGCCGGCGCCGACGACGGCGAGCGGCGCTTTCAGGTCGTACCTCATCGCGCCGCCCTGCCGAAGAGCCCGGTCGGCCGGATCAGCAGCACGACGAGAAACAGGGCGAAATTGATGGCGAGCGTCAGGCCGGTATCGACAAAGGCGCCGCCGAAGGCCTCCGCCAGGCCGAGGATGAGGCCGGCGGCCAGCGCGCCGAGGAGGTTGCCGACCCCGCCCATGATCACCACGATCAGCGCCTTCATGGTGAAGACCACCCCCATCGCGGCATTGAAGGTGAGGAACATCGAGACGAGCACGCCGGAAGCGCCGACGAGGGCCCCGCCGAGCGCGAAGGCGAAGGCGGCGAAGGCCGCGGTGTCGATGCCGACGAGGCTCGCCGAAGCCGGGCTGGCGGCGACCGCCCGCACCGCGGTGCCGACACGTGTGCGGGTGAGCAGGAGATAGAGCCCCGCGCCGAGGAGAAGCGCGACGAGAGCCGCCAGCAGCCGGTTGGCGGCCATGGTCGTGCCGATGATCTCGACCGGAACGGCCAGATAGGAATAGCTGAAATAGGTGCCGCCGAAGATCACCAGCAGCACGCCCTGCACGACGAAGAGCAGGCCGAAGGTCGCGAGGATCGTATCGACCTCCAGCGCGCCGGCATCGGGCGCGCGGCGCACCAGCGGCGTCATCAGCCAGCGATAGACGAGCCAGTTGACCGCGAACGAGGCCGGCATGACGATGGCCAGCGCCAGGATCGGATTGATGCCGGCCGCGGTGAACAGGACATAGGCGGCAAAGGCGGCGGCGACGGTGAATTCGCCATAGGCGAGATTCATGATCCGCGCGACGCCATATTGCAGCGACAGGCCGATCGCGATCAGCGCATAGATGCCGCCGAGGACGAGGCCGGACAGTACGACATCGACGAGATGCATGGAGAACCCATTGTTGCCGCGGCGGCCCGCGAAGGCCGCCGCGCCGCTTGCGCGATCCCTCGGCGTCAGGCCTGCGACCAGGCAGGCTTCGGAAATTTCGCCGCCTCGACGCCGGCAAGGCCGGGCGGGGCGACGGCGACGAACTGGTCGCCCTGCCACTGACCGACCCAGGCCTGCTCGATGCGCTGGTTGTCCTTCAGCTTGATGGTGCCGACGATGGTCTCGAAGGTGCCGCTGCCGATCTCCTTGATCAGCGCGGCGCGATCGACCGAGCCGATGCGCTCGATCGCCTGCTGCAGCACTTCGAGCGAGGCATAGGTGACGGGAGAGGCCCAGCCGTCCGGCGGCCGGCCGACCGCCTGGACGTGGCGGGCGACGTAGTCCCGGATCTTCGGGCTCGACATGTCGACGCCGCCGATGCCCATGACGCCCTCGGCATTCGCCCCGAAGCGCTGCTTGAACAGCGGAAAGGCGGTGCCGACGGCAGTGTAGAAGACCTTCGGATTGAGCTTGGCGATGCGGGCCTGCTCGGTCAGCGCCAGCGTATCGGGCGGATAGGAGAAGGCGATGAACACCTCCGGATTGAGCCGGGCCGCCTCGACCGCGAGCGGCGCAAGGTCCTGGCTGCCGAGCGGGTACTGGCGATCCATGACCAGCTCGAAGCCGGCCTGTTTCAGCGCGGGGCGCGCGACATTGACCAGCTCGATGCCGAACTGGTCCTGCACCGAGACGAGAGCGACGGTCTTGCCGAGGCCGTTCGAGCGGGTGAGCGCGGTGAGCTTGGCGACCAGCGCCTCCGCTGCGGCCGAGGAACGGCCGAGGAAAAAGAAGGCGTTGGGCCAGCGCTTGGCGAGTTCGGGAATGCGCTCGGTGACCGAGGTGACGGCCAGGTGCGGATAGCCGGCGCGGTTGAGGATCGGCCCGACGGCGAGATTGAGCCCCGTGCCCCAGGGCGGCAGGACGATGTCGACCTTGTCCTGGTTGATCAGCCGCTCGACATTGCGCACGGCCTCTTCCGACTGCGAGCGGTCGTCATATTCGACGAGCTCGACCGGGCGGCGCGCACTGCCGACGCGCAGGCCGCCGGCCTCGTTCACGGTCTTTGCCCAGAGCTGGTAGTTCGGCAGCGTCGTGACATTGGCGCCGCCGGCATTGGGCCCGGTCTTGGAAATCGAAAAGCCGATCCTGACCGCGCCCGTGCCCTGGGCGCGGGCACCGGTCCCGAGCACCGCGGCCGCCGCGAGGCCGCCAATCGCCCCGCCGATCACACCGCGGCGGTCAGGCCTGAAAAAGTCCGACATGATGTCCCTCCCTCACAGGTGCCGGCCCCTCCGTCCGGCCTTGCCCCATCGATGCCGCCAGGGCGTCTTGCGCGCCCGCCGCGGCCCGTCTCCGTCATTCCGAGATCCTGATGCCGGCCGACTTGATCACCGGCGCCCACAGCTTCTCCTCCTCGCGCATCGCCGCGGCGAGCGCCTCGGGGCCGGTGGCGACCGGCGTCGAGGCGATCTCGGCGAGCCGGGCGGTGACCGCCGGATCGCGCAGCGCGGCATTGAGGCCGGCCGTCAGCCTGTCGATCACCGGCTGCGGCGTCTTCGCCGCGGTGTAGAAGGCAAACCAGGAATGCATCTCGAAGCCGGGCAGCACGCTGGCGATCGGCGGCACGCCCGGCAGGGCTGCCAGCGCGTCCCTGGTGGTGACGCCGAGCGCGCGCACCTGGCCGCCGCGGATCTGCGGCGCCGAGACGGTGAGCGTGTCGATCATCATGTCGAGCCGGCCGCCGATGAGGTCGGTCATGGCCGGACCGGCGCCGCGATAGGGCGCATGCACCATGTCCACCTTGGCGAGATATTTGAACATCTCGCCGGCCATGTGGATGGAGGTGCCGATGCCGGCCGAGCCGAAGGTGAGCTTGCCCGGATTGGCGCGGGCGCGCGCCAGGATGTCCTGCAGCGACCGGTCGGGCGAGGTTGCCGGCACGACCAGGACGTTCGGCACCGTGATCGCCATGGTGAGCGGCGCGAGATCCTTGAAATTGTCGATCGGCATGCGCGCATAGAGCAGGTGGTTGATCGCCACCGAGCTCGAGGTGATGAGCAGGGTGTGGCCATCGGGATCGCTGCGCGCGACCTCCGCGCCGGCCAGATTGCCGCCCGCTCCGGCGCGGTTCTCGACGATGATGTTCTGGCCCCATTCGGCGGTCAGCCGGTCGGTCAGGTGGCGGGCGACGATGTCGGCCGCGCCGCCGGCCGGAAAGGCCACGACGATGCGGACATTGCGCGTCGGCCAGCCTTGCGCACGGGCAAGCGACGGCGCCGCCAGAGCCATGCCGAAACCAAGGCCCGCTTCGAGCAGCCGCCGGCGATCGATCCGCCCTGCCGCAAGGCTCGTTCCGGGCATCCCGCCCGCGGCCCGTCTGTTCAGGACCATGTCATCCTCCCTTGTCGTTTCCCCTGCCCGCCGGCGATCGTTGGTCGCCGCCGATCGGGCCTTCGAGACGGAGCCCGCTACCCCTCCATGAGATGCGGCAGCCAGACGTCGAGCACGGCGGCGCGGCCTTCGCGCTTCACGGCGTCGAGCCCGGCGGCGATGGCCGGCTCGAGCGCGTCCGCCGTCTCGACCTTGGCGGCGAAGGCGCCGCCCGCGGCGGCGGCGATGGCCGCATAGTCGGGCGGCGGATCGAAGGCGACGCCGATGTCGTCGGACCGGCTGGCATAGCCCTGCGGATGCACGGCCAGCGTCGAATAGCGCGGGGCGCGCCAGCCGCGGTTGTTGAAGACGACATGCAGGAAGGGCGTGCGATACTGCCGCGCCATCCAGTGCACGGTGGACGGCTGCGAGAACATGTAGGACCCGTCGCCGGTCATGGCGATGACGGTCCTCTTCGGGTCGGCGAGCTTGGCGCCGATCGCCGCGCCGCCGGCCCAGCCGAGATTGCCGCCGCCGGAATTGAGCATCTGCCCGGCGCGCCGCGGCGCGATGTGGTTGACCACGACGGGATAGTTGGTGATGCCCTCGTTCAGCACAAGCGTGTCGTCGTCGACATGGGCGCGGATCGCGGCGGTCAGATATTCGGCGGTGATCCGGTTGTCGGACGGCCTTGCCTCCAGCCGCCGCAGCCGGACGCGCCGCGCCTCGTGCAGGGCGGTGTAGTGGGCCCGCCGCTCGGCGAACTGGCCGGCGTCGAGCCCGCTCGCGTCGGCGAGCTGGTTGAGCTGGTCGAGCGCCGTCTCGACATGGGCGCGGAACACGCGCCGGGCCGGGATCGACCAGAGCGGCATCTGCTCCTTGAGCGGATCGACGTCGATGTGCCAGATGCGGGCATCGGCGCGGGGGCGCGAAACGGTCGGGATCCACGGCACGTCGGAATCGAGCACCAGGACGAGATCGGCCTCGGCGAGCAGCGGGTTCTGCACCGGCTCGTTCCACTGGCAGCCCTGATACATCGGATCGTCATGCGGCAGGTTGACGGCGTTCGGCACCGATTCCAGCACGGCGATGCCGAGCCGGCCGACGAGGCGCTGCAGGGCGCCGGCCGCGCGGATATTGCGGCCGAGATAGGAGGTGACGACGAGCGGCCGGCGCGCCCGCTTCAGATCGTCCAGCAGTTCGCCGACCGCGCCGGGCGGCAGCGCCGCCGGCGCGATGGGCGCCCAGTCGGCGACGTCGGCCGCGACCTCCGGCACCTCCTCCTCCATGACCTCGCGGGCACCCATCAGATAGACCGGGCCCTTGGGATCGGACTGGGCGAACTGCAGGGCCCGCCAGGTGAGCTGCTTGACGTTGCGGCCGGTGCGGATCTCGTTGTCGTATTTCATGTAGCCGCGCACCAGCCCGCGCTGGTCGTGGACGTCCTGGATCCACTGGATGAATTCGTTGCGGCTGCCGGTCATCTCGCCGAACTGGGTGAACGGCGAGGCGCCGGCGAAGATCAGCACCGGCACGCGCGCCTTGGCGACGTTGTGGACGGCGCCGGCGAGCGACTGCGTGCCGCATTCGACATGGACGATGACGGCCTGTGCCTGGCCGGAGACCTGCGCGTGCCCCTGGGCGGCCGAGAGTGCCACCATCTCGTTCGGACATGTGATCACGGCCGGTACGCGCCGGCCATGGGCGCGCGCCTCGGCCAGCGCCTCGACGAGGCCGGGATGGTCGCTGCCGAGATTGACGAAGAGATAGCTGACGCCGGCGGCATCGAGAGCGTCCAGAAAGGCGGTCGAGGCTGTGTACATCAGGGATCACCGGCGGTTGCAGAAGATAGTTTGATATCCGACAGTCCATGTCAAGACGGTCTTGCATGCACCGATCCGCCATGCGATTTGAAGATCGTCAGACCGCGCGCGGCCCCTCGCCGGCGCCGACAGGAGCGACAGGGGACCTCATGGCCAAACGCCCGGTCCAGCCGGCTGCCGAAACCGCGACCGATGACGATGCGGTGCGCCTCGGCCCCTTGAGCAACCTCGTCGGCTTTCACCTGCGCCTCGCCCAGGAAGCCTCGTTCCGCGCCTTTGCCGCCCGGGTCGGCGACCCCAATCTGAAGCCGCGGCGGTTCGCCATCCTGACCCTGATCAGCGCCAATCCCGGCCTGACCCAGACCGCGCTCGGACGGGCCAGCGGACGGGACAAGTCGACACTGACGCCGGCGCTCGACGATCTCGTCAAGCGCGGCCTGGTGCACCGCGACCGCGCCGCCAACGACCGCCGCAGCTATACGCTGACGCTGACCGCCGCGGGCGAGGCGCTGCTCGCCGAGCTGACCGCCCGCGCCGCCGAGCACGATGCCGAGCTCGACCGGATCGTCGGCGCCGACCAGAAGGCCGACTTCATCCGGACGCTCCGGCGCATCACCATGGCGCTCGGTCCCGCCTGACCGCGGCAGGGCTGCGCGCCACCAGCGGTCGGGCATGAAGCTCCTCCCCTGAGCGAAATGCGGACGAGCCTTGCGCCCGCGGCATCCGGCGCGGCTGGCGGCCGGCGACCGGCGCGGGTAGAAGGGTGCCTTCTGTCACCGGCCGCGTTCCGCGCCGCGCCACGGGCGCCGCCGTGCGGCGATGAGGAGCTGTTCATGACTGTCGCCAACGGCCGCGCCCTGCTCGCGATCCCCGGCCCGACCAACATTCCCGACCGGGTGCTGCAGGCGATGATCCGGCCGGCCGAGGAGATCTATACCGGCGCGATGGTCGACCTGACCGACGGCCTGCTCAACGATCTCCGGCGCGTGTTCCGCACCAAGGCGCGCACCTACATTTACGCCGCCAACGGCCATGGCGGCTGGGAAGCGGCGATCAGCAACGTGCTCTCGCGCGGCGACAAGGTGCTGGTGCTGGCGAGCGGCCGCTTCGCGATCGGCTGGGGCGAGATGGCGCGCTTCATGGGCGCCGATGTCGAGGTGCTGGAAGGGTCCTGGCGCGGATCGGTCGACCCGGCCGCCGTCGAGGACAGGCTGCGCCGCGACACGCAGCATGCGATCAAGGCCGTGCTGATGGTGCAGATCGACACCGCCTCGGGCGTCGTCAACGACGTCGCCGCCGTGCGCAAGGCGATCGACGCGGCCGGCCATCCGGCGCTCTACATGGTCGACGGTGTCGCCTCCGTCGCCTGCATGCCGTTCGAGATGGACGCCTGGGGCGTCGATGTCGCCATGTCGGCCTCGCAGAAGGGCCTGATGACGCCTCCCGGCCTCGCCTTCGTCGCCGCCAACGACAAGGCGCATGCGGCCCACGAGAGGGCCGGCATGAAGACCCTCTACTGGGACTGGACGGCGCGCCAGCAGCCGCCCCACTACATGAAATATTGCGGCACGCCGCCGGAGCATCACCTGTTCGCGCTGAGGGCGGCGCTGGACATGATCTTCGAGGAGGGGCTCGAGGCCGTCTGGCGGCGCCACGCCCTGCTGGCGCAGGCGACCCATGCGGCGGTCGGCCGCTGGGCGGAAGGCCAGGTGCTAGGCTTCAACGTCACCGAGCCCGGCCAGCGCGCCGCCTCGGTGACGCCGGTGCTCGTCCAGGGCGTCGCGCCCACGCGGATCGCCGAATTCACCGAGAAGGTCTGCGGCGTGACGCTCGGCTCGGGCATCGGCGAGCTTGCCGACAAGGCATTCCGCATCGCCCATATGGGCCATGTCAACGCGGCCATGGTGATCGGCGCGCTGGGCGCCATCGAGACCGCGCTGAAGGCGCTCGACATTCCCCACGGCGCCGGCGGCGTCGATGCGGCGGTCGCGGTCCTTGCGGCGGGCACCGGCGCGGTGCAGCGCGAAGCCGCCGCGGCGAGCTGAGCCGGTCCTGGAACATTACGGAGCGCCAACCGCCCGAGCGTCGGATAGACGCGCCGAAAATCGTTCCGGTGACGATGACGATCCGGTATTTCGACCGTCACTGTGGAACGTTCGGACTGAGCATCAAGACCGAGGAAGCGCACCGGCTGGCGCGGGAATTGTCCCGCCTGACGGGCGAAGCCATGACGGATGCCATCACGCAGGCCATGCGCGAGCGGCTGGAACGGCTGCGCGCCGAGAAGGAAGTGCAGGCTGACTATGTTTCGCGCATGAAGGCTTTCGTCCGTGCGCGCTCCCACCGCTACGACCGTCGCCCGGTCACGAAACAGGAATGGGATGAAGCGGTCGGCGGCACGCCCAAGGAGCCAGGTTTCTCCCGATGATGATCGTCGATGCGTCCGTCATCGTTGCGATCATGTTCGAGGAAGCGGAAGCGCTCGACTGCATGGCCGCCCTCCAAACCGATGCGTCGCGCCTCATATCGGCGGTGAATTACGTCGAGGCGGGCACTATCTTGGCGGGCAGGATCAAGGATGGCGATCGGCACGAGGCAATTGCCGATCCGGACGCGCTTCTAGCCGACCTCCGCATTGCCATTGCCCCTACGGATGAAAGCCTCGCGCGTGCTGCGATGAGAGCGCGTCTGGACTATGGCAAGGGATTCGGAACGCGGGGCGGCCTGAACTTCGGCGACTGCTTTGCTTATGCCCTCGCCAAACGGCATGCGGCCCCACTTCTGTATGTCGGCGACGACTTTGCGCTGACCGAGGTTCAGTGCGCATTGTCGCGGTAGTGGACCGCCATAAGCTTTTTCGCCCGGATACGGCCGCTACGCACCGGCCACCCGGTCGAGCACCACCGGCGCCCCCGTCCTGGCCGCCGCATGCACGGCAAGGGTCACCTCCAGCGTGCGCGTGCCGTCGGCGGCCGAGATCACCGGCTGCTCCTCGCCGCGGACGACGGCACAGAGATGCCGGATCTGCTCGGCATAGGGATCGGCCCGCTCCACCGCCACGGTCTCGCGCGCGATCGGCTCGTGCCAGCCGGCTTCGCCCGGGTAATGCCAGAGATCGAGATGCGGCAGGGTCAGGGAGGCCTTCGTGCCCGCAAGATAGTGCGAGTTCACCCTCGCCGGCAGTTCAGGATAGAGCCGGCTCTCGCGCGAGGACATGTCCCAGCTCCATGGCGCCGCGGCCGCGTCGGACAGCGTCACCGTGACGAGGGCTCCGCCGGCGAGCCGCAGGATCACCGCGGCGCTGTCCTCGACCTCGAAGGCGCGGATCGCGTTGGAGGTGACCGCCAGGACGGCTTCCACCTCGCCGCAGACGAAACGGATGAGGTCGATCTCGTGGATGAGGTTGATCAGGACCGGACCGCCACCGGCGCGCCGGCGCCAGTCGAGTTCGAAATAGCTGTCGGGCTTCAGGAAGGTCGACAGGACCGCGACCGAGGCGAGCCGCCCGAGCGCTCCGGATTGCACGAGATCGCGCGCGCGGCGAATGACCGGATTGTGCCGGCGATGGTGGCCGACGAGCACCGGCACGCCGGCCGCCTCGGCCGCGGCGGTCAGGTCCCGAGCCTCGGCCAGCGTGCTGGCGATAGGCTTTTCGACGAGCACCGGAACTCCCGCCTCGATGAAGCCGAGCGCAACCGGCAGATGGGCCTGGTTGGGCGTGGCGACGATGGCCGCATCGACCGCGCCGGCCGCGAGCAAGGCGGCATGGTCGGCGAACCAGGGCACGCCATGGCGTTGGGCGGTCTCCCTGCCCGCCGCGGTCGGATCGACCACGGCGGCGAGCTCGGCCACCTGTCCAGCCGTGATGACATCGGCATGGGCCCTGCCGATGACGCCGGCGCCGACCACCGCGATCCTGACTTTCGACATGTCACGGCTCTCCGCTATCGGCCCCGAAGGCTCGACGCTTTCGGCTGGAATTGCAACCGCGATGCCTGACGGGGATGTCGATGCCGAAACCGTCCGGCGATGGCGGACGCGGTCAGCCGGACGCAACCCGCTCCGCATGCGCCACACCCTCGACCAGGAAGCGCGCCTTGGCCAGAGCCTCGCGATATTCGTCGCCGGCAGACGAGGTGGCGACGATCTTGCCGCCGACGCGCAGCGCGGCCCTGCCCTCGGCCAGCCAGAGCGAGCGGATGACCACCGCAAGGTCGGCCCGCCCTGGCTCGACAAGGCCGACAATGCCGCCGTAAGGACCGCGCGATGTGCCCTCGAGCTCATATCCGAGCTGCGCCGCAGCGCGCTTCGGCCATCCCGAGACGGCCGCAGCCGGGGCGAGCGCAAGGATCGCATCAGCGAGATCGCATCCCTCCGGGAGTTCGGCTTCGAGCGCCGAATAGAGATGCATGACGTGCGAGAAGCGCCGCACTTCGCGATCGACGACACGATCGACCCGACCATCGCGAGCAATCGTCGCAAGCGCCTCCCTCTCGGCCTCGACCACCACGCGATGCTCGGCAGCATCCTTGGGATTTTCCCGGAGATCCTCGGCCGCCGCGGCATCGCGCGCAGCATCGCCGGTGACCGGACGCGTGCCGGCATCGGTTTCCAGATGCAGCCGCCGGCCGCCGAGATCGAGGAACGCCAGCGGCGAGCTTCCGACAAGCGCAGCGCCGCCATGGTTGAGCATGAAGCCGTATGGTGACGGGTTTGCCGCGGCGAAGGCGCGATAGAGCGCGAAGGGGCTGGCGGCAGTCGGACGGGAAAGGCCGACCGACAGCACGGCGCCTTCGATCATGCCGGTCGCCACTGCGTCTTTGACAGCGTCGACCCGGCGCGCGTGACCGGCGGGATCCATGTCGGCGACCCAGCCGTCGAAAGGCCCGTCCACATGCCCCCGCGGCACGGTGCCGCTCGCGGCGATGAAAGCCGGTCCTTCACCATCGCGGGCCGCGCCAAGCGTCGCCAGCTTCATACCGAGCCTGGCCGGATCCTGGCTGATCAGCCTCAATGCGCCAATGCGGTGATCGATATCGAGGCCTTCGACGACGCGCAGGATGAGGTGACCGGGCAGCGCGGCTGCGACGGCCTCCCGGCCGACCAGCGTTTCGAAGCCGGCAAAGACGAAGCAGGGAAAGCTGTCGCGATCGGGCTCCCCTCGCGGCTCGCCGCGACGCAGCGCCGCCGCAAAATCCACATCCGCGCCGATGATCTCGACCTCAAGGCCGGCCACCGTCCGGCAAAGCCGGCGCGTCATCGGATCGAAGCGCTGAAACAAGAAGCTGGTCGCCCCGCCGAGCCGCTCGACCGCAAGTATCGGATCCAAGCTGGCGATGTCGCCTTCCGATCGTCCTATCATCGCGGATCCCCGATTGCCTGCCGATTTGGTTCCGGTTCTTGCGGCGATGAGCCGACGGCGGCAAGCACAGATGCTGCCGCCCCGCATAGCCAGGCGCTATCGGCCCGCGCCCCCGACGACGGTGCAGGGCTCGGCAGCGGCGATGCGGGCGAGCCGGCGGCTCAACGCGCGTTCGAACAGCTCCGTGAAATGGCTGACAGGCCGCTCGTGATTGACATGCAGAAAGATGTCGAAGGCGGGCGGGAAAGCCACCTGCCGCACCGCCACCCGCGCCCGGTCGGCCGACAAAGCCGAGAATTCATCGACGAGCGCGATGCCGAGACCGGCTTCGGCGAGCCCGACCGCGCTTTCCGCAAAACGGACGAGATGTGTGCGGCGGGGGATAGCCGAGGCCGGATCGAGGAAACGCGCCATCACCTGGCCATGCACGGTATGCGGCTCGAATGCGATCAGGGTTTGCCCGGCCAGCGCGATCGGCTCCACCATCGCACCGAAACGGTCGGACATGTCGCAGGGGACGAGGCAGACGAGCCGCGCATTGCCGACCCGGCTGCTGCGCACGGCGCCATGCGCGATGGGAAAGATCGAAACGGCACATTCGCCAGGACCGTTGAGGACGTAGTCGAGCACCTGCGCGACCGACAGGATTTCCAGATGCACCGTCAGCCCGCCATGCTCAGCGAGCAGCGTGTTCAGGACCTCGGGAACCAGTCGGCGGCCGACGCTCGGCGCTGCGCCAAGCCGCAGCATGGCCGTTTCGCGACGCGCGACCCTGTCGACGCGGCCGACGGCCTGCTCGAGCTGGACGAACGCCCGATCGATCTCGGCCAGAATGGCCGCCGCCTCCGCAGTCGGGTAGATCCGGCCGCCCTGGCGCTGGAACAGCGGCAATCCGAGCTTGTCCTCGATCCGGGCGATGACATTGGTGACCGTCGGCTGCGCAACGCGCAGGATGCGCGCCGCGCCGACGAAGCTCTTGGCCGTCATCACGGCACGGAACATTTCGATCTGGCGCAGCGTGAGAGACATCGGCGGTTCGGTCCGAAGAAAAGCGGCCGGAGCCTAGCACAAGCAACGAAGCCGGCCTTGGCCAAGGTCTGGACGCGAGCCGCCCTGCTGCGGCATGACTGCCATCCGCCCAGTTCCGGCAGGACTGGAATGACGGCCCTGCCCTTTCGCCGCTCCCCTCCCGGTGCCAACCTCTCCCACCGGCGCTACGAGCGAACGGGGATCGGTCGATCGGGACGGGTGCGCTATGACGATCATGATCACGGGAGGCACAGGCTTCGTCGGCGCGGCAGTCGCCGATCACCTGGCGCGGATGGGGCGGCGGGCGGTTGTCTACGCCGCCGATCCCGCGCCCGAAGGCTGGCTGCCCGCACAGGCGAGCGTGATCATTGCCGACGTGCGCGACGGCGCAGCGGTGAAAGCGGCGATGGCGGCCGAAAAAGTCACCGCGGTGATCCACGCGGCGGCGGTGACCGCCGGGCCGCGGCTGGAAGCGGCGATCCCGGACGAGGTGATCGCGGTCAATGTCGCGGGCACGGCGACCGTGCTCAAGGCGGCCCATGAAATGGGCATCGGCAAGGTGATCCTCGCCTCCTCGGTCAGCGTCTATCCGCTCGACACCAATGGCGAGGGCCGGTTCGACGCCCGCGTCGACCGCCCCGCGCCTTCCGGCCTCTACGGCACGACCAAGCTCGCCGCCGAGCAGGTGGCGCAGCGCCTCGCCGCGGTCTACGGCCTCTGCCTGCCGATCGTCCGCCTCGCCGCCGTCTACGGCCCGTTCGAGCGGCCGACCGCGGTGCGCGAGACGCTCTCGCCCCAGGCGCAGATCGTCGCGCTGGCCGAGCGTGGCGAGGAGGTCCGGCTGTCCCGCCCGGGCTTCGGCGGCTGGCTCTATTCGCGCGATGCCGCCGCCGCGCTGGTGGCGCTGATCGACAAGAAATTCCCGAGCCCGCCGCCGGTCTTCGATCTCGGCGGGCCGGAAGTCTTCTCGGCCCTCGATTTCTGCGAGGCGCTCGCGGCGCGCCGGCCCGGCTGGAGCTTCCGGATCTGCGAGGACGCCCCTAATATCCGCTTCCTGCAGCCAGCCGACAGACGGCCGAGCGACTTCATCCGCCTGCAGGCGGCGACCGGCTTCAAGCCACGCTACGACCTTGCCGGCGCGGTGCCGGACTATGCGGAATGGCTCGACAAGGCCCACTGAACGGGCCGGCAACCGGAGGGAGCATCATGGAGGACGGCGGTCACCGCTGGCTCAACCAGCATCGCAGCGGGCAAAGACTGCCGAAGGCGGTCGGCGGCGAAGGCGTGCATGTCATCGACGAGACGGGCAAGCGCTATCTCGACGGGTCCTCGGGACCTGCCCTGTTCTGCCTCGGCCATGGCCATCGCGAGGTGATCGAGGCGATCAAGGCCCAGTATGACCGGCTGGCCTTCGGCTATTCGGCCAATTTCACCTCCGAGCCGATCGACGCGCTCGCCGAGGCCATCCTCGAACAGGCCGGCGGCGGCATGAGCCGCGTCAGCTTCGTCTCCGGCGGCTCGGAAGCGACCGAGACGGCCATGAAGATCGCGCTGCAATACCACGTGGCGCGCGGCCATTCCGGGCGCACCCGCTTCTTCGCCCGGCGCCAGTCCTGGCACGGCTATACGTTCGGCGCGCTGGCGCTGTCGGGACATCCGGCCCGCCGCAAGCCCTATGCCGGCGCGCTCATGGAGGTGACGCATCTCTCGCCGGCCAATGCGTACCGGCCGCCGGCGGGCGTCGCCGGCGAGGATCTCGCCGAACACCTGGCGCAGGAGTTCGAGCGCGAGATCCACCGCGTCGGCGCCGAGCGGATCGCCGCGCTGTTCTTCGAGCCGGTGGTCGGGGCGGCCGGCGGCGCGGTGCCGGCTCCGGACGGCTATGCCGCGCGGATGCGCGAGATCTGCAGCCGCTACGGCATCCTGATGGTGGCCGACGAGGTCATGTGCGGCGTCGGCCGGTGCGGCACCTGGCGCGCGCTCGCCCATGACGGGGTCGCGCCCGACATCATGTATACGGCCAAGGGCCTGGCCGGCGGCTATGCGCCGCTCGGCGCGGCGCTGATGACCGAGGAGGTCTATCGCACCATTGCCGACACGTTCGGCACGGTTGCCAGCGTCCACACCTATTCCGGCCATACCGCGGCCTGCGCCGCGGGCCTTGCCGTCCAGCGGGTGATCCAGCGCGACGGCCTCGTCGACAAATGCCGCACCGACGGCGACTACCTGATGGGGGCGCTGCGCGAAGCCTTCGGGCAGAACCCGCATGTCGGCGACATCAGGGGCCGCGGCTTCTTCGTGGCGCTGGAATATGTGCGCGACCGCGAGACCAAGGCGCCGTTCGCGCCCGAACTCGGCCTGCAGGCCAAGGTGAAGGAGGAAGCCTTCGCCCGCGGGCTGCTCTGCTATCCCTCGCCCGGCACGGTCGACGGCTACAACGGCGACCATGTCATCCTGGCGCCGCCCTACATCATCTCGCGCGCCGAGATCGACCGGATGGTCGATCTGCTCAAACAGGCCACCGCCGCGGCGCTCTCCCGCATCGCGCGCTGAGGGCCCGGCCGGTCAGCGCGCGCCGCCGGCGCGCCGCTGATGGGCCGGCGCCGAAAAGCCCTGGGCACCGGACAGAATGCCGGCGAGATCCTCGATCGCCGCCGCGACGCCCTCGACGGTGCGGTAGTCGGCGCCATGCAATGGCAGCACATCGAGCGCCCGCAGACATTCGCGCCGCGCTTCGTTCAGCGCGGCGAGCAGCCGTTCATCGTCGACCAGGGCGACGGATCGCTTGCCGCTCATCGTTTGCCGATCCCCTAGCTGTTGTGCGCCGCAGCGTGATGGCGGGCCGTCATGGCCCAACCATGGCCGCCCCGGGGCGCCGAAAAGGCGCTCCGGCAGATGTGAATCCCGCGGCGCGTATGTTCTCGTTATGTTCCATTCTTCACGCCAAGGCAAGAGGGCCATCCGGCCCCCGTCAGAATTCCACATCCAGCTCGTCGAGCTCGTCCGGCTCGCGCGCCGCGGCCGCAATCCATTCGCGCATCGGCGCCCAGTCCATGATGGCCCGGCAATAACCTGCCTCGACCGGCGCGAGCGAAACGTCATAGGTGGTGAAGCGGCCGCAGACCGGCGCATACATGGCATCCGCGACGGTTGGCCGCACGCCGAACAGGAACGGCCCGCCATAGGTCGCAAGGCAGTCGCGCCATATCGCCGTAATGCGGTCGATGTCCGGCTGGGCGCCGGCCCAAACCTTGAAGCCGGGAAACCGGCTCTTGAGGTTCAGCGGCAGCGCCGAGCGCAGATTGTGGAAGCCGGAATGCATCTCGCCGGACACCGAGCGGCAATGCGCGCGCGCCGCCGACGCCGCCGGCAGCAGACCGGCCTGCGGGAACTTCTCGGCGAGATATTCAGCGATCGCCCAGGTGTCCCAGATCTTCACGCGCTCATCGGTGAGGCAGGGCACGAGGAAGGACGGCGACAGCAGGAGCAGCTCCGCGCGCGCGTCCGGGTCGTCGATTGAAACCTGGACCTCGTCGAAGTCGAGCCCGGCCAGGCGGCAGAGCAGCCAGCCGCGCAGCGACCAGGACGAGTAGTTCCTGCTGGAAATGGTGAGCTGCGCCTTTGCCATCGTCACCCCCGCCGGAGACCGCCGCCGCCGTACTGCAGCAATGCGGCCAAGAATTATCTCGCAGCGCAGCAAAAAGTACACTAGCTTTTTTCAGGAACGCGCCCGTCGGGGGACCGCGCAGCGGGTGGACCGATGATATACCACGCTTTCGAAGCGCAGCGCCGCCTGTTCGCGCCGGCGCAGGCCATGGCGCGCTGGATCCTGGCCGCCTGCGGGCCGGCCATCGAGAGCATGGACCTGCGCCTCGGCCGCGAGTTGCTGGCGACCTGCGAATTGACCGCCCGTGCCGCGTTCACCCATCACCGACCGGCCTTCGGCATCGACAGCGTCAGGATCGGCAACCGCGATGTCGCGGTCACCGAACGGCCGGTGCACAGCACCGCCTTCGGCACGCTGCTCCATTTCCGCAAGGACAGCGGCGTGACCCAGCCGCGTGTCATGGTGGTGGCGCCGCTGTCGGGCCATTTCGCGACGCTCCTGCGCCACACGGTGAAGACCCTGCTGGCCGACCACGACGTCTATCTGACCGACTGGCACAACGCCCGCGACATTCCCTGGGACGAGGGCGCCTTCGGCTTCGACGACTATGTCGAGCACCTCGTCACCTTCCTCAAGGTGCTGGGGCCCGGCGCCCATGTCGTGGCCGTCTGCCAGCCCTGCGTGCAGGCGCTGGTGGCGAGCGCGGTGATGGCCGAGGCCGGCGATCCCGCGCAGCCGCGCAGCCTGACGCTGATGGCCGGCCCGGTCGACGTCCGGATCAACCCGACCAGGGTCAACACTCTCGCCTTCACCCATCCCTATTCCTGGTTCGAGGACCGGCTCATCTCGACCGTGCCGCTGCCCCATGCCGGCGCCGGCCGCCGCGTCTATCCGGGCATCCTGCAGGTCATCGCCTTCATGGCGATGAACCCGCAGCGACACGTCCGGGCCCATCTCGACCTGCACGGCCATGTCGCCGCCGGCGACAAGGCCAAGGCCGACGCGATCCGGGCCTTCTACGACGAATATTTCGCGGTGCTGGACCTGACCGCCGAATTCTATCTGGAGACCGTCGACCGGGTGTTCCAGCGCGCCCTGCTCGCCAAGGGCGAGATGACCTATCGCGGCCGGCCGGTGCGGCCGGCGGCGATCACCCGCACGACGCTGCTGACGGTGGAAGGCGAGCGCGACGACATCTGTGCGCTCGGCCAGACCGCCGCCGCGCACGACCTGCTGACCGGCCTCAAGCCGTTCCGCAAGCGCCACCACATGCAGGCCGGCGTCGGCCATTACGGCGTGTTCAGCGGCCGGCGCTGGGAGAGCCAGATCTATCCAATCGTACGCAACACGGTGCTGGCCAGCGAGTGAGCAGGGCCGGCGCGCCGGACGCCGCATTGCAGGCATGCCCTAACGCGTCAGCTTATCCCCCGTCCGGGGGTGCGTCACACCGTTGACACTTTCGTGGCCCGGGCAGATTCATGGCCGGGGCAGAACGTTCTGCCCCAAAAATCGCCCAGCGGAGAACGCCATGACTGCCTCGAACCCCCCGCAGGTCAGCGCGGAGATGCGCCGTCGCGTGGTCATTTCCTCGACCATCGGCAATGCGCTCGAATGGTTCGACTTCACGGTGTTCGGCCTGTTCGCCGGCGTCATCGCCAAGCATTTCTTTCCGGCCGACAATCCCTCCAACTCGCTGCTGCTGACGTTTGCCACCTTCGGCATCGCCTTCGCCGCGCGGCCGATCGGCGGCCTCGTCTTCGGCATCTATGCCGACAAGAACGGGCGCAAGCGGGCGATGATCGTCATGATCATGATGATGGCGGTGGGCACCGGCCTGATCGGCATCCTGCCGACCTACCAGGCGATCGGCATCGCCGCGCCGATCTGCGTGCTGCTCGCCCGCCTGATCCAGGGCTTCTCGGCCGGCGGCGAGTTCGGCAGCGCCAGCGCCATGCTGATCGAATTCGCCCCTCCGGGCCGGCGCGGCTATTACGGCTCCTGGCAGATGGTCTCGCAGATGCTGGCCTTCGCCATCGGCGCCTCGTTCGCCTTCACGCTGTCCTCGCGGCTGTCGCCGGAGGCCTTCGACAGCTGGGGCTGGCGCGTCCCCTTCATTCTCGGCGTGCTGATCGGGCCGGTCGGGTTCTACCTGCGCCGCGCCATCGACGAGACGCCCGAGTTCAAGGCGCTGATGGCGACGCGCGGCACGGTCGAGAACTCACCGCTGTCCGACGTCATCAGGCAATATCCGCGCGAGCTCGTCACCGCCTTCTGCATGATCGCGGTCGGCACCGCCATCAACTATGTCGCCGGCGTCTACATCACGACCTATGCCGTCACCGAGCTGAAGCTGAAACTTGCCGACGCACAGTTCGGGCTCATCGTGTTCAGCGCGCTGAACGCGGTCGTGGTCGTATTCTCTGGCTGGCTGTCCGACAAGATCGGCCGGCGCAACGTGCTGCTGCCCTCGGTCATCCTCTACTGCATCCTGTTCTATTTCATGCTGTCACGGCTGGTCGCCAATCCGACGGTCGAGAACCTCTACTGGCTGCAGGCGACCTCGCTGCTGCTCGGCATGCTGGCCGGCCCGGCGCCGGCGGCGATGAGCGAGATCTTCCCCGTCCGCCTGCGTTCGACCGGCGTCTCGCTGGTCTACAATCTCGCGGTCATGCTGTTCGGCGGCCTCGCGCCGTTCATCAACACCTGGCTCGTCCAGTCCACCGGCAACAAGCTCGCCCCGGTCTTCTACATCTTCTTCGCCGCGGCGGTGGGCATTGTCGGCTTCGTGCTCTATCGCGAGCCGCCGCCGGCGGGGCTTGCCAAGGGCGACGACGACAACAGGTCGTCGGCCCCGTCGCCGGCGGGCGGCTGACGCGCCAAGCGGTCGGGCGCCCGGCCGGGCTCGCCGGAGGCGGACATCACGCCGTCGGACTTGGCCCGGCGACAGGCTTCCGGTTAGCATGCGCCTCCTGCCCGGAGCGGACGAACCGCCCGGGCGCTTGGGGGAAAAGACATGCCGCCGTTCCTGTCGCGCCTCGGCCTTGCCGGCGCTCTCCTGGTTTTCGCCCACGTCGCACCGGCCGCGGCCGAAAACCAGGCACCGATCCCTCTGCCGGAGGCGATCCGCAGCGCCGGCGTGATCCGGGTCGGCATCGAGGCCACCTACCCGCCGATGGCCTACAAGGATCCGGCGACCAACGAGCGCCGCGGCCTCAATGTCGACCTCGTCACCGCCATCGCCAAGGAACTGAACGTCACCATCCAGTGGGAGGAGATGACGTTCGAGCAGCTCATCACCGGCATCAATGCCGGCCGCGTCGATTTCAGCGGCAGCTCGATGACCGACCTGCCGTCGCGCCGCGAGAAGCTCAGCTTCGTCGACTATATCGCCACCGGCCCGCAGATCTTCACCACGTCGCGGCAGTCGGGCGGCATCGCGACCCCGATCGACATGTGCGGCAAGTCGATCGCAACCCCGCGCACCACCAACTATTTCCCGACCGCCCAGGCCTGGAGCGAAACCCATTGCGTCGCGGCCGGACGGCCGCCCATGCAGGTGATCGGAACGGCGGGAGCCGCGGCGAGCCGGGCCGACCTGCAGCAGGGCCGCGCCAATGCCGCGCTGCTCGGCGCCGAGTATGTCGCCTATCTCAGGCAACAGGACCCGGGCACCTTCGTCGCCATCGGCGCGCCGATCGCGCGCAATCTGTCTGGGCTCGCCTTTCCGCGCAGCAATCCCGGCCTGCGCGACGCGGTCGCGGCAGCCCTGACGCGCCTGGTCGCCAATGGCACCTATCTGACGCTCCTGAAAAAGCATGGCCTGGAGGCGCAGGCGCTGACCGAGATCACCATCGACGCCGGCCAATAGGTTTCCGCATTGCCATGATGGCGTCCCGCTCCGGCGCGGGACCGCCTTGCCCTTGACCAATTCGCCGCCGAGATGAGCGGGCGAACAGGGCAAACCAGATCCGCAAGATGATGACGACGATCCGCTCGAAGACATTCGATATCCTGTTCGGCCTCTGGACGGCCGTGTTCGGCCTGCTCATTCCGGTCCTGATGATCGGCCACAGCAAGCACATCGTGCGTGGCATTTCCCGCCTGTGGGTGCGCGGCACGCTGTTCCTGCTCGATCGCGTCGTCGGGCTCGGCTATGTCGAAAAAGGCCTGGAAAACCGGCCTGACGGCCCCTGCATCATCGTCATGAACCACCAGTCGACCTGGGAAACGCTCGCCTCCAACGTGCTGTTTCCCAATGTCGCCATCGTCGCCAAGAAGGAACTGCTGCGCGTGCCGGTATTCGGCTGGTACCTGCAGCGGCAGCCGATGATCACCATCGACCGCGACCTCGGCACTCAGGCGCTGCGCCGGATGATCGACGGGGCGCGTGCCGCCATCGCCGAAGGGCGGCCGGTGCTGGTCTATCCCGAGGGCACGCGCAAGGATCCGGACGAGCCGATCAGCTTCAGGCGCGGCGTCGAGATGATCTATGCCAAGCTCGGCGTTCCCGTCCTGCCGGTCGTGGTCAATTCCGGCCGCTTCTGGGGCATTGCCGGCGGCGCGCGCCGGCCCGGCACGATCACCGTCTCCTATCTGCCGGTGATCGCGCCCGGCCTCTCCGGCGCAGAAATGGTGGCGAAAGCGAGCCAGGCCATGGAGGCCGAACGCCTTAGGATCGGCTGAGTCCGCCGATCGCCGGAACGGATCACGGCCGGGAAGGCCGGGATCGCTTGCGGGATGGCGCGAAATCTAACCGCCAGTGACGCCAGATTCATCGGCGGTTTGGAGGGACGTCACGCGAGACGTAAATTTGATCGAGATTTGATCGATTAGCGGCCAAGCCGAGGATCGTACAGCCATTTACGAACCTTGCGAACCTCAATCCGACTGGCGTCGGCATGGAGAGGATTGATCAACGCGTTGCGCTCTTCGGGTATAATGACCGAAGGCACCAGCAGCAGCGCTGTTTTGCCGCCGGCGACCCAATCGGACCCATATCGGATGCTCTCCAGACCCGCCGGCTCGGCATCCCACCCCACGGGCAACATCGAGGGCTCGGCGAGCTTCGCGGCGTTCCAAACATCGTCTGGTATGTCGATCTCGACAAGGTAGCGATTGAACGGCAGACCGCCTGCGTTCAAATGAACAATGGTCTCAAGGCACGCCAGGGCTCGATTTTCCGAGGCGTAGACCACGCTTACGCCCTGGTCGTTCCATCTACCGCCAGAAATGCTGGCGCCGGTTCCTGACATGTCCTCGGCGCCATATGTTTTGGCGTCAGTTGCGATACGCCAAAGCCGGTGACTCACGCATAAGCCCCGCTTTGGATCTGCGAGAGTGCGCGAGCGACCAAGGATTGCCCTTCCATGGTGTCCAGCAGATCGAGCGGTTTGTTTCCGCCGAGCGCCGGCAAGGGCTGCAGCAGCCAATGCGACATCCAGGACGAGGCGTCGAATTCCTCCGAACTTCCAGCGTCCTCGAGCATGGCCAGAAGCTGCCCAACGAGCTTGGCAAGACCCACGACGCGCTCGCTGTCCTCGGTCGATAGTCTCTCGTTGCGCGAGGCCTTTCTGTTGACGGTTGCCGTCTTCAATTGCAGGGCGTCGAACATCAATTGCTGATCGAAGTGTAGCACCGCAGAGAGCTTCTTGGCGTCGAGCGCCGGAACGCCCGCTTTGATGACGTCGATGCGAGCGAGCGGAGAGGCTCGGTAGAGAGCCGCGAATTCAAAAGGAGCGGCTTGGTTCTCGAGGGGCCTTTTACGCTCGCTTGAAGTGGCGGTCACGGATGTCACTCCTTTGAGCAGAAATATAGCTCAATTGAGCACCGAAACAAGAGCGGGTCGATGCCAACGTGCAGCCTGCCATATTTTTTGAGTGACGCGCTCAATTCCGAGGTCCTTGCGCGGAACCGAAACGGAAGTGTCTCGCCGGGCCATGGCCAACCGGGCGAGAACGGACCTCCTCCCCACTGTCATACGAGCAAACCCGTAGGCATGGCCCAGCGTTTGACAGCGGTGGGATCATCGCGATATTTTCATATTATAGAACTTAAGTTCCATTTTATGGAACAACTGAAAGGCTTGGTCAAGGCATGTCCATCCTTTCCGCAGCGGCCGACGTGCTCCGCCTCTTCTCCGTCACGCGCAACGAGCTGACGGTGACCGAGGTGTCTCAGGTGCTGGACCTGCCGAAGAGCAATGTGTCGCGCCTGCTGCGCGCCATGCGCGATGCCGGATTCCTGGAAACGATCGGCGACAGCAAACGCTACCGGCCGGGACTGCTGCTGCACCAGACCGGCCATATCTACCGGTTCGCCACCTCGCTGATCGACCGGGCCGACGCGGTGGTCGCGCGGGTCGCCGACGAGATCGGCCATACCGGCTATATCAGCATGCGCCGGGGCAACGACGTCGTCGGCATCACCTTCCATCCCGGCCGCCATGTCCTGCGCGTCGTCTCGACCATCGGCGACCGCATCGCGGCCTTCGCCTCGAGCACGGGACGCGCGCTGCTCGCCCGTCTCCCGGACGCAGAAATCGCGGCGCTCTACCCGCGCGGCTTCACGCCGCCGTCGGCGACGTCGCCGCAAGGTCTCGACGACCTCATGATGCGCATTGCCGAGGTCCGGCGCAGCGGTTTCGCCGAATCGCATGACGAGGCCGTGCGCGGGGTCGGTGCCATTTCGGTGGCGGTCGGCGATCCGCTGACCGGCGACGAGGCCGCGCTCTGCATCTCCTATCCGGCCTCCACCGTCACGCGCGAGGAGCGGAGCCGGATCATCGCCGCGCTCGGCGCCGGCGCCGCCGAGATCGCGGCGCTCACCGGCGACAAACGCTTCATTCCCGTCACAGCCCTGACCGAGGACGCAATCTCATGACCTCGCCCATGACCTCGCCCACGACCATGCGCTGGCGCATCGGCTTCGACATCGGCGGAACCTTCACCGATTTCATCCTCTACGACGGCACCGGCAAGACGGTGCGCCTGCACAAGCGCCTGACGACGCCGCACGACCCCTCCGAAGCGGCCCTGATCGGCCTCGAAGAGCTGACCGCCATGGCGGGCATCTCGCTCGCCGATGTCGGCGAAATCGTCCACGGCACCACGCTCGTGACCAATGCCGTGATCGAGCGCAAGGGCGCCAAGCTCGGCCTCATCACCACCCGCGGCTTCCGCGACATCCTCGAGATGGGCACCGAGCAGCGCTACGACATCTACGACCTGTTCCTGGGCTTTCCCCAACCCTTCGTGCCGCGCGACCTGCGGCTGGAGGTCGACGAGCGCATGGACCGCGACGGCCAGGTGGTCACGGCGCTGGACGAGGCCGCGGTGCGCCGCCAGGCCGAGCGCCTCGCCAGCGCCGGCTGCGAGGCGATCGCCATCTGCTTCCTCAACAGCTACCGCAATCCCGCCCATGAGCAGGCGGCGGGCCGGATCGTACGCGCGGCGCTGCCCGGGCTCACGGTTTCGCTGTCGAGCGAAGTGGTGGCCGAGATCTGGGAATATCAGCGGTTCGTCACGACCGCGGCCAATGCCTATGTGCAGCCGCTGATGGACCGCTACCTGAAGCGGCTCGAGCGCGAACTGGCCGCGCGCGGCTTCCACGGCGCGCTGCGCCTGATGCACTCGGCCGGCGGCCTCGTCTCGCCCGACACGGCGCGGGCCTTCCCGATCCGCCTCCTGGAGAGCGGACCGGCCGGCGGCGGCCTCGCCACGGCGTTGTTCGGCACGCTGGCCGGCCACAAGGACGTCATTTCCTTCGACATGGGCGGCACCACCGCCAAGGCCTGCATGATCGAGGACGGCCGCGCCGAGGTGGCGCCGATGATCGAGGCCGGCCGCGTCCACCGTTTCTCCAAGGGTTCCGGCCTGCCGATCAAGGCTCCCGTCATCGACATGATCGAGATCGGCGCCGGCGGCGGCTCGATCGCCGCCATCGACGAGGTCGGCCTGCTGAAGGTCGGGCCGCATTCGGCGGGCTCCGATCCGGGCCCGGCCTGCTACGGCATGGGCGGCACCAGGCCGACCGTGACCGATGCCAATCTGGTGCTCGGCTACTACGACCCGGCCTTCTTCCTCGGCGGCCGCATGTCGCTCGACGCAAAGGCCGCGGCCACCGCGGTGGCCAGCGTCGCCGGGCCGCTCGGCCTGTCCGTCGAGGAGGCCGCCTGGGGCATCCACAAGGTGGTGGTGGAGAGCATGGCGGCCGCCGCCCGCGTGCATCTCGTCGAAAAGGGCAAGGATCCCAGGCGCTATGCCATGGTCGGCTTCGGCGGCGCGGGACCGGCCCATGCCGCCGATGTCGCGCGCGTCCTCGGCGTGCGCGAGGTGATCATCCCGCCGGCCTCGGGCGCGGCCTCCGCGCTCGGCTTCCTGGCGGCGCCGCTCTCCTTCGATCTCGTCCGCTCGCTGCCGGTGGAATTTTCCGAGGGCTTCGACGCCGTTGCGCTCAACGCGCTGCTGGCCGAGCTCGAGGCGGAGGGCCGCAAGCACCTCACCGCGGCCGGCGTCGCGCCGGAGGCGATCACCGTCGAGCGCAGCGCCGACATGCGCCTCGTCGGCCAGATGCACGACATCGCCGTGCCGCTGCCGTCGGGCACGATCGGGCCCGACAGCCTCGATGCCATCCGCGCGGCCTTCGCCCGCGTCTATTCGGCCCGCTACACCTCGGTCTATGCGGGAGCGCGGCTCGAGGCGATCAATTTCCGGGTGCGCTGCGCCGGGCCCGCCGCCGAACTGTCGTTGTCGGGCGCGACCGGCGACGGCGATGCGAAGGCCAAGGTCAAGGGCACGCGGCGCGCCTGGTTCGAGGGCGGCTGGCGCGAGGCGACGGTCTATGACCGCTATGCGCTGAGCCCCGGCGACCGGCTGGACGGCCCGGCCATCGTCGAGGAGCGGGAATCGACCACCATCGTCCCGCCGGGCGACAGCGTGACGGTCGACGCGGTCGAGGACCTGATCATCCATATCGGCGCGGCCGCGGCCGTCGAGACCGTCATCACCGCCGACATGCCTGTGGCCGAAGCCGCGCGCCGGATCGAAGCCGATCCGATCGCGCTCGAGATCATGTGGAGCCGCCTCGTCAACGTCGTCGAGGAGATGTGGCTGACCGTCTGCCGCACCGCCTTCTCGCTGGTCATCTCCGAAGCGCAGGACTTCGCCTGCGAGCTGCTCGACCCCGAGGGCGAGACGCTCGCCCACAGCCCGCGGGCCATGCCGGTGTTCAACCTGACCCTGCCGCGCGCGGTGAAGGCGCTGCTCGCCCGCTATCCCGCCGAGACGCTGAAGCCCGGCGACGTCCTGATCACCAACGATCCATGGCTGTGCGCCGGCCATCTCTTCGACATCGCCGTGGTCACGCCGGTGTTCATGGGCGAGCGCGTCGTCGGCCTGATGGGCACGGTCGGCCATGTCTCCGACATCGGCGGCACCAAGGACAGCATGCGCGCCCGGGAGATCTACGAGGAAGGTTTCCAGATCCCGCCGATGAAGCTCTACGAGGCGGGCAAGCCGAACGAGACGCTGCTGCGGCTGCTGGCCGAGAACGTGCGCAACAGCGAGCAGGTGCTGGGCGACCTCCATTCCTTCGTCGCCTCCAACGCCATCGGCGCCGAGCGGCTTTCCGCCTTCATGACCGACTACGGCATGCAGGACCTCAGGGCGCTCGCCCAGGTCGTGCAGAACCGCTCGGAGCGGGCGATGCGCGAGGCGATCGCGGCGCTGCCCGACGGCACCTATCACGGCACGGTCAGCAACAATCCGCTGGGCACGCCGATGACCTATCCGCTGGCGCTGACGGTCAGGGGCGACACCATCGCCCTCGATTTCGCCGGGGCGCCGAAGCAGCTGCCGCAGGGCGGGCTCAACTGCACGCTGAACTATACGACGGCGCATGCGACCTATCCGCTGAAATGCATGCTGACGCCGAATGTGCGGGGCAATGCCGGCTGCTACCGCGCGTTCACGGTGACGGCGCCCGAAGGCTCGATCCTCAACTGCGACAAGCCGATGGCGGTGAACCTGCGCACCCGCACCGGCTGGTACATCGCGCCCAACATCTTCCGCGCCCTGTCGGAAGCCGCTCCCGCCCAGGTGCAGGCGTTCACCGGCCTGCCGGTGGCCGCCAACGTCTATGGCCGCGACCGCGACGGCAACACCTATTCCGACATGCTGTTCATGGGCGGCGGCCAGGGCGGCTCGGCCCATGGCGACGGCAAGTCGGCCCTGCTCTACCCGACCTCCGCCGCCAATACCTCGATCGAGACCTTCGAGGCGCGCGTGCCGGTGCTGGTCACCGAAAAGACCTATGTCGCCGACAGCGGCGTGGCGCGCCGGCAGCGCGGCGGGCTCGGCCAGAAGGTCAGCCTGCGCAAGCTCGTCGACGACGGCCTGCCGACGCTCGTCTCGGTCTATCCCGAAGGCGTCGCCAATCCGATCCCGGGCCTGTTCGGCGGCAGGCCGGGCGGCGGCGCGAGCGGCCGCGTCGTCGCCGCCGACGGCCGGCTGATCAAGGATCTCGGCACCGGCGACCTCGTCGAGATCGTCGAGCCCGACCAGCGGGTCGAAGTGGTGCTGGCCGGCGGCGCCGGCTTCGGGGAACAGGCCGAGCGCCCGCGCGCGGCGGTCGCGGCCGATGTCGCGCTCGGCCTGGTGACGCCGGAAGCGGCGGCCCGCGACTACGCCGCGCCGGAGCCTGCGGCGGCCGCCGGCTGAGCCGCAAACTGCATGCCGGCCGGCAGCCGCGTCGCCCGACGCGCCGGCCGGCGTGACCAAGACAAGACGAGGGGGACCTTCGACATGAACGACATGACCCGGCCGGACGAGGCCCCAGTGCATCAGCAGCGCCATCCGAGCCTGTTCGAGCCGGCGACCTTCGTGCTCATCGCGATCCTCTCGATCTTCGGCGCGATCATCGGCATGCAGCTCCTGGTGTCGCTCGGCGTCACCGCCAACACCTCGCTGATCGGCGCCATGGCCGCCATGGCGCTCGCCCGCGTGCCGCTCGGCCTGTTCCTGCGCTACCGGTCGATCCACGTGCAGAACCTCGCGCAGAGCGCTATCTCGTCGGCCACCTTCGGCGCGGCCAACAGCCTGCTCCTGCCGATCGGCGTGCCCTTCCTGCTCGGCCGGCCCGACCTCATCATGCCGATGTTCGCGGGCGTCTTCCTCGCCATGCTGCTCGACGGCTACCTGCTCTACCGCATGTTCGACTCGCGCGTGTTCCCGGCGACCGGCGCCTGGCCGCCCGGCGTCGCCGCGGCCGAGGCGATCAAGGCCGGCGACCAGGGCGGCCGCAAGGCCCTGCTGATGGGCATCGGCGTGCTGTTCGGCGTCGTCGGCGCCTTCTTCAAGGTGCCGATGTCCGCCTTCGGCGTCGCCTTCATCGGCAATGTCTGGGCGCTGACCATGTTCGGCATCGGCCTGCTGCTGCGCGGCTATTCGGACGCGCTGTTCAACACGCCGCTGTTCGCCACGCTGATTCCGCGCGGCGACCTGATGGCCGCCTATATTCCGCACGGCTTCATGATCGGCGCCGGCCTCGTCGCGCTCGTCCAGGTCGGCCAGATCCTTCTGAACCGCGACAATTCGACGGACGAGACCGCCGGCCGGCCGGATGCCGAGGTGCGCCGCGCGCTCGGCCTCGGCACCGCCGGCTACATCGCCATCGCCGTGTTCCTGGCGCTGGTCGGCGGCCTGATGAGCGACATGACGCTCGGCATGCTGGTCCTGTTCGTCGTCTACGCCGCCTTCGCGGCCTATGTGCACGAGCTGATCGTCGGCCTTGCCGCCATGCATTCGGGCTGGTTCCCCGCCTTCGCGGTGGCGCTGATCACGCTGATCATCGGCATGTTGATCGGCTTTCCCCTGCCGGCACTCGCGCTGCTCGTCGGCTTCTCGGCCGCCACGGGACCGGCCTTCGCCGATATGGGCTACGACCTGAAGGCGGGTTATCTCCTGCGTGGCAACGGCGCCGACCCCGCCTTCGAGCGCGACGGCCGCCGGCAGCAGCTGTTCGCGGCCATGCTCGCCTTCGTCGTCGCCGGCCTCGTCGTGTTCTTCAGCTACCAGGCCTATTTCGCCCAGAACCTGGTGCCGCCGGTCGACCGCGTCTATGCCGCCACCATCAAGGCGGGGGTTGCGCCCGGCGTCGCCTGGCAACTGTTCCTGTGGGCGATCCCCGGCGCGCTCCTGCAGTTCATCGGCGGGCCGAAGCGCCAGATCGGCGTGCTGTTCGCCACCGGCCTCCTGATCAATTTCCCGGTCGCCGGCTGGGCCGTGCTGGTCGGCATCGCCGCGCGCCTGGTCTGGGAGCGCCTGAGCGGCGCCGACGGCGACGGCGACATGGAGGTGTTTGCCGCCGGCGCCATTGCCGGCGACGCCCTGTTCAGCTTCTTCGATTCGGTTGTCAAAAACTTCCGGCGCTGACGCGCCGCCCGAGGATCGTCCCATGAGCCTTTCGCAAACCCTCCAGGTCTTCGACGCGTTCGACAGCGCCCATGCCTCCGGCAAGACCGTCGTCGACCTCTTCGCCCGCTATCCCGAAGCCCGGGTCACCGTCCGCGAGATCGCCGGCCCCAAGGGCAAGACCGATTTCGTCAAGATCGTCCTGGCCGGCACCACCGGCAAAAGCTGGGGCGGCGAAGCGCCGACGCTCGGCATCGTCGGCCGGCTCGGCGGCATCGGCGCGCGGCCGAGCCGCATCGGCCTCGTCTCCGACGGCGACGGCGCCATCGCGGCGGTCGCGACCGCCCTCAAGCTCGCGGACATGCAGACGAAGGGCGATGCCCTGCCCGGCGACGTGATCGTCACCACCCATGTCTGTCCGGACGCGCCGACCCGGCCGCATCAGCCGGTCGACTTCATGGACTCGCCCGTCGAGACCGAGGACATGAACGCCGAGGAGGTGCTGCCCGACATGGAGGCGGTGCTGTCGATCGACACCACCAAGGGCAACCGCATCCTCAACCACAAGGGCATCGCCATCTCGCCGACGGTCAAGCAGGGCTATATCCTGCGCGTCGCCGACGATCTCGTGCGGATCATGGAGATGACCACCGGCCGGCCGGCGGTGACCTTTCCGATCACCACGCAGGACATCACGCCCTACGGCAACGGCGTCTACCACCTGAACAGCATCCTGCAGCCCTCGATCGCCACCGCGGCGCCGGTGGTCGGCGTCGCCATCGCCGCCGAAAGCGTCGTGCCCGGCTGCGGCACCGGCGCGAGCCACGAGGTCGACATCGCGCTCGCCGTCAAATTCGCGGTGGAGGTGGCGAAGGAGTTCACCCGCGGCACCTGCCGGTTCCACGACGCCGCCGAATATGAGCGGCTGATCCAGCTCTACGGCTCGCTCGCCCACCTGCAGAAGCGCTGACGGCGGGAGGACACCATGACGGCAAGGAAGCTTGGAACCCTCACCATCGGCCAGGCGCCGCGGGCCGACATCACGCCGGTTCTCGACGCCCATATCGACGCGGCGGTGCCGCGCCGCCATGCCGGCGTGCTCGACGGCCTCGACCGCCAGGCCATCCTCGCCGGTTTCGCGCCGCGCGCGAGCGGGCCCGTGCTGATCACCAAGCTGCTCGACGGCACGTCGGTGGTGATCGACCGCGAAGCGACCGAGATGGCCGCCCGCGCCAAGGTGGCCGCGCTCGAGGCGGAAGGCTGCACGACGGTGCTGATGCTCTGCACCGGCACCTTCGCAACCCTTCGCTGCGAGCGCGCCCGGCTGATCGAGCCCGACCACATCCTGCCACCGGCGGTCGCCGCCCTCGCCGGCGACAGCCAGGTCGGCATCATCGTGCCGCTCGCCGAGCAGATCGACAGCGAGGCCGGCAAGTGGGCGGCGCTGGCCCGCGCCCCGCTCTATGCCGCAGCCTCGCCCTATGCCGGCGACGAGACGGCGCTGCGGGCGGCCGTACAGGACCTGCGGCAGCGCGGCGCCGAGCTCCTCCTGATGGACTGCATGGGCTTCGGCGAGCGCCATCGCACGGTCGCCGCGGCAGCATCCGGCCTGCCGGTCATCCTGTCGAACGCGCTGATCGCCAAGCTCGTCTCCGAGGTCGTCTGAACCGCCTCCCGCGTCCGATCGCCGCGCCGGCGCGACAGCCGGCGCGGAAGGCGCTTGACGCAATGCAGCAATAAACATACATACGTGTTTGTATATAGCAGCCTAGGTGTGAGTTCTGGTCAGGTTGTTCCGGCGAGAGCTTGAGCCGGTGATCGTCGTGCGAGGCTAGCATGCGGCCGGTGCTGGTTGTACCAGGCCAGCCATCGCGTGAGATCTGCGGTCCGGCGGGCGGAAGAGGGGAACGGGATGGCATACATACGTGTTTGTATATAGCAGCCTAGGTGTGAGTTCTGGTCAGGTTGTTCCGGCGAGAGCTTGAGCCGGTGATCGTCGTGCGAGGCTAGCATGCGGCCGGTGCTGGTTGTACCAGGCCAGCCATCGCGTGAGATCTGCGGTCCGGCGGGCGGAAGAGGGGAACGGGATGGCATAGGCCCATTCCCTGAGCATGGTCTGAATGAAGCGCTCTGCCTTGCCGTTCGTCTTCGGGGTGTAGGGTCGGGTGCGGATGTGCCGGATGGCGAGCATCCTCAACGCTTTGCGGAAGAGCCTGGCGATGTATCCCGAGCCGTTGTCGGTCATCACTCTTTGCACGCTGACGCCCCGCTCCTTGAACCAGCGCAGCGCCCGCACGAGGAACCCGGTGGTCGACCACCGCCGCTCGTCGGGCAGCACCTCGACATAGGCGAGCCGGGTCGCATCGTCGATGGCGACATGCAGGAAGTCGTAGCCAAGCCCCTGGCTGGCGCCACGCCGGTTGCCGGTGATGCGGTGGCCGACGCCTTCAAAGCGGGCCAGCCGCTTGATGTCGAGATGAAGCAGCTCGCCGGGACGCTCGCGTTGATAGCGCCGCACCGGCTCCTTCGGATCAAGCGCGGACAGCCGGCCGAGCCCCATCCGCGTCAGCCAGCCGGCAACCGTCGATCGCGCCAGTCCGAGGCGGGACGCAATCTCCTCACCCGTCAACCGGTACTCGCGGCGCAGCTTGGCCGCCAGCCCGGGCCAGAACGCGCTCGTCGCCGATCGGGACGCATGGGGCCGGGACGAGCGGTTCTGCAGCCCGGCTTCTCCATCGCTCCGCCATCGCGACAGCCATTTGCGGGCGGTTCGCTCGCTGACCCCGAAGCCGGCCGCCACTTCGCCGACAGGCCGGCCGTCTCCTACGATCCGCCGGATCATCTCCGCTCGACCAAGCGGCGTCGTTCGCGCATTCTTGTGCGGGTTGTTCATCCTCGTGCCCTGCGGTGCTTCGTGTCGCAACGACCACCTTCGGGCTCTCACGGGCGATGAACAACCTCCTCGGACTCCACACCTAGGCGTGTCCATTGACCGCGCCTGCCGGCTGCCGCCCGATTTCAAGCCGCCCGTTCGCCGAGCGGCTTTTTCGTCTTTTGAATCAAGGCATAGCCGCTCCGCCTTCCGCACGTCCTGTCTGTCCTGCGCCCTCCAGGCGCCCATTGTCCGGATCCCCCGATGCCCTTCCAACGCTCGCGCCTCGTGCTCCCGATCGCCCTTGCCCTCGGCCTCGGACTAGCAGCGTGCAACAACCAGCAGCAGGGTGGCGGCCCCGCCATGCCGCCGGCGCCGGTCGCCTTCGTGACCACGGTCGCCGAGGACATTCCGATCACCAACGAACTGCCGGGCCGCATCGCGCCGACGCGCATCGCCCAGGTTCGCCCGCGCGTCTCCGGCATCATCGTCGAGCGCGTGTTCCAGCAGGGCACCCAGGTCAACGAAGGCGACGTGCTCTACCGCATCGACCCCGAGCCGTTCCGCGTCGAGGTCGAGCGCAGCAAGGCCACCCTGCAGCGCGCCGAGGCGACCCGCGTCCAGGCCCAGCAGCAGGCCGAGCGCTATGAGCAGCTGCGCGCCCGCAACGTGGCGAGCCCGCAGCAGTACGAAAGCGCCGTGGCCGCCCTCGCGCAGGCCGACGCCGACGTGGCGAGCGGCAAGGCCGGCGTCGCCGCCGCCGAGCTCAACCTGCAATATGCCAATGTGACGGCGCCGATCCGCGGCCGTACCGGCCGCGCGCTGGTCACCGAGGGCGCGCTCGTCTCGACATCCGGCGACCCGCTGACGGTGATCCAGCAGCTCGACCCGGTCTATGCCGACTTCACTCAGTCGGCGACCGATCTGGTGCGCCTGCGCAACGCCCTGCGCCAGGGCCTGCTGGAGAGCGCCGGCCCGGATGCCGCCAAGGTCCGCCTGGTGCTCGACGACGGCACCATCCATCCCCATGTCGGCCGCCTCCTGTTCTCGGAAGCGACCGTCGACGCCACCACCGGCCAGGTGACGCTGCGCGCCGAATTCCCCAACCCGGCCGGCGACCTGCTGCCCGGCCTCTATGTCCGCGTCCGGATCGAGCAGGGCGTGCAGCGCAATGCCATCGCCGTGCCGCAGCAGGCGATCCAGCGCGACACGGCCGGCCGGCCGCAGCTCTATATCGTCAAGGCCGACGATACCGTCGAGCTGCGCCCTGTCACCACCAACCGGGTCGTCAACAACCGCGCGGTCATCAACGAAGGCGTGAAGGTCGGCGAACGCGTCGTGGTCGACGGCTTCCAGCGGCTGCGTCCCGGCGCCAAGGTCAATGCCACGGCCTGGACGCCGCCGGCCACCTCGACCGTCGAAGCCAGCAACAGCCCCGCGCAATAAGGTCGGCTCGCAATGCCCCAATTCTTCATCCAGCGCCCGGTCTTCGCCTGGGTGGTCGCGCTGCTCATCGCTCTCGGCGGTGCGATCGCGATCCCGCTCATGCCGGTGGCGCAATATCCGAACGTGGCGCCGCCGCAGATCTCGATCTCGACCACCTATCCCGGCGCCTCGCCCGAGAACATCTACCAGGGCGTCACGCGCCTGATCGAGGAAGAGCTGAACGGCGCCGTCGGCCTGCTCTATTTCGAATCGACCTCGGACGCCTCCGGCGCGGTCGAGATCACCGCGACCTTCAAGCCGGGCACCGACCCGCAGCTCGCCTCGGTCGACGTGCAGAACCGCATCCGCCGCGTCGAGCCGCGTCTGCCGCAGGCGGTGCGCCAGCAGGGCATCACCACCGAACAGACCAGCGCCGGCTTCCTGATGGTGGTGTCGCTCACCTCGCAGGACGGCTCGATGGACGACATCGCGCTCGGCGACTACATGGCTCGCAACGTGCTGGCCGAGATCCGCCGCGTGCCGGGCGTCGGCAAGGCCCAGTCCTTCTCCACCGAGCGCTCGATGCGCATCTGGCTCGATGCCGACAAGATGGTCGGCCTCAACCTGACGGCCGACGACGTGACCGCCGCGATCGGCGCGCAGAACGCCCAGGTTTCGGCCGGCAGCATCGGCGCGCTGCCCAATCCGATCAACCAGCAGATCTCCGCGACCGTCCTGGTGCGCGGCCAGCTGACGACGCCCGAGCAGTTCGGCGCCATCGTGCTGCGCGCCAATCCCGACGGCTCGACGGTGCGCCTGCGCGACGTCGCGCGCGTCGAAATCGGCGGCATGACCTATGCCGTCTCCTCGCGCCTCAACGGCAAGCCGAGCGGCGCCATCGGCGTCATGCTGTCGCCGACCGCCAATGCCATGGCGACGTCGGAAGCGGTGCGCGCGCGCATGAAAGAGCTGTCCAGCTTCTTCCCGCCCGGCGTCGAATTCTCCATCCCCTACGACACCTCGCCCTTCGTGAAGGCATCGATCAAGAAGGTGCTGGAGACCCTCGGCGAAGCCATGCTGCTGGTCTTCCTCGTGATGTTCCTGTTCCTGCAGAACATCCGCTACACCTTGATCCCGGCGCTGGTGGTGCCGGTCGCGCTCGCCGGCACCTGTGCCGTGCTCCTGCTCGCCGGGTTCTCGATCAACGTGCTGACCATGTTCGCCATGGTGCTGGCGATCGGCATCCTCGTCGACGACGCCATCGTCGTCGTCGAGAACGTCGAGCGCATCATGGCGGAGGAGAACCTGCCGCCGAAAGAGGCGACGATGAAGGCGATGCGCCAGATCACCGGCGCCATCATCGGCATCACCCTGGTGCTGGCCGCGGTCTTCATCCCCATGGCCTTCTTCCCGGGCTCGGTCGGCATCATCTACAAGCAGTTCTCGATCACCATGGTGGTGTCGATCCTGTTCTCGGCGCTGCTCGCGCTGAGCCTGACGCCGGCGCTCTGCGCCAGCTTCCTCAAGCCCGTGCCGGCCGGCCATCACGAGAAGCGCGGCTTCTTCGGCTGGTTCAACCGGGTGTTCAATGCCACCTCCCACGGCTATTCCGGCTTCGTCGGCACGCTGATCCGCCGGGCCGGCCGCTACATGATCATCTATGCCATCCTGCTCGTCGGGCTCGGCTATCTGTTCCTGCGGCTGCCTTCGGCCTTCCTGCCCGACGAGGACCAGGGCTATGTGATCGTCAACTTCCAGGGCACGCCGGACGCGACCGCCAACCGGACGCTGAGGGCGATCGAGACGGCGGAAAAGCACTTCCTGGCCGAACCCGGCGTCGAGCGCATCATCGCGATCACCGGCTGGAGCTTCTTCGGCAACGGCCAGAACGCGGCGCTCGCCTTCGTCACCCTGAAGGACTGGGCCGTGCGCGGCCCGAACGACAGCGCGGCGGCCATCGCCATGCGCGGCAGCATCGCGCTCAGCCAGGTGCGCGACGCCATCGTCTTCGGCCTGTCGCCGCCGCCGATCCAGGGCCTCGGCACGTCGAACGGCTTCGCCTTCCGTCTGCAGGCCCGCGCCGGCCAGACGCAGGCCCAGCTCGCCGCGGCCCGCGACCAGCTGCTCGCAGCCGCCCAGGCCAGCCCGATCGTCACCGGCCTGTTCGTCGAAGGCCTGCCGGACGCCGCCCAGGTGCAGCTGATCATCGACCGCGAGAAGGCCAATACGTTCGGCGTCACCTTCGCGGCCATCAACTCGACGCTGACAACCAATCTGGGTTCGGCCTATGTCAACGACTTCCCGAACAGCGGCCGCCAGCAGCGCGTGATGGTGCAGGGCGATTCGGGCAGCCGCATGCAGACCGCCGACCTGCTCAATCTCAATGTGCGCAACACCAATGGCGGCATGGTGCCGCTGTCGGCCTTCGCGCGCATCGAATGGCAGACCGGCCCCTCGCAGATCGTCGGCTACAACGGCTATCCCTCCGTACGCATCAGCGGCCAGGCCAAGCCCGGCTATTCCTCGGGCGACGCCATTGCCGAAATGCAGCGGCTCGCCGCCGAACTGCCGCCCGGCTTCGGCTACGAATGGACCGGCCAGTCGCTGCAGGAGATCGAGTCGGGCTCGCTCGCCCCGCTCCTGCTGGCGCTGTCGTGCCTCCTCGTCTTCCTCTGCCTCGCCGCGCTCTACGAGAGCTGGTCGATCCCGATCGCGGTCATGCTGGTCGTGCCCCTCGGCATTATCGGCTCGGTGCTGGCGGTGACCATGCGCGGCATGCCGAACGACGTCTATTTCAAGGTCGGCCTGATCGCGATCATCGGCCTCTCGGCCAAGAACGCGATCCTGATCATCGAGTTCGCCAAGGACTTGCGGGCCGAGGGCAAGAGCCTGTTCGACGCGACCATCGAGGCGGCGCATCTCCGGTTCCGCCCGATCATCATGACGTCGCTCGCCTTCGCGCTCGGCGTGGTGCCGCTGGCGATCGCCAGCGGCGCCAGCGCCGGCAGCCAGCAGGCGATCGGCACCGGCGTGCTCGGCGGCATGATCACCGCCACCGTGCTGGCGGTGTTCTTCGTGCCGATCTTCTTCGTCGTCGTGTCCAGGCTGTTCGGCTGGCGCGACCGGACGAAGGACGACGCCCCGGCCGCCCCGGCCGCCAGCGGCCATGCGGCACCGACGCCCGGCGAGAACGCGCCGAGCACCCAACACTGATCTCTCGATCCGGACCGGCCGCGGGGCGACCCGCGGCCGTTTCGCATGGGCGGGCAATTGCCTGCCGCCAAGACCGCCAGGCGCGGAGACAGGACGGCCAAGTGCGCAGAACCAAGGCAGATGCGGAAGAGACCCGGCAGGGCATCATCGATGCCGCCGAACGGCTGTTTTTTCGCAACGGCGTGGACAAGACCTCGCTGGAGCAGATCGCGGCCGAAGCCGGGGTCACTCGCGGCGCGATCTACTGGTACTTCGCCAACAAGACCGACCTGTTCATGGCGATGGTCGACAGCGTGCCGCTGATCTGGGAGGACGTGATCGCCCGAGCGGTGGTGGAGGACCATCCCGATCCCCTGGCCCTGCTCGAGACCATCGCGCTCGACGCGCTCGACCTGCTCGCCAGCGACCTGCGCCGCCAACGCATCTACAGGATCATGACGCGCTGCACCTATCAGGGGGACCTCGCCCGCGTGCGCGACCGCCAGCAGGAGGCGATGACCCGCCAGCGCGCCCTGTTCATCGCCGCCTTCAACCTCGCCGCCCAGAAGGGTCAGCTCAGCCCTGCCTGGCATGCCGAAACCGCCGCCCGCTCCTTCGACTGGCTGTTCTGCGGCATGATGATGGAATGGCTGCATTTCGAGCAGAACTTCGATCTCGTGAATGCCGGCACGGACAGCATCCAGGGCCTGTTCGCGCAGTTCCGGGCGGCCGCCGCGCGGACGATGGAAACGGCCTGAGATCGTCCGATCCGGGGGCTGGCCGCGGCTCCCTCAGCCCGAAATGCGGATGCCGGTCCGCGCCGCGACCGCCTTGAACCGGCGGAGCTCGGTCTCGACCCGCGCCTGCGCCACCGCCGGCGTGTTGTCGCCCGCCCAGGCTTCCATGCCAGCGCCGATGAAACGCTCCTTGAGCCCCGCCTTCAGGATGCCGCGGGCGGTCGCCGCGGCCAGCGGCGCGACGACCGGCGCCGGCAGGCCCGCCGGTCCGTGCAGGAGATAGTGGATGTTCAGCTCCATCTCCGGCACGCCGCTCTCGACGAAGGTCGGCACGTCCGGAAATTGCGGGAACCGCGTCGGGCTCGTCATCGCCAGCGCCCGCACCATCCGGCCCTCGATCAAGCCGGCGGCCGAGCCGAGCGAGGCGACGCCCCAGGCCGTCTCGCCCTTGGCGACGCTGAGCACCGCCGGCGCGCCGCCGCGATAGGGAATGTGCGGCGACTTCGCGCCCGGCCCCAATGCATGACGCAGCAGTTCGCAGCCGATATGCGGAATGGAGCCGGCACCGGAACTGGAGAAGGCGAGGCTCTCCGAACGCGGCGAGCGCAGCACGTCGAGCGTCTCGGCGAGATTACGGGCCGGAAAGTCCGGGCTGACGATGAGCACCATCGGCGAGGTGCAGACCATCGCGATCCAGGTGAAATCCTCGAGCGGCCGATAGCGCGTGCCCTCGACATGCATGGTCGGCCAGATGGCGAAGGAGGAGGATTCCGACAGCATCAGCGTATAGCCGTCGGCCGGCTGGCGCCGCAGCCAGTCGCTCGCCAGCGTGCCGCTGGCGCCGGCGCGGTTCTCGACGACTGTGGCGGCGCCGTTGAACTCCGCCGACAGCGCCTGGGCGACCAGCCGCGCGGAGACGTCCGTCGAGCCGCCCGGGGCATAGCCGTTGACGATCGAGATCGGCCGAGCCGGATAGCCGGAACCGCGGGCCCGGCCGATCCACGGCGCCCCGGCGAGCGGCGCCAGCGCCAACCCGCGGACGAGATCGCGACGATGCATGTGGTTCCTCCCTGGCCTTGGCCTTCCCTCATTCGATCGGCGGCCTGTTCCCGGCCGTCCGATCCCTGTTGCCACCCGTCGGCCGGGCGTTCAGCGCCCGCGGAACACCGGAGCGCGCTTTTCGTTGAAGGCCAGCACGCCTTCGCGCCGGTCCTCGGTCGGAACCATGCGGTTATAGGCTTCGATCTCGAAGGCGAGCCCATCGCGCAGTGACAGCTGCGAACCGCGATGGATCGACTGCTTGGCCTGGCGCACCGCGATCGGCGCGTTGCCGGCGATCTCGCCCGCCGCCGCGAGCGCGGCCGCCATCAGATCGGCGGCCGGCAGTACGGCATTGACGAGGCCCCATGCGGCCGCCTCGGCCGCGCCGAACGGCCGGCCCGTGAGGATCAGCTCCTTCGCCCGGCGCTCACCGACGGCGCGGGCCAGCGTCTGGGTTCCGCCGGCCCCCGGCATGATGCCGAGCGTCACCTCGGTCAGGGCAAAACGCGCCGTATCCGCCGCGTAGAGGAAGTCGCAGGCCGCAGCGATCTCGCAGCCGCCGCCATAGGCCGCGCCGTTGACGGCCCCGATGATCGGCACCGGACAGTCGATGATCGCCCTTGCCATGCGCTCGAAGATCACGTGCTGGCGCAGCCAGGCCTCGTCGGTCATGCCCTTGCGCTCGCGCAGGTCGCCGCCGGCGCAGAAGGCGCGCTCGCCGGCGCCGGTCAGCACGATGCAGCGCAGGTCGCCGGGATCGAGCGCGACCTCCTCGAAACAGCGAACGAGATCGCGGCCCATCTGCGTGTTCAGGGCATTGGCGACCTCGGGCCGGTGCATCTGGACGACGGCGACATGCGGCCGCGGCTCGGAAATGCGCAGGGTTTCGAATTGCATCATGGCTTCAGTGTCCGGATCATCGGGGCGTTCGGATGTGCCTCAACGGACAGAATAGGCCGAACCGGCGGGCGCGACAGCGCCCGACAGCGCATCGAGCCAGCCATCGATGCGCGGCGCTGCCGCCAGATCGATGCCTTCCGCAAAGAGCCGGCGCGCCGCACCGCCGTCGATGTCGGGCCGGGCCCGCTCCAGGCAGTCCAGCCATTTCGCCTCGAGCTGCGCGAGGGTCAGCGGATCCTCGAGCGAGCCCGGCGAGGCGCTGACCGTGCGCGTCCTGGTGCCACCCGCCTTCAGTCGCAGCGTCACGGTCACCGGCGCGGCGCCGACATCGGCCCCCTGCAAGGCCGTCCCCTCGGCCTCGACCACCGCGACATCGCCGAGGCGCTGCTGGATCACCGGCCGCAGCACGGCGGCGTCGGTGAAGCTCTTCAGGTCGATCCGGCCTTCGGCAAGGCTTGCCAGGATGGCATAGGGCGCGCTGAACAGCGCGTTGAGCCCCGATCTCGGCCGCGGGTGAATGAGCGGCCGCGTGCCGCCGGCCGGCATGTCGACACGCGCCGAGGCAACATCTTCGAGCGAGCAGCCGGTGTCGCGCACGAGGCCCAGTGTCGCCTCGATCATCTTGTGCAGCAGGTAGCAGCAGGGATAGCGCTTCTGCTCGAAGCCGGGCGCCGCCAGCACGAAGGGCGCGCCGAGGGCGAGGTCCGCCGGCCAGCGCTCCACCGCGCCGCCGGAAAAAGCCTTGAGAAAGCCCTCGCCGTCGAAGGGCTCGGCCGCGCCTTCGATGCCGGCGGCGGCCCAACGCACGGCCCTGACGCCGTTGGCAGCGGCGATGCCGACATGCAGCGACTTGACCATGGAGCCGAAATTGCAGCGCAGGCCCGAGGCAAGGCTCGCCGCGATCGCCAGGGCATGGCGGGTCGCCGGCCGATCGAGCCGCAGGAGACGCGCCAGCGCGGCGGTGGCGCCGACCGTGCCGAGCGTCGCGGTGGCGTGGAAGCCGAGCGCATAGTGGCGGAAGCCCATGGCCTCGCCGAGACGGATCATCACCTCGGTGCCGACGGCAACCGCATCGAGAAGATCGCAGCCCGATGTCGCCGGACGGGGCGTTGCGGCGAGCACCGCGCTGAGCACCGGCGCGGTCGGATGGCACACCGCGAGCATGCTGACGTCGTCATAATCGAGCACATGGCTCGCCATGCCGAAGAGCAGGGCCGCGTCCTCGCCCCGGTAGCGGGCATCGCTCCAGAACGAGGCGATATCGGTGCTTCCGGCAGAGTCGAGCGCGCCGGCAAGCGACCTGACCGGCGGCTCGACGCCGCCGGCGAGGGTCACGGCGAGCGTATCGACCACGGCGGCGGCGGCGCGCCGACGCGTGAGGTCGTCGACCACGGCGTCATGAATGAAGGTCGCGAACATGGCCGAGGTTCGGTCCGCGGCGATCGATGGCGAGGCTCCGGTCCGCATCAGCCGATCACTCCCTCCGCGCGGAGGCGCTCCACCGCCGCCGCGTCATATCCGAGTTCCGCCAGCACCTGGTCGGTCGCAGCGCCGAGCGCCGGCGGCGGATTGCTAGCGCGGCTGCGCCGGCCTCCGGCCTTGAGCGGCAGCGCCACGACCTGATGGTTCTCCGCGCCGGCCACCGGCAGGTCGCGGATCATCTCGGCCGCCGCGACCTGCGCGTGCCCGAGCATGCCGGCGACGTCGTTCATCTCGCTGCAGGGCGCGCCAACGGCGCGCAGGGCGGCGACGATCTCGGCCGTCGACCGGCCCGCGGTGACTGCCTCGATGGCCGCCTTCAGCGCCGCGCGGTTGGCGACGCGCAGCGGGTTGCTGGCGAAACGCGCGTCGCCTGCGAGCTCCGGGCAGCCGAGGCCGGCGCAGACCTTGCCGAACAGCCGGTCGTTGCCGGCGGCGATGAAGACATGGCCGTCGGCGGAGGCGAAGAGCTCGTAGGGCGCGGTCATCGCCATGGCCGAGCCGAGCTTGGCCGGCAGCCGGCCGGTCGCCAGATAGCTCGCGACGAAGACGGTCATCCAGCTGATGCCGGTATCCATCAGGCTCGCCTCGACCGCCATGCCCTCGCCGCTGGCTGACCGGCGCATCAGGCCGGCCATGATGCCGAGTGCGGCCCAAAGTCCGGTGCCCATGTCGATCAGCGACACCCCGACACGCACGGGGTCGCCGCCGGCTTCCCCGGTGGTGCTCATGATGCCGGTGAAGGCCTGCATCAGCGGATCGTAGCCGGGCAAGGCCTTCAGAGGGCCGACGGCGCCGAAGGCGCTGATCGCGCAATAGACGAGACGCGGATTGGCGCCCTGCAGATCGCCGGCGCCGAGGCCGCGCGCCTCCGCACTGCCCGGCTTCATCGAATGGACGAAGACATCGGCGGTGGCCGCGAGCTCGCGCACCAGCCGCCGGCCTTCGGGCCGGTCGACATCGACCGTCATGCTCGCCTTGTTGCGGTTGAGCGCAAGGAAGGTCGCCGACTGGCCGCCGGTCTCGGGCGGCCGCCAGTCGCGCGTGTCGTCGCCCCGCCCCGGCCGCTCGATCTTGATCACCTCGGCACCGAGGTCGCCCAGAACCTGGGTGCAGAACGGGCCCGCGACGTTCTGCGTGAGGTCGACCACCTTTAGTCCGGACAAAATCGTTTCGAGCATGCGCGCCGACAGCCCCCGCTCCTGCCGCGAGCACAGCGCACGGCCGCCTGGATCTATTTGTTCGAACTTAATGAGGGAAAAAGAAACATGCAATCCGCCGGCCCGCGGCGGCATCAGGCGCGCTGCCGCAGCAGGCTGCGCATCGAATAGCGGCCCGCGGGATAGAGGTTCTGCGACAGTTCGAAGGTGGCGCCGGTATGGGCGACATAACGCCTGACCACCCGCAGCGCCGGACTTTCGGGATCGGCTTCGAGCAAGGCCGCGATGGGTCCGGGCAGCGCCACCGCGGTGACGCTCTGCTCGACATATTCGAGCCTGAGCCCATGCCGCGCCATGACCTGCTCGTAGACCGCCCGCTCCGATCCGCGCAGGCCCTCGCGCTCGGGCGCGAACCGATCCGGCACGTAGATCTCGGCCCAGCACAGCAATTGCCCGTCGCCACGCCGCCGGCGCACGCCGGCAAGGCGCAGCCAGCGCTTGTCCGGCAGGCCGGCGAGCTCGTCCGGCGCCCGGTCGGCGGTCGAAACGAAGCTCTCGTAGCGGATGTCGAGCACGGTGCTCTCGGCGAAATCGAGCAGCCCCTTGAGGTCGCGCAGGCTGTGCGCGTAATGCGAGAAGGGCCGGGCGGCGAGCACGACCGTGCCGGTCTTGCGGCGGCGGCCGATCAGCCCCTGCTCGGTCAGGATCTTCAGCGCCTCGCGCACCGTATGCCGGCCGACGCCGAAACGCGCACGCAGGTCCGCCTCGGTCGGGAAACGCCCGCCGACCGGATAGGCCGCCGCGCCGATCTCGTCGGCGAGCGTTGCGGCAAGGGCGATATGCCGGGGCTGGCCGGCGCTGGCTGTCTCGGTCATGGCCCTGCATGGATAAGCCAGAATCAGGGCGCTGGCCAAAGCCGGCGCGCGGCTGCGGCTCGATCGCCAGCGCCGCGGCGCGCCGTCTCCCGCAGAGCGGCGACGACAGGGGGGATCGCGCGCGATGGGGCCGCGGTCATGCCCCGCCAGCGAAGGTCGGCGCAAGCCTGTCGACGGGTGCTTCGCGGCCATGGTGACCTTCGCCGGGGCCGGCTACAGTGCCGGGCAGGCCCACAGAAGGGCTCGCGACAATACGGGATTGCAAGGAGCAGCGCCGATGACGGACTATCTCGCGGGAGCCGAACCGTTCGCCTTCGAGGGCGACGACCGGGGCGTGCTCGTCCTGCACGGCTTCACCGGTTCGACCCAGAGCATGCGCTATCTCGGCGAAGCGCTGCACAAACGCTTCGGCTTCAGCGTCGAGGGCCCCTGCCTGGCCGGCCACGGCACCTCGCCGGACGACATGGAAAAGACCGGCTATCTCGACTGGCTCGGCACGGTGGAGGCGGCACTGAAACGCCTTGCTGCCCGCAAACGCAAGGTGTTCGTCACCGGCCTGTCCATGGGCGGCACCCTGACGCTCAATCTCGCCGCGCGCTTTCCCGATCTCGTCGCCGGCATCGCGCCGATCAATGGCGCCGCCGGCATTCTCGGGCCCGATCTCGCCCAGCTGATCACGAGCCCTGAGGCACCGGCACGCGTCCCCGGCATCGGCTCCGACATCAAGGCGCCGGGGGTCACCGAGCTCGCCTATGCCGAGGTGCCCGTCGCCTGCATCAAGCAGATCTACGTGCTGATCGGCGCCACAGCCGATCTCATGCCCAAGATCACCTGCCCGACACTGATCGTGCAGTCGCACGAGGATCACATTGTGCCCGCGGCCAATGCGCGCCGCATCGCCGAGCGGATCAGCTCGGCCGATACCCGCCTGCTCTGGCTCGACAATTCCTACCATGTCGCGACCCTCGACAACGACAAGGACTTGATCGTCGACCGGGTCGGCCGCTTCTTCGCCGAACTGGGCTGAGCCCGTCCGGACGGGCCGGCCGCCGCCACGGCGACGACCGGCTTCCCGGCTATTTCAGCATGCCCATCTGCCGCGGCAGCCAGAGCGTCAGTTCGGGAATGAAGGTGATGGCAACGAGCGAGAGCACGAGCGGCGCCAGCCAGGGCAGGATGGCGACGGTCGTGCGTTCGACCGAAAGCCCGGATATGCGGGCGAGCACGAAGAGCACCATGCCGAGCGGCGGGTGCAGGAGCCCGACCATCAGGTTCAGCGTCATGACCACGCCGAAATGGATGGGATCGACACCCACCTTGATGAGGATCGGCATCAGCACCGGCACGAGGATGCTGATCGCCGCGATGGTCTCCAGGAAGCAGCCGACCACCAACAGCAGGAGGTTGACCAGCACCAGGATGATATAAGGGTTGGTGGTGACCGAGAGCAGCGCGTCGGCAGCCTGCTCGGTGAGGCGCGTCGTCGTCAGCACCCAGCCGAACAGCGAGGCGGCGGCGACGATCAGCAGCACGCCGGCGGTGGTCTCCACCGTGTCCAGCGTCACCTTGTAGAGCTGCTTCCAGGAAAGCGAGCGGTAGAGCAGCGCGCCGAGGATGAGCGCCCAGGCGCAGGCGGCGATCGCCGCCTCCGTCGGCGTGAACCAGCCGAAGGTCATGCCGCCGATGATGATGACCGGAGTGAGCAGCGCCGGCACCGCGGCGATGAAGGTGTAGCCCAGCACCCGCCAGCGGAACGCCTGGTCCCGGCCCATGCCGTATTTGCGCGCGCACCACCAGACATAGCTCATCATGAAGACGGTCATGACGAGGCCGGGAATGATGCCGCCGAGGAACAGCGCTCCGATCGAGACATTGGCCATCATGCCGTAGATGACGAAGGGCAGCGACGGCGGGATGATCGGCCCGAGGGTTGCGGAAGCCGCGGTGACGCCGACCGAGAATTCGGTCGAATAGCCGTGATCCTTCATCGCCTTGATCTCGATCGTGCCGAGGCCGGCGGCATCGGCGATGGCGGTTCCCGACATGCCGGAGAAGATCACCGATCCCACGATGTTGACCTGGGCGAGGCCGCCGCGCATCCAGCCGGCGATCGCCACCGCGAAATCGTAGATGCGGTTGGTGATGCCGGCCGAATTCATCAGGTTGCCGGCCAGGATGAAGAAGGGCACGGCCAGCAGCGGAAACGAATCGAGGCCGCCGGCCATGCGGTGCAGCACCACGAAATCGGGAATATGGGCGATGAAGTGGGTGTAGATCAGCGAGGAGCCGGCAAGAGCGATGAACACCGGCAGGCCGGCGATCAGGGCGGCGAGAAAGATGAAGATGACGATGGCCATGGCGCGTCCGCTCAGTCCGCCTTGGAGGTCGGGTGGGGCAGCGGCCGGCGGAAGCCGCCGCGCGCCTCGCGATAGAGATTGAGCCCCTGGCGGAACAGCATCAGGAAGCAGCCGACGGCGATGCCGCCATAGACCAGCGACATCGGCCAGTCGACGACGGTCATGTAGAGGTTGTGCATGCGCTCGGTGATCAGGATCGAGAAATAGGCAAGCAGGCCGAGGAAGCCGAACTTGACGATCTCGACAGCGGCGATCAGCAGCCGGCGCGGCCAACCGTCGCGCATGACGTTCATCACCAACTCCACCGAGATGTTGCTGTTGCGCCGCATCACCATGGCGCCGCCGACAAAGACCAGCACCATCAGGAGATAGCGGGCGATCTCCTCGGTCCAGGCCAGACTGTCGTTCAGCACGTAGCGGGTGAAGAACTGCAGGAAGATGATGAAGGCGAGGCCCCAGAACAGGGCGATCGACAGCCAGTCCTCCAGGAAATATTCGACCGTCACCTCCTCGTCCTCGGCAACGATCAGGTGGACGTCCTCGGCCGGGTCGGCCTCTCGTTTCGACGGCTCGTGCATGGCGGGCCCCTGGCTGGCATGCTGGCTGCGGATTGGCGGCAAACGGCTTTCGCCGCAGTGATACCGCGGCGGCGAACGACCGCCGCGGCCGCTGCGGCACGGGCGGGAATCTCCGCCCGGGATTCAGGCCTCAGCTTGAGGGCGCGAGCGCCTGCAGCGCGTCATATTCGGCGCGCGACCAGCCAGCCCCGGCGGAAGCGTCGTTGTGCAGGGGAACCGCGACCGCCCGGAACGCCGCCCGGTCCGGCTCGATAACGGTCTTGCCGAGCTTCCGGAGCTCGTCGGCAAGCTGGCCCTCGGACGTGCGGATCGCCTCCGAGGCGCGCGAGGCCGCCTGCATCAGCACCTCCTGGAAGGCCGTCTTCTCGGCGTCGCCGAGGCGCGACCAGACGTGGCTGCCGACCACGGAAACGAGCGATTCCGTGATGTGGCCGGTGAGCATGATATGGCTCTGCACCTCGTAGAACTTCTTCGCCATGATGGTCGGCAGCGGGTTCTCCTGGCCGTCCACCGTGCCCTGCTGCAGGGCGAGATAGACCTCGGCGAAGGCGATCGGCGTTGCATTGGCGCCGACCGACTTCGTGAACATCAGGAACAGCGGCGCCGGCGGCACGCGCAGCTTCATGCCGCGCATGTCCTCGGGCTTGTTGATCGCCTTGTTGGCGGTGACGTGGCGGGCGCCGTAATAGGTGAGCGCCGCCACTTTGTGGCGCGTGCGGCTCTCGTAGCCCGAGGCGATCTGGCGGAACAGCGGCGCGTCGCGATAGGCCTTCCAGTGATTGTAGTCGCGCAGCACATAGGGCGCGTTGGTGATCGCCAGCGGCTTGTGGATCGAGCCGGCAAAGGCGACGCCGGTATAGATCAGGTCGACCGTGCCGAGGCTCAGGCCCTCGTTGATCTGGTTCTCGTTGCCGAGCTGCGAGGCCGGAAAGACGTCGATCTGGAACTTGCCGTTGGTGCGCTTGGCGATCTCCTGCGCGGCCCACTGCGCCTCGGTGTGATAGGGCTCGTTGATCTCGTAGACATGCGCCCATTTCAGCTTGGTCGCCTGGGCCCGCAGCGGCGTTGCCGCGACGATGCCGAGGCCAGCCCCGGCTGCCAGCGCGCGGCGGCGTGTGATGGTCATGGGTGATCCTCCCTTGTGCCGTGTTTCCTCATTGCCGGGCGGTAGACCCGCCACTTCGATCCGCGGCCGTGTGCCCGGCCTTGCGGCATGTTCCGGTGGCGGCCCGGCACGCTGACGCGGCGGGCCGTCGAGGGACTTCAGGCCTTGCGGGACGAGAGCCGCAACGGCCGGGACGGCGTCATCGGACACGGGCGATGCCCGCTGCCGTCAGGCGACGATACGCTCGATCGCCGCGACATCCTCCTCGAAATGACTGGGATTGATCCTGAGGATCTCCTCCAGATTGAGGTTGAGGCCGGCAATGTGCCGCCCCATCGCTTCGGCGGCGGCATCGGCCGAGCGCCCCTCGATCGCATCCATAACCGCCCCGTGCTCGCGGATCACCAGCGCCATGCGGCCCGGCTGCGGCAGGGTCAGCCGCCGATAGCGGTCGACCTGCAGCTTGACGTTCTGCACCAGCGTCCAGATGCCGGGAAATCGGCCGGCCCGGGCGATCGCCTCGTGAAAGGCCTCGTCCGCGAGGTGGAAGGCGGCCTGGTCGCCCGCCGCCATGGCCTCGGCCTGGCGCGCCAGAACGGCGCGCAGCCCGATGATCTGGCTCTCGGTCGCATGCGCCACGGCCGCGCGCACCGTCACCTCCTCCAGCGCCTTGCGCACCACGATGGTCTCGGCCAGCGCCGACAGGCGGATGCGCGAGACATAGGTGCCGGCCTTCGAGACGATGTCGATGAGCCCCTCGCCGGCGAGCCGCAGGATCGCCTCGCGCACCGGCGTCCGGCTGACGCCATGGGCCAGCGCGATGGCCTTCTCGTTGACCTGCGAGCCCGGCTTCAGCGCCAGCGAGACAATGTCGTCGCGCAGCGCCGCATAGACTGCCTCGGCCGCGGTGCGGCCGCGCGGCGAGCGCGCCGGTCGTGCGTCCGGAAGCGGCATGGCCACCTCGTTTCCCCTCACGGGACGAGAGCATGTATGCCTTATATATAAGATGCAAGCAGGAAATGAACGGGGCTCGCCGGCACCCGGTCGCAGGGCTCAGCCGGCGATCACGCCCTTGCGGATGAGGAAGCAGCCATAGGGCCTGACATCGCCGACCTGGACGATGGCGAAGGCCCGCTCGGCCGCCTCGTAGAAGGCGAAGCGCTCGAGACCGGCCATGGCGAGCGGACGCCCGGCGGTGCCGTCGATTTCGGCCTGCACCTCGCGCTGCACTGCGGGGATAGCGGCAGCCTCGCCGACCACCTCCATGCGCCGGACCGGATCGGCGACGAAATCGTCGATCGGCAGCACGGAAAGGATCGCGCGGGCCGCGCGGGCCATGGTCAGGCCCGGCAAGCGCACGATGCGGCCGGATATGGTGGCCTGCGCGATGCGCTCGGCCGGATGATTGGCATCGACCAGCGCGAGATCATCGCCATGGCCCATGGCGGCCAGCACCCAGAGAAGATCGGGCGACAGCAGCGGATCGAGACCCTTCAGCATGATGGTGTCCTGTTCGGCGCGGCGGCGCGCGGGGTAGGAGGGTGAATCAGGCCGGCGTCGGCGCATCCGGCGGCAGCAGCCCCTCGGCCTTCAGTTCCTGCCAGAGCGCCGGCGGCACCGTTGCCGCGGCGGCCGCGACATTCGCGCGGATCTCGGCGGCGGCGACCGCGCCGAGCACGATGGAGGCGACGGCAGGATGCGCGGCCGGAAAGGCGAGCGCCGCATGCGCGAGCGGCGTGCCATGGGCACGGCACACCGCCTCGATGCGCCGCGCGCGGTCGAGGATCGCCGGCGGGGCCGGCGCATAGTTGTAGTAGGCGCCCGGCCTCGGACCGCTGGCGAGGATGCCGGAATTGAACACGCCGGCCAGCATGACCGCGATGCCGCGTGCTTCGGCGAGCGGCAGGAAGCGGTCGAGCGCGCCCTGCTCCAGCAGCGTGTAGCGGCCGGCAAGCATCATCACGTCGAAATCACCGGCCTGGGCGAAGCGTTCGCACATCCCGGCTTCGTTGACGCCGACCCCGATCGCCCCGACCGCACGCTCCTCGCGCAGCCGGACGAGCGCCCGATAGGCGCCGCTCATCGCCGCACGGAAATGGTCCTCGACGGCCTCGCCATGGGTCCAGCGGTCGACGTCGTGAATGAGGAGAATGTCGATGCGGTCGGTGCCGAGCCGGATCAGCGACTGCTCGAACGCCCTGAGCGCGCCGTCATAGGAATAGTCGACCACCGCCCGGTGCGGCAGGCCGCCGACATAACCGGAGCCGTCGCCGCGGCCCGCGCGCGGATCCATCCAGCGGCCGACCTTGGTGGAGAGGATCACGCGCTCGCGCGGCACGCTGCGCAGCGCCGCGCCGATGCGCTGCTCGGAGAGGCCGTGGCCATAGAGCGGCGCGGTGTCGATCAGGTTGATGCCGGCGTCGAGCGCCGCGGCCACGGCGCCCTGCGCGGCCGTCTCGTCGAGCCGGGCGTAGAGGTCGCCGAGCGGCGCGCCGCCGAAACCGATCAGGGTCGGCTCGAGGCGGGCGCCGATGCGGCGGCGAGGCAGCGCTGCGGCTGACGGCGTCCGGGCGGCCACCACCGTCACCTCGGATCGATCGGCCACGCCGGCAGGCCGAGCTCGCGCTCGATCCAGGCGGCGAGGCGGAACAGCGCCGCCTCCTGCCGGGCATGGGCCAGGATCTGCACGCCGATCGGCAGGCCCTCGGGCGAAAAGCCGATGGGAACGGCAATGGCCGGCAGGCTCGGCATCGACCAGATGGCAGTGATCGCGATCCAGTCGAGATAGGATGTCGACGCGACGCCCTCGATCGCCGCAGGATAGAGCGTCTCGACCGGGAAGGGCATGGCCTGGGCCGCTGGACAGACGAGGAAGCGATGCTCGTCGAGAAAGTCGGTGGTGCGCCGGAACAGCTCGGCGCGATAGCGATGGGCCTCCGCGAGCGCCGCGCCCGGCTGGTCCCGGCCACGGTCGAGATCGGCGAGCACGGCGTCGGGAAACTTGTCGCGCTCGGCCGGCAGGAACGGCTTCCAATTGCCATAGAAGCCGGCGCCGCGCAGGGCGCGGAACGCGGTCATGGCCTCGGACACGTCTGGCGCTCCCCGATGCACGGCGACGCCGGCCGCGGCCAGCCGGCTGGCGAAGGCCTCGAGCGCGGCACGGATCGGAGCCGCGACCGGCAGCACGCCGAGATCGGCCGAGACGGCGAGGCGTGCCGGCCTTGCCGGCGCAAGCGCAGCCTCGAGGAAAGGCGGCTCGGCCATCGGCGCGGTCAGCAGATCGCCCGGATCAAAGCCGACCATGGCGTCGAAGAACAGGGCGAGGTCGGCGACGCTGCGCGCCATCGGGCCTTCCACGGCGAGCGTGTCGAAGGGATCGGCGAGGCGCTTGCGCGGCACCCGGCCCGGCGTCGGCCGGAGGCCGACGACATTGCAGAACGCGGCCGGAATGCGCAGGCTGCCGCCATAGTCGTTGCCATGGGCGAGCCAGGCCTCGCCGGTCGCGAGCGCCACCGCCGCGCCCCCCGAGGATCCGCCGCAGGTCAGCCTGACGTCATAGGGATTGCGGGTGGTGCCGAGCACCCTGTTGGTGGTCTGTGCGCCGCCGAGCTCGGAGAGATTGGACTTGCCCAGCACGACGCCGCCATTGCGCTCGATCAGCGCCACGGTGCGGTCGGAGGTTTCGGCGACACGGTCCTTGAACAGCAGCGTGCCGCCGGTGCTGCGCACGCCGCCGACATCGTTGTTGTCCTTGATCGCGAGCGGCAGGCCGGCGAGCACGGTGGCCTCGCTCTGCCGGCGCGCCCGGTCGGCCGCGGCCGCCTGTTCGCGTGCCCGGTCGAGGCAGAGCGTCGGCAGGGCGTTCACCGCCGGCTCGACCGCCGCGATGCGGCGCGCCGCGGCCTCGACAAGGTCGAGCGAGGTCACGTCGCCGCGCCAGAGCAGGTCGCGCGCCTCCAGCGCGCCGAGGCGGATCAGGTCATCGGTCATGGATCACTCTCGCACGAGGTGGGGCGGCGCAGGAATTGCGGGCGACGAGCCGCGGCGCCATGACCCTGGTGGTGGCCGGCGTCACCAGGCTGCCGGCAATGCGCTCGACCACCCGCTCCAGCGCCGCCTCGCCCATGGCACGCACGGGCTGCGCCACCATGGTAAGCCGGGGCGTCACCGCCTCGGCCCAGGGCAGGTCGTCGATGCCGACGATCGAGACGTCGCCGGGACAGGCGAGTCCCAGATCGGCGAGCGCCCTCAGCGCACCGATCGTCATCTTGTTGTTGGCCGCAAGAATCGCGGTCGGCGGCTCGGCGCCGCCGAGCAGGTCGATGGCCGCGTCATAGGCGGCCTGTTCCTGGAAAGCCGCGTTGCGCACCAACGCCGGATCGAAGCCGATGCCGGCGCCGATCAGCGCCTCGCGATAGCCCTGCAGGCGGTCCGCCGCGGTGCGCACCACGTCCGGACCGTTGATCAGGCCGATGCGCCGATGGCCGTGGCCGAGAATATAGGTGGTCGCGGCATGACCCGCGCGGTGATTGTCGAGCACCACGGCATCGTAGCCGAGGCCGTCCATGGCGCGGTCGACCAGCACGACCGGGATCTCCAGCGCCGCGAGCAGCGCCGCCCGGTTCATCGACACCGCGCCGGTCGGCGCCAGGATCAGGCCGTCGATGCGCTGCGAGCGCAGCATGCGCAGATGCGCCTCCTCGCGCTCGACCCGCTCGTTTGAATTGAGGAGGAGGACGAGATAGCCCCGCGCGGCGGCGGCATCCTCGACCGCCTCGAACAGGTCGGCGAAGAACGGATTGGTGATGTCGCCGACGATCAGCCCGATCAGGCGGCTCGCGCCCTTGCGCAGGCTGCGCGCTGCGGCGTCCGGCGCATAGCCGAGCTTGTCGACCGCGGCCCGCACGCGCGCCAGCAGCTCCGGGCTGACCCGCCCGGCATTGTTCAGCGCGTTCGAGACCGTGGCGACCGACACATTGGCCAGCCGCGCCACGTCGCGGATCGTCGCCATGGCACCTCGCTTCGTCGGCCGGCGGGATTGGTTTCATTGCCCTTGTAAAACGTTACAAGGACGTCTGTCATTCTTGGCTCGGCCTCATCGCGAACGCAATAGCTTACACTGAAAACATTTTCCTTGTGCATCTGCCGGGCCTGTGACAGCTTAATTGAAACGTTTTACAAGAGTGCTAGCGGGAGGGTTCGATCATGCTGTGGGGCAAGCCCCCGTCGCGGTCTGCGGCGGACTGACGCCCATGCTCGGCTATGTCCTGCGACGCCTGGTGGCGACCATTCCAGTGCTGGTGCTGGTGGCGCTGCTGGTCTTCTTCCTCCTGCGCCTGACGCCCGGCGACCCGGCCATCCTCATCGCCGGCGACCAGGCGACGACCGCGCAGATCGCCGAGATCCGCGAGAAGCTCGGCTTCGACCGGCCGCTCGCCGAACAGCTCTTCACCTATGCCGGTCAGCTCGCGCGCGGCGATCTCGGCACCTCGATCTTCTCCGGCATGGCGGTGACCCGGCTCATCGCCATGCGGGTCGAGCCGACGGCCATGCTGGCACTCGTCGCCATCGTGCTGGCGCTCGTCATCGCGGTGCCGCTCGGAACGCTCGCCGCCGTGCGTGCCGGCAGCGCCTTCGACCGCGCGGTGATGGCCTTCGCCATGCTCGGCTTTTCCTCGCCGGTCTTCGTCATCGCCTTCCTGCTCGTCTATGTCTTCGCGCTGGGGCTCGGCTGGTTTCCGACGCAGGGCTACGTGCCGCTCGCCAAGGGCCTCGGCCCCTGCCTCAACAGCCTCGCCCTGCCCGGCCTGACGCTCGCCCTGCTCTATGCCGCGCTGATCGCGCGGATCACCCGGGCGAGCCTGCTCGAAGTGCTGGCCGAGGACTATATGCGCACGGCTCGCGCCAAGGGCCTGATGCCGGCCCGCGTGGTGCTGCGCCATGCGCTGAAGAACGCCGCCATCCCGATCGTCACGGTGGTCGGCGTCGGTATCGCCGCCCTGCTCGGCGGCGTCGTGGTCACCGAGACGGTGTTCAACATTCCCGGCCTCGGCCGGCTGACCACGGATGCCATCCTGCGCCGCGACTATCCGGTCGTGCAGGGGCTCATCCTGGTGTTCTCGGCGCTCTATGTGCTGATCAACCTGCTGGTCGATCTCAGCTATGTGCTGTTCGATCCGCGCGTGCAGTATTGAGGCGGCCATGACGACCATCGAGGCGATCGGCCGCGCCCGCCGTCCGAGATCCGTCCTGGCCCGGCGGCTCTCGGCCTCGGCCGGCTTCCTGCGCGCTCAGCCGGTGGTGCTCGCCGGCTTCGCCATCCTCTTCCTGTTCGTCGCGCTGGCCGTCGTCGCCGCGCTCGCTCTCCCCGATCCCGCACGGGTGAACCCGCTGGTGCGGCTGCGTCCGCCTGGCGCCGAACACTGGTTCGGCACAGACCAGCTCGGCCGCTCCACCCTGTCGCGCACGCTGAACGGCACCGCCGTGTCGCTCACCGTCGGCGCTCTGGTGACGCTCGCCACCACCGCGCTCGGCCTTGCCATCGGCCTCGTCTCGGGTTTCGTCCGCTGGCTCGACGGCGTCGTGATGCGTGTGATGGACGGCATCATGGCGATCCCCGGCATCCTGCTCGCCATCGCGCTGATGTCGCTGTTCGGCTCGAGCATCCAGAACGTCGCCATCGCCGTCAGCATCGCCGAGATCCCGCGCATGGCGCGGGTGGTGCGCAGCTCGGTCCTGGTCATCCGCGAGCAGCTCTTCGTGGAAGCGGCGCTGACCAACGGCACCCGGCTCGGGCGCCTGCTCATCCGGCACGTCCTGCCCAATGTCGCCGCTCCCGTCATCGTCCAGGCGACCTATGTCTTCGCATCCGCCATGATCGTCGAATCCGTGCTCTCCTTCCTCGGCGCCGGCACGCCGCCGACCATTCCGAGCTGGGGCAACATGCTCGCCGACGGCCGGCAATATCTGCAGCGCGCACCCTGGCTCGTCGCCTTTCCCGGCATCGCGCTGGCGCTGCTCGTGCTGACCGTCAACGTGCTCGGCGATGCCCTGCGCGACGCGCTCGACCCGCGCCTCGCACGCCGGCCGCGCAGCTGAGGATGCGGCGATGACCATGCTCGCTCCCGTCCTCTCGGTCGAAAACCTCACCGTCTCCGCGCATTCCTCGACCGGCTGGGTGCCGATCGTGCGCGACCTGTCGATCAGCGTCGATGCGGGCGAGACGCTCTGCCTCGTCGGCGAATCCGGCTGCGGCAAGAGCATCACCGCGCTCGCCGTGATGGGCCTTCTGCCACGCGGCGCGCGCATCGACGGCGGCCGCGTCCTGATCGACGGGCGTGACATCACGCATCTCGACGAGCCGGCTCTGCGCGATCTGCGCGGGCGCGAGCTTGCCATGATCTTCCAGGAGCCGATGACCTCGCTCAATCCCGTCCTGACCATCGGCGAGCAGATCGGCGAGGCGCTGATGCGCCACGAGGGCCTGGCCTTCGCCGCCGCGCGCCAGCGCACCCTCGCCCTGCTGGAACGGGTGCGCATCCCCGATGCCAACAGGCGCATCGGCGCCTATCCGCACCAGCTCTCCGGCGGCATGCGCCAGCGCGTGATGATCGCGATGGCGCTTGCCTGCCGGCCGAAGCTGCTGATCGCCGACGAGCCGACCACCGCGCTCGACGTGACGATCCAGGCCCAGATCCTGGCGCTGATCGCGGAGATCCGCGAGGAGCTCGGCACGGCGGTCGTGTTCATCACCCACGATCTCGGCGTGGTGGCCGAGATCGCCGACCGGGTCGCCGTGCTCTATGCCGGCAAGGTGGTCGAGCAAAGCGACGTCTTCACGCTGTTCGACGGCGCGCGCCACCCCTATACGCGCGGCCTGATGCGCTCGACCCCGCGGCTCGCGGCCGGCACGGACCGGCTGACCGAGATCCGCGGCATGGTGCCGCCGCCGAACGCGCTGCCCTCGGGCTGCGCCTTCGCGCCGCGCTGCGCACAGGCCGACGAACGCTGCCAGGCCGAGCCGCCGCTCGCGCCCGGGACCGGCGGCCGGCGCGTCGCCTGCTGGCATCCCGCCGCGGCGGACACCCCCTCCGCCGAGCAGGTTCCGTCATGACCAGTCTGCTCGCGGTCGACCATCTCTCGAAACATTTCCCGTTCCGGCGCGGCCTGTTCCGAGGCGCGGGCGTGGTACGCGCCGTCGACGACGTCTCGTTCACGCTCGGCCGCGGCGAGACGCTCGCCATCGTCGGTGAATCCGGCTGCGGCAAGTCGACGGTGGCGCGGCTGATCCTGCGCCTGATCGCGCCGACCGCCGGCACGATCCGGCTCGACGGCGCCGATATCACCAAGGCCTCGGGCGCGAGCCTGTTCGCCGCCCGGCGCAACATGCAGATGGTGTTCCAGGACCCGTTAGCCTCGCTCAATCCGCGCCTCACCGCGCGCGAGATCATCGCCGAGCCGCTGATCAACTACGGCGCCGCGGCCGGCGAGGCGCTGGAGGCGACCGTCGACACGCTGTTCGAGCAGGTGGGCCTCGCGCGCTACCAGGCCGACCGCTATCCGCACGAATTCTCCGGCGGCCAGCGCCAGCGCATCGGCATCGCACGGGCACTGGCGCTCGATCCGGCGCTGGTCGTGGCCGACGAGCCGGTGGCAGCCCTCGACGTCTCGATCCAGGCCCAGATCCTCAATCTCATGCAGGACCTGCAGCGGGCACGCGACCTCGCCTACCTGTTCATCAGCCACGATCTCAGCGTCGTCGAGCATGTCAGCCGCACGGTGGCGGTCATGTATCTCGGCGCGATCGTCGAGATCGCCCCGCGCGAGGCCTTCTTCCGCGCGCCGCTGCATCCCTATTCGCGGGCGCTGATCGACAGCGTGCCGATCACCCATCCGCGCCAGCGCGGCAGCCGCCGGCTGCTCGCGGGCGAGATCCCGAGCGCCAGCGCCCTGCCCTCAGGCTGCCGGTTCCGCACGCGCTGCCCGCTCGCGAGCGCGATCTGCGCCGAGGTGCCGCCGCCGCTTCAGGAGAAGCGGCCGGGCCACAAGGTCGCATGCCACATGGTGGCTTCGGACATACCGCCGGCTGCAACAGGCGGGACGGGCACGACGTCAGTTCAAGGGAGAGAGGCATGATCACATTGAGGGGCCGGCTGAAGGCGGCGCTCGCCGCCGCGGGCCTGGCGATCGCGGGATCGCTGGCAGCGGTATCGGCGGAGGCGCAGACCGTGCTGCGGGTGCGCCCGTTCGGCGATCTGAAGACCATCGATCCGATGGTGACCTCGGACTACATGGTCCGCAACCACGCCTACATGATCTACGATACGCTGTTCGCCCAGGACGAGACCGGCGCGATCAAGCCGCAGATGGTCGAGCGTTTCACCACCTCGCCCGACGGCCTGACCTGGACCTTCGTGCTGCGCGACGGACTGAAGTTCCATGACGGCGCCGCGGTGACCGCGACCGACGTCGTCGCCTCGCTGAAGCGCTGGGGCGAGCGCGACGGCCTCGGCCAGCAGCTGATGGCCCATACGGCTTCGCTGACCGCGACCGATCCGGCGACCGTCACGCTTGTCCTGAAGGACCGCTGGGGCCTGGTGCTGGACGCGCTCGGCAAGCCGAGCTCGATGCTGCCGGTGATCATGCCGGAACGGATCGCGCGGACCCCGTCGAGCCAGCCGATCACCGATCCCGTCGGCTCGGGCCCGTTCATGATGGTGCGCGGCGAATGGTCGCCGGGCGCCAAGATCGTCTATGTCCGCGCGCCCACCTATGTGCCGCGCGCCGAGCCGCCGAGCGGCCTTGCCGGCGGCAAGCGTGCCAATGTCGACCGCGTCGAGTGGCTGGTCATTCCCGACGCCCAGACCGCGCTCAATGCGCTGCAGGCCGGCGAGATCGACATTTTCGAAGAAATGCCGCCGGACATGCTGCCGCTGGTCCGCAACAATCCGAAGATCACGGTCGGCCGGCTGTCGGCGCTGCAGGGCGTGATGCGCTTCAACCAGGCGCAGCCGCCGTTCAACAACCAGATGCTGCGCCAGGCGATCCTCCGGCTGGTCGACCAGGAGCAGACGCTCCGTGCCTATGTCGACGACAAGAGCCTCTATACGGTCTGCGCCTCCTTCTACATGTGCGACTCGCCCTATTTCACCCGCGCCGGCTGGCCCGCGACCGACGTCGCCGCCGCCCGCCGCATGGTGCGCGAGAGCGGCTATGACGGCGCCAGGATCGTCATCCTCGACGCCACCGAGACGGCACTCAGCCCGGCGACCCAGGTGGTGGCGCAGGCCATGCGCGAGATCGGCCTCAATGTCGACTACCAGGCGATGGACTGGGGCACGCTGTCGAGCCGGCGCACCAGCAAGAACCCGGTCGCCCAGGGCGGCTGGTCGATCTTCCTGTCCGGGCCGGCGGCGCCCGACATGAGCGATCCGGTCGGCCACCTGGCGCTGCGCTCGAACTGCGAGGCCGCCTGGTTCGGCTGGCCCTGCGACGAGGCGATCGAAAAGCTGCGCGCCGCCTTCACCATGGAGCCGACGCTGGAAGGCCGGCGCAAGATCGCGGAAGCCGTACAGGAGCGCGCGCTGACGACCGTGCCCTATGTGCCGGTCGGCCAGTTCTGGCTGGTGCGCGCGCACCAGGCGAATCTCACCGGCCTGCTCTCGCCGGGCCTGCCGGTCTACTGGAACGTCGCCAAGCCGCGCTGAGACCGGGTGCAAACAAAAGGCCTCGCTCCGGCGGAGCGAGGCCCTGACCTTGCGAGCCCGGGGACAGCCGCTTACCCGGCGCTGTCGGCGATGTGGCGGAACATGTTGCTGCGGGCCGCTTCGTCCATCTCGGTCTTGAACACGAAGCGGTTCTTCAGTTCGCCGGCGCGCACCGCGGCCGGACGGGCGCTGATCTCGTCGAAGAGGCGCTTGAGGTTGGGAAAGCGCGCCCAGGCCTCCTCGCCGAGGATGAACGGCACCAGGCGCGCCCAGCCCCAGGCCGCCATGTCGACGATCGAATAGCTGTCGCCGACGACGTAGCGGTGATGGGCGAGATGGGCGTCGAGGACGCCGAAATGGCGCTCGGCCTCGTATTGGTAGCGGTTGAGCGCGTAGGGCACCTTCTCCGGCGCGAAGTGCTTGAAATGCACCGCCTGGCCGGAATAGGGGCCGATGCCGGTCGCAACGAACATCAGCCAGGACAGCATCTGCCCACGCAGCGCCGGGGTCGAAGCGGGCAGGAACTTGCCGGTCTTCTCGGCCAGATAGAGCAGGATGGCATTGCTGTCGAACACCACCGCGCCGTCATCGTCGACGATCGCCGGCACCTTGCCGTTCGGATTGATGGCGAGGAAGGCCGGATCGAACTGATCGCCCTTGCGCACGTCGATCGGCACCGGCTCATAAGGAAGGCCCGCCTCTTCGAGGAACAGCGCCACCTTGAGCGGATTGGGCGATCCGTTGAAATAGAACTTCAGCATGTCGGTCAGGTCTCCCCCGTGCCGCGATTCCAGCCTTCGCTGAAGAGAGCGATACCAGACGGCGGCGAAAGCGGAAATCGCGAGGCCACGGGGACCTGACATGCTCGAGGGGCGGCGCCCGCCCCTCACCGCGCGGACGGGAAGAAGCGGTTGTCCGGCCGGGCGAGACCCAGGCGGTCGCGCAGCGTATGGCCCTCATATTCGCGCCGGAACAGGCCGCGCCGCTGCAGCACCGGCACCACCTTGTCGACGAAGTCGTCGAGCCCTTCGGGCAGATAGGGGAACATGATGTTGAAGCCGTCGCTGCCCTCCGTCTCCAGCCATTCCTGCATGGCGTCGGCAATGGTTTCCGGCGTGCCGACGAAGGCGAGCCCGGCATAGCCGCCGAGCCGCTGGGCGAGCTGGCGCACGGTGAGGTTCTCGCGTTCTGCGAGCGCGATCGCCCGTTCCCGCCCGCTCTTCGAAGCATTGGTCTCGGGGATGGCCGGCAGGGGTCCGTCCGGATCGAAACGGGAGGCATCCGTGCCGAGCGCGATCGACAGCGAGGCGATGGCGCTGTCGTAATGCACGAGGCTGTCGAGCAGGGCCCGCTTCTCGCGCGCGGCCTCGACGGTGTCGCCGACCACGACGAGCGCGCCGGGCAGAATCTTCATGCTGTCGCGATCGCGCCCGAGCGCGGCCATGCGTCCCTTGACGTCGGCATAGAAGCGCTGGCCGTCGGCGAGCGTGCCGACCCCGGTGAAGACCACTTCGGCGGTCTCGGCGGCGATCTGGCGACCCGCCTCCGAAGCGCCGGCCTGGACGATGACGGGCCAGCCCTGCACCGGCCGGGCAATGTTGAGCGGTCCGCGCACGGCGAGCTCCGGGCCGCGGTGATCGAGCACATGCATCCGGTCGGGATCGAAATAGACGCCGCTCTCGACGTCGCGGATGAAGGCGTCGTCGGCCCAGCTGTCCCAGAGGCCGGTGACGACGTCATAGAATTCGCGCGCCCGCTTGTAGCGCTCGCCATGCTCCATGTGGGCGTCGAGGCCGAAATTCCGGGCGACGTCGGGATTGGCGGTGGTGACCAGGTTCCAGCCGGCGCGGCCATTGCTGATATGGTCGAGGGACGCGAATTTCCGGGCGATGTGATAGGGCTGCTCGTAGGTCGTCGAGGCGGTGGCGATGAGGCCGATATGTTCGGTCACCGCGGCGAGCGCCGGCAGCAGGGTGAGCGGATCGAACGAGGTCACCGTGGCGCTGCGCTTCAGCGCCTGGATCGGCATGTTCAGGACCGCCAGGTGATCGGCCATGAAGAAGGCGTCGAAACGGCCGCGCTCGAGCGTCTGGATGAAGCGCTTGAGATGGGCGAAATTGAAATTGGCGTCCGGGTAGGCGCCGGGATAGCGCCAGGCAGCCGTGTGGATGCTGACCGGGCGCATGAAGGCGCCGAGGCGAAGGTGGCGCGCCATGGCTCGAAGACCTCATGTCTGGAAGAACCTGCCGGTCCGCCCGCCCGTGGAAAGGTCCAAGGCCGGCCGTCCCTTGACATCGAAGGTGGCGGTGGCCGGCACCGGGGTCAAGGCGCCGGCCGGCCGCGCGCGCCCCTCTCCGCCGTCGACCGCCGGTCCGGCCCAGGCGGCCCGGGTGCCGGCGCAGAACAGCACGGCTGCGACCGCCCCCGGGTGCAGGACCTGCATGCTGCACGCATGAGACAATGGAGATTCATTTTTCTATTTTTCACAAGAGATTGATCTCCCATGACAATATTATTTTAGTCGGCCCCGGTTTTTTGCCCGCGAGGCCGTCATGTCCGCACTCTCCCGCCGTTCCGCCGCAGCGCTCGTCCTGGCAAGCCCCGTCGTCCTCGCTGCGCGCGGGGCGGGCGCCAATGTGCGCGAGCTGCGGGTCGACTACGCCACCTACAACCCGGTCAGCCTGGTGCTGCGCTCCAAGGGCTGGCTGGAGGACGAATTCCGCGGCGACGGCATCGCCATTCGCTGGGTATTGTCGGCGGGCTCGAACAAGGCACTCGAATTCTTGAATGCCGGCTCGCTCGACATCGGCTCGACCGCCGGCGCGGCGGCGCTGGTGGCGCGCATCAACGGCAATCCCGTGCGCTCGGTCGGCGTCTATTCGAAACCCGAATGGACGGCACTGGTGACGCGTCCCGACAGCGGCATCGCCAAGCCAGCCGACCTGCGCGGCCGGCGCGTCGCGGTGACGCGCGGCACCGATCCGCACATCTTCCTGGTGCGGGCGATCGCCGCCGCCGGTCTCAGCGAGCGCGACATCAAGGCCGTGCCGCTGCAGCATGCCGACGGGCGCCTCGCCCTGGTGCGTGGCGACGTCGATGCCTGGGCCGGTCTCGACCCGATCATGGCCGCAGCCGAGATCGAGAACGGCGCGACGCTGTTCCATCGCGACGCCGAGGCCAATACCTGGGGCGTGCTCAATACGCGCGAGGCCTTCCTCGCGGCCCAGCCGCAGCTCGTCGCCCGCGTGCTCAAGGTCTACGAGCGGGCACGGGTCTGGTCGCGCGCCAATGGCGCGGAACTCGCCGAGATCCTCGGCAAGGAGGCCAAGCTCGCCGAGCCGATCATCGCCCGGCAGCTCGAGCGCACCGACCTCAGCCATGCGCGCATCGGGCCGGCCCAGGTCGCGACCATCAAGGCGGCGGGCGAGGCGCTGCAGGCGGCCGGCGTGATCGCGGCCAATGTCGACATCGCCGCGGTCAGCCGCGAGCTCGTCGACGCCTCGCTCGGCCCGGCCGCGAGCTGAGGCGGCCGTGACCTTCCCGGTTGCCGAACAGGCCGCCACGCAGCGCCCGGCCCGGCCGCGGCTCAGCATCGGCCGCGCACCGCTCGGACTGGTCCTGCCGGCCGCGGCCGCGCTTGCCTTCGAGCTGGCGGTACGCTTCGGTCTCGCCGAGGGGCGCCTCATGCCGCCGCCCTCGCGGATCGCCGCGACGCTCGTCGCGCTGCATCAGTCCGGCGACCTCTGGCTGCACGTGGCGACGACGCTCGCCCGCGTCGCCGCCGGCTTCGGCCTCGGCGTTGCCGCCGGCACCGCGCTCGGCGCGCTGGCCGGCGCCTCGTCGCTGGCGCGGCGCATGATCGACCCGACGCTGCAGGGCCTGCGCTCGATTCCCTCGATCGCCTGGGTGCCCCTGTTCATCCTCTGGCTCGGCATCTTCGAGGCGTCCAAGGTAACGCTGATCGCGGTCGGCGTGTTCTTCCCCGTCTATCTCGGTGTTTCCGGCGCGATTCTCGGCATCGACCGGAAGATCGTCGAGGTCGGCCTGATCGCCCGGCTGTCGCGCCCGCGCCTGGCGACGCGCATCCTCCTGCCAGCGATCCTGCCGGCCTATGTGCTGGCCCTGCGGGCGGGCCTCGGGCTTGGCTGGATGTTCGTCGTCGCGGCCGAGTTCATGGGCGCGTCCGAAGGCCTCGGCTATCTCCTGGTCGACGGCCAGCAGCTTGGCAAGGCCGACCAGATCCTCGCCACCATCCTGGTCTTCGCGGTGCTGGGCAAGCTCACCGACAGCCTGATCCAGGCCGTGGCGCGCCCCTTCCTCGTCTGGCAGGACGTCGCAGAGGGGGCGCGCTGATGCTGATCCTCAGCGATGTCGGCAAGACCTATCCGAACGGCACGCGCGCCTTGAGCGGCGTGTCGCTGACCATCGAGCGCGGCGAGACGGTGGCGCTGGTCGGCGGCTCCGGCTGCGGCAAGTCGACCCTGTTGCGTCTGATCGCCGGGCTCGACAGTCCGTCCGACGGCCGGCTCAGGATCGACGGCGAGACCATTACCGGCCCGCATCCGAAAGTGGGTGTCGTGTTCCAGGAGCCGCGCCTCTTGCCCTGGCTGACGGTCGAGGCCAATGCCGGCTTCATGCTGGAGGGCTATCCTTCCGCCTCGCGGGCCGCGCGCGTCGCCGAACGGCTCGCCGCTGTCGGGCTCGCCGACAAAGCCAAGGCCTGGCCGCGCGAATTGTCCGGCGGCCAGGCCCAGCGCGTGGCCATCGCCCGCGGGCTTGCTCCCGACCCCGAAGTGCTGATCCTGGACGAGCCCTTCTCGGCGCTCGACGCGCTGACCAAGGCGGCGCTGCAGGACCAGCTCGCGGCACTCTGGGACAGCGCGGACGAAACCCAGACGACCCTGCTCATCGTCACCCACGACGTCGACGAGGCGATCGTGCTCGCCGACCGGATCATCGTCATGCAGCCCAATCCCGGCCGGTTGTTCACCGAGATCGCCAATACCCTGCCGCGCCCGCGCGAGCGCACCAGCGACGGCTTCAACGCCCTGCGCCGGACGGTGCTGGCCGCGCTCGACAGCTCGCTTTCGGGCGCGCTAGAGAAGGCGGCCGGCCGGCACCGCAACGCCGCGGCCGGCTGAGGAGACAGGACCCATGGACGCCACCGCCCTCCGCGCCCTGCAGGCGCCGATCAAGGACCGCTACAAGACCGATCCGGACGCCGCCGTGATCGTGCTGAAGGCGCGCGGGCGGATCGACGACCAGGCGATCGCCTGCAAGGTGGAGACCGGCCGGGCCCTCGCCACCGCCGGGCTGCATCCGGCCTCGGGCGGCTCGGGTCTCGAGCTCTGCTCGGGCGACATGCTGCTGGAGGCGCTGGTCGCCTGCGCCGGCGTCACGCTGAAGGCGGTCGCGACCGCGCTCGAGATCGGCCTCGACGATGCCGTGGTGAGCGCCGAGGGCGATCTCGACTTCCGCGGCACGCTGGGCGTCGACAAGGAAGCGCCGGTCGGCTTCCGCGCGATCCGCGTCACCTTCGAGGTGAAGACCGACGCGCCGGAGGAGAAGCTCGCAAGCCTCCTGAAGCTCACCGAGCGCTATTGCGTCGTGTACCAGACGATCAAGGGCGGCACGCCTGTCAGCGTCGATCTGAAGCGCGCCGCGTGAGCGGCGCCGCTCGCGGGGCTCCCGTTCCGGCCCTTGCCGGCGTCGGGCGCTCTGCCGCAGATGCCGACCGGCATCCACGACGCTCGTGACCTTCCCGTCGTCGCCTCGCAAAGGTTGAATCCATGACCCAGGCCGGACTGATCGGGGCTGTCCTCTACGCAAAGGACATGCCGCGCCTCGCCGAATTCTACGCCGCCGTGACAGGCCTCCCGATCCAGGCCATCAACGACGGCCACGCCGCTCTCGGCTCCGGCGCGCACCAGCTCGCGATCGTGAAAATTCCGCAACGCATCGCAGGCTCGATCGCCATCGAGACGCCGCCCGTGCGCCGCGAGGGGACGCCCATCAAGCTCGTCTTCTCGGTCGCGAACATCGCCGCCGCCAGAACCAGCGCGGCCGAACGCGGCGGCGCCGTCAATCCGGCGGAGCGCGAGTGGACGTTCGAAGGTGCGACCGTCTGCGACGGCCATGATCCCGAAGGCAATATGTTCCAGCTCAGATGTTCGAGCTGACGGGCGCAGCGGCGCCCGCTCCCGGTAGTGCCCGGGCAGGGCGCGCCTGCAAGCATGGCTGTTACCCGGCCGGGCGGGGCGCCAGCGTTTTCCACCAGGCCCGGTGCTGTGCCACCATGGCCGCCGCGCAGGGTGCGCCCCCGCTGCGGCGGCCGACTGCCACCTTGTCCCCGACAGTTCACCGGAGCCCGTCATGAACCACCGTCCGCTCGGCCGTTCAGGCCTCTCGATCGCGCCGATCATGTTCGGCGGCAATGTCTTCGGCTGGACCGCGGACGAGGCGACCTCGTTCGCGCTGCTCGATGCCTTCGTCGCCGAAGGCTTCAACGCGATCGACACGGCCGACGTCTATTCCGCCTGGGTCCCGGGTCATTCCGGCGGCGAGTCCGAAACCGTGCTCGGCAACTGGCTGAAGCGGCGCGGCAAGCGCGACGACGTCGTGATCGCCACCAAGGTCGGCATGTGGGCACGCTATCCGGACCTGAAGGCGGCCACCATCGCAGCGGCGGTCGAAGAATCGCTGACCCGTCTGAAGACCGACTATATCGACCTCTACCAGTCGCATCAGGACGACGAGAAGACGCCGCAGGACGAGGTGCTGGAAGCCTATTCGCGCCTCATCGAGGCCGGCAAGGTCCGCGCCATCGGCGCCTCCAATTTCAGTGCAGCCCGGCTCGGCTCGGCCCTCGACCTCGCCGAGGCCAAGGGCCTGCCGCGCTATGACAGCGTGCAGCCGGCCTACAATCTCTACAATCGCCAGGAATTCGAAGGCGACCTCGCCAAGGTCGCGATCGAACGCGGCGTCGGGGTCATCTCCTATTTCGGCCTCGCCGCCGGCTTCCTGACCGGCAAGTACCGGTCCGAGGCCGATCTTGCCAAGAGCCCGCGCGGCGCGCGCGTGAAGGCCTATCTCGACGACCGCGGCTTCCGCATCCTGGCGGCGCTCGACGCGATGTCCACAGAACTCGGCGCGACGCCCGCCCAAGTTGCGCTCGCCTGGCTGATCGGCCGCCCCGGCGTCACCGCGCCGATCGTCAGCGCGACCAACCTCAACCAGCTCGCCGAAATCCTCAAGGCCGCGCGCCTCGCCCTGCCCGCAGAGGTTGTAGCGAAGCTCGAGGCAGCGAGCGCCTGAGCCCCGGCAATCGATATCAACCGATTGCATTGCTGCCCTGCCGGGCCCGCCATGCGTTGCCGAGCCCGGCAGGGCGCGCCATTCTGCGCTCCGGGGCGTAGAATTCCTGCTGAAAATACAAGACTTAAGACAGAGTTCGCCCCGAACCAGAACGGGGACAGATCATGGCAGTCGGAGAACAGGGCAAGAGCCGCAAGGCGGTGACCGCGGCGGTCGTCGGCAACGTGCTCGAATGGTACGATTTCGCCGTCTACGCCTATGTGGCGGCGATCATCGCGCGCAAATTCTTTCCAGCCCAGGACGAGGTGACGGCGCTCCTGTCGACCTTTCTCGCCTATGGGCTCGGCTTCCTGGCCAGGCCGCTCGGCGGCATCGTCATCGGCCGCATGGGCGATGTCAGCGGCCGCAAGAACGCGCTTCTGCTCACCATGTTCCTGATGGCCGCCGGCACGGTGATGATCGGCCTTCTGCCGACCTATGAGAGCATCGGCTTCCTCGCCCCGCTCCTGCTCGTCGTCGCCCGCCTGCTGCAGGGCTTCTCGGCGGGCGGCGAATGGGGCGGCTCCACGGCCTTCATCGTCGAATGGGCGCCGAAGGACCAGCGCGGCTATTACGGCAGCTTCCAGCAGACCAGCGTCGTCGCCGGGCTGCTGCTCGGCTCGGGCGTCGCCGCGCTGATGAACACGGTGCTCACCGCGCCGCAGATGGAGAGCTGGGGCTGGCGCATCCCGTTCCTGATCGGCGGCATTCTCGGCCCGATCGGGCTCTATATGCGCCGGACCATCGAGGAGACCCCGGCCTATCGCGCCGTCTCCGAGGGCACGCCGACGCCGCCGAGCCCGGATGCCGCGGTCAGCCCCTGGCTGCTCGCCGGCCGCGCCTTCGGCTTCACCATCGTCTGGACAGTCTGCTTCTACGTCCTGCTGAACTACATGCCGACCTGGACGCAGCGCTATATGAGCCTGACGCCCTCGCAGGCCCTGTGGGCGAACACGATCGGGCTGCTGGCGCTGATGGTGGCCATCCCGGTCATGGGACGCCTGTCCGACCGGGTCGGGCGCAAGCCGCTGCTGATCGCCTGCTGCCTCTGCTTCATCGTCGTGCCCTATCCGGTGTTCAGCTATCTCCTGTCGGGCAATGTCTCGCTCGGCAGCCTGATCGCCGTGCAGGTGCTGTTCGCCATCATGATCGCGATGTTCTCCGGCGCTGGGCCGGCCGCCATCGCCGAGATCTTTCCGACCCGCAACCGCTCGACCTGGATGACCACGGGCTATGCGCTGGCGGTGGCGATCTTCGGCGGCTTCGCGCCGTTCATCTCGGTCTGGCTGATCAGCACGCTCGGCTCGCCGATCGCCCACACCTATTACCTGGTGGCGGCGGCGGTCGTCTCCACCGTGGTGATCTGGCAACTGCGCGAGACCGCCTTCGAAGACCTGCAATAGCGGCCGCTCCGGCAGGCTCAGACCAACGGCCCGAGGCGCCGACGCGTCGGGCCGTTGCCCTCAGCCGAATGGCGGGGCGGGAACGGCCACCGGCGACGGTCGAACCACCTGAAATCGGCGATATCGGTCGGGATCAGGCCGCGCGCATGCGTGCGGCCATGACCTCGCCGATGACGACTGTGGTCAGGTGGGTATTGGCCCGGCAGTCGGCGGGCATGATGGAGGCATCGGCAACCCTCAGCGCGCCGATGCCCTTGACCCGCCCGTCGGGATCGACGACCCCGCTGTCGTCGCCCGCAGCCGTCATGCGGCACGAGCCGGCCGCGTGCTGGATGTCGCCGGTCTCCCGGCGCAGCACGGCTTCGAGCTCGGCCTCGGGCAGCGCCGCGGCCTGCGGCATGGTCAGGTCGGTGTCGCCGAGCCGGATCGAGCGGGCAATGCCGGCGAGTTCCGGCTCTTCGACGAGAATGGCCAGCCGCCTCACCGCATCGACCATGCGCAACATGTCGCGCGGGTCGTCGAGCATGTTCTCCTCGACGACCGGATCGATCGCGGGATCCGTTGAAGCGAGCTGCACCGTGCCGCGCGAAAAGGCGTTGAACAGGCCGGCGCCGATCGCCCCGGAGCGCGCCGGATCCTCGATGCCGCGATGGTTGAAGGCGATCAGGATCATGTCGCGCTTGCCGCCGCCGGCAAGGCCGGAACTGTAGGTGACGCAGCAATTGGTGTGGCGCGCGTCGGGATCGGTCGGCCGGTGCCATTCGTCGAGCTCGACGGTGGCACGGAACAGGGGATGGTCGAAGAAGTGCCGGCCGACCGGCATGTCGCGCTCGACTGCGATGCCGAGCGTCTTGAGCTCGGCGGCAGGACCGAGCCCGGAGCGCATCAGGATGGCCGGGCTGTGGATGGCGCCGGCGCAGAGCACCACCTCGCGCGCGGCGATCTCGGTCCAGCCCTGCCCGGCCAGATGCCCCCTGACGCCGGTCGCCCGGCCGTTCGACAACAGCACCCGGTCGACCAGGGCATCGCCGCGAATCTCGAGATTGGGACGACCGCGCGCCGGCTCGATATAGGCCTCGTTGGTCGAGACGCGGCGAAGATCGCGGCTGTTGATCGGATAGCAGGCGACGCCTTCGCCGTCGGGGCCGTTGACGTCGTCGCACCAGTCGTAGCCGACGGAGAGAGCAGCATCCCTGAGGCCCCGGTCGATCGGCCCCCAGGTCTCCTGCGGCGCGCGATAGATCGGCAGCGGTCCGCCGCGGCCATGGCCCGGCTCGTCGCCGCGGACGGGATCATCCTCGATGGTCGCGAAGAACGGCATGATCTCGCGCGCCGACCAGCCGGCGCAGCCGAGCGCCGCCCATTCGTCGAAGGCCTCGGCGACGCCGCGGATGGCGATCTGGCCGTTCATCATCGACGAGCCGCCGAGCCCCTTGCCGCGCCAGTAGAAGCGCTGGTCCTGGCCGGCGACGCGGCGCGTGTTCAGGTCGGGCCACTGCCATTTTTCCTGGAACACGCGCCGGTGGATGATCGGGATCGGGTTCGGCGTGGTGATCTCCCAGGGCGCCTCGGCGGCCCGCCAGTCGCGGCCGGCCTCGAGCAGGAGAACGCGGCGGGCCGGATCCTCGGAAAGGCGCGCCGCGAGCACGGCTCCCGCCGAGCCGCCGCCGACAATGATCACGTCATGCATGGAGGGACTGTCCCAAGGTTCGTCTGAAAAGGCATGCGGCGAGAATGGCCACGGCATGACGGCATCGGCCAGCGCCGGCCGCGCGGCCGTGCCATGCGCCCGCCGCGGGCGGCGTCAGCCGCGCAGGTGGCAGGCGACCCAGTGACCGTCGGCGGTCTCGCGCAAGGGCGGCGCGGACGCGCTGCAGCGGGGCAGTTCGCGGATCGGGCAGCGGGTGTGGAAATGGCAGCCGCTGGGCGGGTTGATCGGGTTCGGCACGTCGCCCTGCAGCATGATGCGCTTGCGCTTGACCTTCGGGTCGGGGATCGGCACGGCCGAGAGCAGCGCTTCCGTGTAGGGATGCAGCGGCGTCGTATAGAGATCGCGGGCGCGGGCGATCTCCACCACCCGGCCGAGATACATCACCGCCACGCGGGTGGAGATATGCTCGACGACGCTGAGGTCGTGGGCGATGAACAGATAGGTCAGGCTGAACTTCTCCTGGAGATCCTCCAGGAGGTTGATGACCTGCGCCTGCACCGACACGTCGAGGGCGGAGACCGGCTCGTCGCAGACGACGAGCTTGGGCTCGACGGCGAGGGCCCGGGCAATGCCGATGCGCTGGCGCTGGCCGCCGGAGAATTCATGCGGATAGCGGCTCATATGCTCGGCGCGCAGCCCGACCGTCTCCAGGAGCTCGACCACGCGGCCGTCGAGATCGGCCTTCGACTTGGCAAGGCCGTGGATGATCAGCGCCTCGGCGATGATCGCGCCCACCGTCATGCGCGGATTGAGCGAGGCATAGGGGTCCTGGAAGATGATCTGCATGTCGCGCCGGAGCGCGGTCAGCGCGTCATGGCCGAGCGCCGTGACGTTCTTGCCCTCGAACCAGACCTCGCCGGCGGTCGGCTCGATCAGCCTGAGGATGCAGCGCCCGGTGGTCGATTTGCCGCAGCCGGATTCGCCGACGAGGCCCAGCGTCTCGCCCGCCTTGATTTCGAAGCTGACGCCGTCGACGGCGTGGACGCGGCCGACCTCGCGGGCCAGCAGACCACCGGTGATCGCGTAGTTCTTGACGAGGTTGTTCACCTTGAGGAGCGGCTCGGTCATCTCAAGCAATCCGATCTCAGGCTATTTCTTCGACGCGGATGCAGGCCACCTTGTGGCCGGGCTCGATCTCGCGCAGCTCGGGCATGGCTTCGGTGCATTTGTCCTGGGCGAACCGGCAGCGGGCTGCGAAGCGGCAGCCCGGCGGCGGCCGCAGCAGGTTCGGCACCGTGCCGCCGATCGCCTCCAGCCGCGGCTTGTTGATCGCGGCCGTGTCGATGCGCGGGATCGACCGGATCAGGCCCTGCGTATAGGGATGGCGCGGATTGCCGAAGAGGTCGTCGACGGAGGCTTCCTCGACCACCCGGCCGGCATACATCACCACCACGCGCTCGCAGGTCTCGGCGACCACGCCCATGGCATGGGTGATCAGCATGATCGCCATGCCGAACCGCTCCTTCATGTCAGCGAGCAGTTCGAGGATCTGCGCCTGGATGGTGACGTCGAGCGCGGTCGTCGGCTCGTCGGCGATCAGGAGCTGTGGCCGGCACGACAGGGCCATGGCGATCATCACGCGCTGGCGCATGCCGCCGGAGAACTGGTGCGGATAGTTGTGGACGCGCTTTTCCGGATTGGGGATCTGGACGAGGCGCAACATTTCGATGCTGCGGTCGATCGCCTCGCGGCGGCTGAGCTTCTCGTGCAGCCTGAGCACCTCGGCGATCTGCTCGCCGACCGTGTAGACCGGGTTGAGCGAGGTCATCGGCTCCTGGAAGACGATGGCGATCTCCTTCGACCGCACCCGGTTCATCTCGGCCGAGGAGAGCGGCACGAGGTCGCGTCCCTGCCAGAGGATCTCGCCCTCGACGATGCGGCCCGGCGGCATGGCGATGAGCTTGAGCACCGACATGGCGGTGACCGTCTTGCCGCAGCCGGATTCGCCGACGATGCCGACGGTCTCGCCGCGCCGGATGGCGATGTCGACGCCATCCACCGCCCGCACCATGCCGTCCTCGGTGGCGAAGTGGGTCTTCAGGCCCCTGATGTCGAGCAGCGGCGCGGCCGCGCCGGCGCCTGGATTCATGTCCGCCATCACATCACCTTGCGGGGGTCGAGCGTGTCGCGCAGACCGTCGCCGATGAAATTGATCGCCAGCACGGTGAGGAAGATCGCGGCGCCCGGGAACAGCGCCCAGTGCGGCGCGTGATCGAGATAGTCCTTGGCATCGAACAGGATGCGGCCCCAGGTGGGAATGTCGGGCGGAAAGCCGAGCCCCAGGAAGGACAGCGTCGATTCGGCGATGATCGCCGCCGCGACGTCGATCGTGCCGGCGACGATCACCGGCCCGAGCGCATTGGGCAGGATGTGCCGGACCACCTGGCGCCATTTCGAGGCGCCGAGCGCGCGCGCCGCCTCGACGAACTCCTTCTCGCGCAGCGACAGGAACTGGGCGCGCACGAGCCTGGCCACCGGCATCCAGCGCAGGCCGCCGATGACCACGACGATCAGGATGAAGATGCCGCCCTCGACGCCGAAGGCATCCTTCAGCGCGTCGCGGAAGAGGTAGATGACGAGGAGCAGCAGCGGCAATTGCGGCAGCGACAGGAACAGGTCGGTGACCCACATCAGGGCGGCGTCGACGCTGCCGCGCGAAATGCCGGCGATCGCGCCGATGATGGTGCCGACGACGATCGCCACCATCATCGCGGCGAGCCCGACGGCGAGCGAGATGCGGCCGCCATAGAGCATGCGGGCGAGCAGGTCCTGGCCGAGATCGTCGGTGCCGAAGGGATGCTCGGCCGAGGGCCCGGCAAGGCGTGCCGTGAAGTCGATCTCGTTGATCGGAACCGTCCAGATCCACGGACCGACGGCGATCGCCAGGATCATCACGAACAGGATGACGGCGCTGACGACGGCCAGCTTGTGGCGCCGGAAGCGGCGCCAGGCGTCGAGCGCCGGCGAGACGTGGCGGGGCGCCGAGGCGGCGGCCAGGCCGACGTCAACGGAAGGAGATGCGTGGGTCGAGCCAGCCATAGAGGATATCGGCCACCAGGTTGAAGAAGACCACGAGACAGGAGAAGACGAAGGTCACCGCCATGATGACCGGCGTGTCGTTGGCGAGGATCGCGTCGATCAGCAGCGAGCCGATGCCGGGCACGCGGAAGATCTGCTCGGTGACGATGGCGCCGCCGAAGATGGCGGGCATCTGCAGCGCCACCAGCGTGACAACCGGGATCATGGCGTTGCGCACCACGTGCTTGACGACGACGATGCGCTCGTCGAGGCCCTTGGCACGCGCCGTCGTGACATAGTCGAGCCGGATGACGTCGAGCACCGCGGAGCGGATATAGCGGGTGTAGGAGGCTGCCTGGAACAGGCCCAGCACGGCGATCGGCATGATCGCCTGGCGGATATGCTCCCAGTACCATTGCCAGCCGGTCGCCGCGATGTCCGAGCGGTAGACGAAGGGCAGCCAGTCGAGCCTCACGCTGAACACCAGGATGAACAGGAGCCCGGTGAAGAAGGTCGGCAGCGAGAAGCCGATGAAGGCGAAGGTGTTGGCGATCTGGTCGAAGATCGAATAGGGCCGCGTCGCCGCGATCACGCCAATCGGCAGGGCGATCATCAGGGCGAGAATCTGCGACGTGCCGACCACGAAAAGCGTCGTCGGCAGGCGCTGCAGGATCAGCGTGTCGACATTGATGCGGCTGGCGAAGGAAAAGCCCCAGTCGCCCTGCGCCATGGCGAGCAGCCAGCGCAGGTAGCGCACCATGACCGGGTCGTCGAGACCGAACTTGACGCGCAGCGCCTCCCGGACTTCGGGAGGCACGTTGGGATTGGTCGCGAGTTCACCGAAAGGGTCGCCCGGCGCGAGCGCCAGGACGGTGAAGAGCACGAGGCTGATACCGAGCAGGCTCGGTATCGCGATGAGGAGGCGCCGCAGGAGGTAATTGCCCATCAGCCGCCTCGCCGGTCAGAACGATCCCCGCGGAGGCATGCCATGGTCATGCCTCGCGGAACCATTCCCCGATCAGCCAGAGCGAATTGTCCCAGCCACTCACATTGGTCTTGAGCTTGTTGATCACGGCCGCGGCTTTCGGCCGGTTGACGACGCCCATCACGTGCCCGTCGGCGATGACGAGATCGTTCATCGCGATGAACAGGGCGGCCCGCTTGACCGGGTCGAGCTCGGCTTCGCCCTGGCGGTAGAGCTTGTCATAGTCCGCGTTGCGCCAGCGCACGATGTTGCGGCCTTGCCACTTGTTCTCCTTGGTCGCCGCCTCCCACGAGCAGTACTGGTTCATGAAGCGGCCGGCATCCGGCTGCGTCATGGTCGTGGTGAACATCTGAATGTCGCAGTAGAACTTGGTGTAGGTATCGGGATTGGCGACGTCGGAGGAGAAGAACACCGAACCGACCACCGATTTCAGCTCAAGATCGATGCCGGCGCGCTGGCAGGCCTGCTTGATGATCGCCTGGGTCTTCTGACGCGGCGCGTTGATCGAGGTCTGGAAGACGAATTTCAGCCGCTTGCCGTCCTTGGCGCGGATGCCGTCCGAACCCTTCCGCCAGCCGGCGCCCTCGAGCAGGGCGGCCGCCTTCTCGATGTTGAAATCCCAGGTCGTCTTGGCCGAGCGGAACTGCTTCGGATTGGTCAGGAAGTTGGGCGTGGCGATGCCGGTACGGCCGTAGATGAACTTCTGGATCGAGGTGCGGTCGACCAGCATGCCGATCGCCTGGCGCACCGCCTTGTCGGTGAAGATCGGGTGCGGCACCTTCAGGCTCGCCCGCTCGCCGTCGACCTCGGTCCAGGGATCGCAGGTCTGCAGCTGGATGAACTCGATGTCGCCCCCCTCGGTGATGGTGGTCTTGCCCTTGCCGCCGTTCTCCATGCGCAGCAGGACTTCGTCCTCGACCTGGGTGTTCCAGGCATAGTCGAACTCGCCGGTCTGCAGCACCGCACGGGCCGCCGAGACGGCATCGCCGCCGCCCTTCAATTCGACCGTGTCGAAATAGGGCCGGTTCGGCCGATGGTAGTCGGGATTGCGCTCGCCGCGGACGATGTCGCCCGGCTTGAACTCGACGAAGCGATAGGGGCCGGTGCCGACCGGCTTCAGGTTGGTCGGCGCATCGCGCGACTTCGACCCGATATAGTCCTCGAACAGGTGCTTCGGAATGATCATGCCGAGTGCGGCGACGAAAGCGTCGCCCCAGAACGGCGTCGGCTTCTTGAATTTCACCACCACCGTGTGGTCGTCGATCTTCTCGGTGACGATGTCGATATAGCTGCCCGAGGTGACCGCCGCCGTCTCCGGCGTCGAGGCATATTTCCAGGTGAAGACGACGTCGTCGGCGGTGAACGGCTTGCCGTCATGCCATTTGACGCCCTGCTTCAGCTTCCAGGTGACCGACATGCCGTCGGCGGCGAGCCCGCCATTCTCGCGGCTCGGCACCTCCGCGGCGAGGATCGCCACCATATTGCCTTCCGGGTCCCAGCCGGCCAGCGGCTCGTAGAACAGGCGCGAGCCTTCCTGGTCCTTGGTGCCGACGGCAAAATGCGGGTTGAGCAGGGTCGGCGCCTGCCAGAACAGGAGCCGGAGCGGCCCGCCGCCGCCCGCCTTGGTCGGCGTATAGGCGCTGCTTGCCGTCTGGGCCATGGCGACCCCGTGATGGGCCAGCATCATGGTCGCCATCGGCGCGGTCAGGCCCAGCGACACCATGCGCTGGACGAAGCTGCGCCGCGACAAGGCCCCATCCTTGACCTGGTCGATCAGGCCACGCAGTTCCCGTTCCTTCATCGAAATGCCCCTCTTCCTGCCTCTGGCAAGCGTGCTGCTTGGCGCAGCTTGATCTCTGCCGGCGCGGTCCTCTGATCACGGCTCCCGGCCGCGCCATCGGGGCGACCGTAGAGGAAGTGCGCCCACCCGCCATGCTGCAATGCAGCAAGCAAGGCTTGGGCCACTTCCGCCCGGGGGCGAGGTTAGCGCGCCCGTCGCAAAGTGTGATCCGGTATTTGGCGGATGGAAAAAACGCTTGCCCGCCCTGCCGGCTTCGGTGGCACAGGCCGCTGCCACGGCACGCGAGGCACCACCCCGCCTGGATTTTCAGCAGATCGCCGGCTTCGTCATCATGACCCGCCCACGCCATGCTATGAGCGGCCCGACACAGATGGACGCAGATGCGATGGCGAACAACCGGTTCCCGGTCTGGCGGCTGATTCAAAGCGAACTCGAGGCCGAGATCAGATCGGGCCTGATCGGGCCGGGCGACCAATTGCCGTCCGAAAGCGAGCTGGCCGAGCGGTTCGGCGTCAACCGCCACACGGTGCGCACCGCGCTCGCCAACCTCGCCATTGCCGGGCTCGCGCGCGCCCGGCGCGGCCGCGGCGTGTTCGTCGAGGACCGGCCGCCGGAATACCGCATCAGTCGGGAGTCGCGCTGGAGCGAGATCGAGCGCGAGATGAACGCGACGCCGTCGGGCCAGCTCGTCGGCGTCTCCGAGCGGCCGGCTTCCGCGGCGGTCGCCGACATGCTCGGCATCGGGCTGGGCGCGCCGGTCCTGCTGGTCGAGACGGTGCGCGGCTCGACGCCGGCGCTCCTGATCTACAGCTACCACGTCTTCGACCGCGCCCGCTTCGCCGGCATCGACCAGGCGGTCGCGCGCACCGGCAGCTATACCGAGGCGCTCGCCGAATTCGGCGTCGCGCGGTTCTACCGCGCCTCGACCTGGATCGACTGCCGCATGCCGCGGCCGCGCGAGGCGGAAGCCCTGTCGATCCCGCTCGACGCCCCGGTCCTCGTCATGATGTATGTCGACCGCGACGCCGAGGACCGGCCGATCCTCTACGGCAATGCCGTCATTCCGAACGGCAGCATGGTGGTGCGCGTCGACACGCTCTGACACGCCCTCCACGGCGGCCCACGGACGGCCGGTGCCGTCACACGCCCGTTAACTTGTCTGGCTATTGCAGACAAGTGAGGCATCAAGCCTCGCGGCAAGAACGGACGGGCTCGCATGGCCGGCATTTCCATCCAGGGCATCTCGAAGCGCTTCAAGGACGCCCAGGTCCTGCGCGACGTATCGCTCGAGATCGCCGGCGGCGAATTCCTGTCGCTGGTCGGCCCCTCGGGCTGCGGCAAGACGACGCTGCTGCGCATCCTGGCGGGCCTGGAGACGCAGGATGCGGGCGACGTCCACATCGGCGGCGTCATGGTCGACGACCTGCCGCCCAAGGCGCGCGACATCGCCATGGTGTTCCAGTCCTATGCGCTCTACCCCTATATGACGGTGGCGGAGAACATCTCCCTGCCGCTGACCATGCGGCGCCTGTCGGCGGTCGAGCGCCTGCCGCTCGTCGGCCGCCTCGTGTCCGGTACCGGCGCCCGGCGCGCCGCGATCGCTGCCGACGTGCGGCAGGTCGCCGAAAGCCTTGCCATCGGCCATCTCATGGACCGGCGGCCGGCGCAGCTTTCCGGCGGCCAGCGCCAGCGCGTCGCGCTCGCCCGCGCCATGGTGCGCCGGCCCAAGGCCTTCCTGATGGACGAACCGCTGTCCAATCTCGACGCCAAGATGCGCGTCCAGGCGCGCACCGAGATTGCCGAGCTGCACCGTGCTCTCGGCAGCACCTTCGTCTATGTCACCCACGACCAGGCCGAAGCGATGACCATGTCGAGCCGGGTCGCCGTGATGATGGGCGGCGAGCTGCTGCAGGTCGCACCGCCCCAGGCGATCTACGACGATCCCGCCGATCTCAGGGTTGCGGCCTTCATCGGCACGCCGGAGATCAACGTCTTCGCCGCGGCCGCGCGCGGCGACGGCACGCTCGACGTGGCCGGCCGGGCCTGGCCCGTCGGCTTCGCGGCGCCCGCCGGCACCCCGGTGACGGTCGCCGTGCGCCCGGAAGCCTTCGTCCTGATGCCGGAGCCGCGCGCCGATCTCGGCGCGGTGGCCGGCACCATCCGCCATCTCGAATATCTCGGCGCCGAAACCATGGTGCACCTCGCGGTGCCGCATGTGGCCAAGCCCGTCATTGCCCGCGTCGAGCCGCTCACCGGTGCCGGCCTCGCGATCGGCGCGCCGGCCACCTTCCGCGTCCATGCCTCGCGCGTGCTCCTGTTCGACGCCGACGGCAAGCGCCTCAAGTCCATGAGGGCCGCACCGCCCGCCGCACGCGCCCTGCCCGCCGAGCTCAGCCATGTCTGAGGCAAGCCTCGCCCTGCCGGCCCTCGCCGCCGAGGCCGGCCGACCGCGCTCCAAGCCGCGCGCCGGCGCCCGCGCCGAACGCCTCGCCGCCTGGGTCCTCGCGGGCCCGGCCATCGGCCTGATGTGGATCATGCTGCTGGGGCCGGCCGCCGCCGCGCTCGCCCTGTCGTTCACCGACTGGACCTTCGGCATGCCGGCGATCGGCTGGAACGGCCTCGGCAACTACCAGGAGATGGCGGCCGACGCGGTGTTCTGGAAGACACTCAAGAACACCCTCGTCTATGTCGCCTTCGTGGTGCCGCTGTCAGTGTTCATCGGCCTCGGCGCCGCGCTGCTGATCGAGGCCGGCACCTCGCTGCGCGGCTTCTACCGCGCCGCCTTCTTCCTGCCGGTCACCTCCACCCTGCTCGCCATGGCGCTGGTGTTCCAGTTCGCCTTCCATCCGAGCCTCGGCGCGGTCAACCGCGTGCTCGGCAGCCTCGGCCTGCCGACCACGGACTGGCTGAAGAACCCCGACACCGCCATCTTCGCCCTTGGCGTCATCGGCATCTGGCAGGCGGTGGGCCTTGCCATGGTGCTGTTCGTCGCCGGCCTGAAGGCCGTGCCCAGGGAGCTCTACGAGGCGGCCGCCGTCGACGGCGCCGACAGCGCCTTCGAGCGCTTCCGGCGCGTGACCTGGCCGATGCTCGGGCCGGCCAGCGTCTTCGTTGTGACGATCACCGCGATCCGCGCCTTCCAGGTGTTCGACACCGTCTCGGTGCTCACCGACGGCGGGCCGAACAAGGCGACCAGCGTGCTCCTGTTCCAGATCTACCAGGAAGGCTTCTCCTTCCTGCGCTCGGCCTATGCGGCGGCGCTCACCGTCGTGTTCCTCGGCTTCGTCCTGGCGATCACGGTCGTCCAGGTGAAGCTGCAGGAGCGCAACACCCACTACGTCTGACGGGGCTTCCGATGCGCATCAGGACCCAGCCCGCCGACAGCATCACTTTCGCGCTGGCCAGGCACGTCGTGCTCGGCCTCGGCGCCGTGCTGATGCTGGCCCCCTTCGTGCTGATGGTCTCGGTCAGCCTGAAGCCGCCCGGCGAGATCTTCTCGCCCGACTTCACGCTGCTGCCGAAGGTCTGGCACGCGGTCGAAAACTATTCGGCTGCCTTCAGCCGCCAGCCGCTCGGCCGTTTCATCCTGAACGGCTTCATCGTCACCGGCGCAATCTTCTTCTTCCAGCTGATCGTCGCGCTGCCCGCCGCCTACGCGCTTGCCAAGCTGCGCTGGCAGGGCCGTGAGACCGTGTTCCTGATGGTGCTGCTCGGCCTGCTCATTCCGCACCAGGTGACCGCGATCCCGCTCTACATCCTGTTCTGGAAGTTCGGGCTGATCGACACCTATGCCGCGATCATCCTGCCCTCGACCATCTCGGTCTTCGGCATCTTCCTGATGCGGCAGTTCTTCCTGACCGTGCCCGACGACCTGATCAATGCCGCGCGCCTCGACGGCCTCGGCGAGTTCGCCATCGTCTGGCGCATCATGATGCCGACCGCGGTGCCGGCGGTGATCTCGTTCGGCGTGCTCTCGCTGGTGTGGAACTGGAACGAGTTCTTCTGGCCACTGATCGTCATCCAGTCCGAGCACCTGGCCACGCCGCCGCTCGGCGTCGTGTTCTTCAACAATGCCGAGGCCGGCACGAACTACGGCCCCCTGATGGCGGCGGCGACCGCCATCACCGCGCCGCTCGTCATCGCCTTCCTCGCCGCCCAGCGCTGGTTCATCGACGGCGTCACCATGACCGCCGTCAAGTGAGTGCCTCACCCCGTTTTCCCCGACAGGATACCCCTCCCATGGCCTTCACCCGCCGCCGCCTCCTCACATCCACGGCCGCGCTTGCCGGCACGCTCGCCCTGCCCGGCTATCTCAGGGCGCAGAGCCAGACGGTCGAGCTGACCTGCCAGTATTCGACGCCGGTCCTGTTCAAGGACCTGATGGAGCGCCTCGTCCGCGACTTCCAGGCGGCCAATCCCACGATCCGCATCACGCTGCGCGCGCCGGAGACCGACTACGAGGCGATCCTGCAGCGCAATCTGCGCGACGTCGTGACCAACAACCTGCCCGACATCGCCTTCCACGGCCTGAACCGTCAGCGTACACTGGAAGAGCGCGGCGTTCCCGTCGACCTGAAGCCGTTCATGGCGGCCGATCCCGAAACGGCCTCGCTCGGCTTCTCGCCGACCCTGCTCTCGCTCGGCCAGGTGGGCGCCAAGCAGACCGGCATCGGCTTCGCCCTGTCGACGCCGATTCTCTATTACAACACCGAACTGGTGAAGGCCGCCGGCGGCGATCCCGACAAGCTGCCGAGCTCCTGGCCGGAGCTGATCGCGCTGGCCGGCGCCATCGCCGCCCCCGCGCAGAACCGTAGCGGCCTGTTCTTCGACTGGACGATCACCGGCAACTGGTCGTGGCAGGCGCTGGTGCTCTCCCACGGCGGCACCATGCTCAGCGCCGACGAATCCAAGGTCGCCTTCACCGAGGCGCCGGGCCGGCAGGCGATCGGCGTGCTGCGCGACATGGTCGATCGCGGCCGCATGCCGGACATCCAGGCGGCCACCGCCTTCCAGGACTTCTTCTCGGGCCGGCTCGGCATCTCCATGCAGTCGACCGCCCAGCTCGCCCGCTACAACCGCGAGATCGGCGGCCGGTTCAAGCTCGTCTGCGGCCGCTTCCCGCTGTCGGCCGCAACGCCCCGCCTGCCCGCCGGCGGCAATGTCGCGATGATGTTCGCCAAGGACCGGGCACGCCAGGAGGCGGCCTGGAAGTTCATCAAGTTCGCCACCGGACCGATCGGCGCGACCGCCATGGTCAATTCAACCGGCTACATGCCGGCCACCACCGTGCCGGCCGAGCGCGAGGACCTGCTCGGCAAGTTCTACCGCGACAATCCGAACCACCTCGTCGCCATCCGCCAGCAGGACGTGATCACCGGCTGGTACGCCTTCCCCGGCCAGAACGCCCTGCGCATCACCGACGTGATCAACGACCACCTGCAGACGGTGGTGAACAAGTCGCGTGAACCGGAAGCCGCGCTGACCTCCATGGCGAATGCCGTGCAGGGCCTCCTGCCGCGCCGCACCGGCTGATCGGTGCCGACCGGATCGTGCCCTCCTATCCCCAACCCGGCTGTGCCATGTCCCGTCCCATCCGCCTCTGCCTCGTCACCGACATCCACCACGGCAAGCCCTCCTTCACCAAGGCGGGGCCCGCCGCGCTCGGCCTGATGGAGGAGTTCCGCCGCTTCGTCGCCGAAACGAGACCCGATGCGGTGCTCGATCTCGGCGACCGCATCTCGGACGAGGCGCGCGACAGCGACCTCGTCCTCGAACAAGAGATCGCCGAGGCCTTCGCGCCGATCGCCTGTCCGCGCTTCCACATCGACGGCAACCACGATCGCGACCACCTCGACGCCGCGGACAACGACCGGATTCTCGGCCGCACCGCCCATCACGAGACCGTCGATCTCGGTGACTGGCGGCTGGTGCTGTGGCGGGCCGATGCGAGGCTGCACCGGCCGGACGGCTTCGCGCTGGTGGAAGCCGACCTGATCTGGCTGGCGCGCATCGTGCGCGCCGCCGACCGGCCGCTGGTCATCGTCAGCCATGTTCCGGTATCCGGCCATGCGCAGGTCGGCAACTATTGGTTCGAGAACAATCCGCTCTATGCGACCTATCCGTCCGCCGACCGGATCCGCGCCGTGCTGCGCCAGGCACGCGTGCCGGTCATCTGGTTCTCCGGCCATGTCCACTGGAACACGCTGACCATGGTCGACGGCATCGCCCACATCACGCTGCAGTCGCTGACCGAAACCTTCACCACCCATGGCGAGCCGGCCGGCGCCTTCGCCCTGCTCGAACTGTCCGACCGCGTGCTGTGGCGGGTCCACGGCCGCGATCCCTTCGAATGGTCGGCCGGGCGCGCGGACCTCGCCCGGCGGTGGATGACACCGCTGCCGGCCTTCAGCACCCTGTTCGGCAGCCGCATGAGACAGGCCGCCGAATAGTCCGCGGCGGGCGAGCCGCCGCTGGGGATTGTCACGGCGCTGTCGTCGTTCCGAGACGGGCCTGACACGCAGCGGCGGTTTGATGCCCGCCATCCTGGTCCGGTGCGCAATGCGCGCCGGAATCGCCTTTGGAGCCTTCCCGATGAGCCTTCTCGCCGACGCCCTGCGAGCCGGCGCGACGGCGCTTGCCCTCGTGGCCGCGCCGCTCGCCGCCTTCGCGCAGCAGCAGGACACCCGCCCGACCATCACGGTCGCGGTCCAGCAGATCTCCAATTCCAATGCGCTCGACGTGCTCCAGGAACAGTCCAATGTCGGCGCCCGGGTGTTCTATTCGATCTTCGAGCCGTTGATCGACAATGAGCGCCAGACCCCCGAGCTCAAGCCGAAGCCGGGTCTTGCCACCGCCTGGCGGCGGATCGACGACCGCACGCTGGAAGTGACCCTGCGCCAGGGCGTCAAGTTCCACGACGGTTCGGAGATGACCTCCGACGACGTCGTCTTCACCTATTCGCCCGATCGTACCGGCGCCGGCGTGCAGCGGCCGAGCGCCACCACGGGCAGCGATGCCAACGCGACCCAGGGCAAGCTGCCGCCGCCCGCGGTGACCGGCTATTTCGCCCGCCTCTTCCCCAATCTCGAACGGGTCGAGGCGGTCGACCGCTACACCGTCCGCTTCATCAACAAGATCCCCGACGTGACGCTGGAAGGCCGGCTCGCCCGCAACGGCGCCGAGATCCTGCCGCGCGCCGCCTTCGCGGCCGCCGCCGACTGGACGGCGTGGGTGCGCAAGCCGGTCGGGACCGGCCCCTATCGGGTCGCCGAGTTCCGCGCCGACAACATGCTGGTGCTGGAAGCCCATGACGACTACTGGGGCGGCCGCCCGCCGATCAAGACGCTGCGCTTCGTCGTCGTGCCCGAGCTTGCGGCGCGGGTGAACGGGCTCCTGTCCGGACAGTACGACTTCATCACCGACATCCCGCCGGACCAGGTGGCGACGATCACCGCCAACAACCGCTACGAAGTGACCGGCGGACCGGTGACCAACCATCGCCTCCTGGTGTTCGACAAGAACCATCCGCGGCTGGCCGATGCGCGCATCCGCCGGGCGCTGACCCATGCCATCGACCGCAAGCTGATCGCCGACACCCTGTTCGACGGCCGGGTGAAGATCCCCGCCGGCCTGCAGTGGGAGTTCTACGGCCCGATGTTCCTGTCCACCTGGACCACGCCGGCCTACGATCCAGAGCTCGCGCGCCGCCTTCTGCGCGAAGCCGGCTACAATGGCGAGCCGATCCCGTTCCGGGTGCTCAACAACTACTACAACAACCAGGTGCCGACCTCGCAGATCCTGGTCGAGATGTGGCGCCAGGTGGGGCTCAACGTCCAGATCGAGATGAAGGAGAACTGGGCGCAGATCATGGAGCGCACGCCGACCCGCGCGATGCGCGACTGGTCGAACTCGGCGCCGTTCAACGACCCGGTCTCCTCGCTCGTCAACCAGCACTGCCCCGGCGGCTTCCAGCAGGCCTCGGGCGAATATGCGAACGAGGAATTCAACCGCCTGTGCAAGGTGCTCGAAGAGGCGACCGATCCGGAGATCCGCCGCTCCGCCTTCGCCCGCATGCTCGAGATCGCCGAGCGCGAGGACCCGGCCTATACCGTCCTGCACCAGACGACGCTGCTCTACGGCAAGCGCCGCGACATCGAATGGACCTGGTCGGGCCTGCAGTCGATGGACTTCCGCGCCGGCAATTTCCGCATCCGCCGCTGATAGTCTCCCGAGCCGGCTCACTGTTTGCCGTCTCAGCCCTTCGCACATCTGTCACAGGCCGGGCGCATCATGGCGCCCGGCTCTTCGGCCACGCCAGCCCGAGACGCACGACCATGAGCTCACCGACCCGCCGCGACTTCACGATCGGCCTCGCCGCCGCCGGCACGCTGGCCGCATCCGGCCTCGCCGCCGAGGCACAGGGCGCGCGCCGCCTGGTGGTCGGCATCCCGGTCACGCCGCGCTCGCTGGAGCCCTTGCGCGAATTCTCCAACGTCGCCTGGCGCATCGGCTACAACATCTTCGAGAGCCTGCTCGGCATCGACTACAAGAACGGCCTCGCGGTGGTGCCGGCGCTCGCCGAGAGCCACCGGCGCATCTCGCCGACCGTCATCGAGTTCACGCTGAAGGACGGCGTGCGCTTCCACGACGGCGAGGTGATGACCGCCGAGGACGTCGTCTTCTCCTTCGGACCGGGGCGCATGACCGGCGACAAGGCGCCGGGCCGCGCGGTCGCCAGCGTCTTCGTCGGAACGGTCGCCAGGGTCGAGGCCGTCGACCGGCGCACGGTGCGTTTCGCCACCCGCACCACCGATCCGCTGATCGAGCAGCGGCTCGCCGGCTGGGGCGCCCAGATCGTCTCGCGCAGGGCCTTCCTTGCGGCTCCCAGCTTCGAGGCCTGGGAGCGCAATCCCATCGGCACCGGGCCGTTCCGCGTCAAGGACTTCCGCATCGACGAGCGCTGCATCCTGGAAGCCCATCGCGACTATCACGGCGGCCGGCCACCGGTCGACGAGATCCAGTTCCGCGCCCTGCCGGAACTCGCCGCGCGCATGAATGCGCTCGCCGCCGGCGAGGCCGACATCGTCACCGAGGTCTCGCTCGACCAGGCCGCGAATATCGACACCATGGCAGGCCGGCATCTCGTCGGCGGCCCGATCCTCAACCTGCGCGCCCTGGTGTTCGACAAGCAGCATCCGCAGCTTGCCGATCCGCGCATGCGCCGCGCGCTGTCGCTCGCCATCGACCGCAAGGCGATCGTCGACGGCCTCTATGGCGGCCGCACCGTCGCGCGCGCGACCCAGATGCATCCGGCCTTCGGCGCGCTCCATGACGCCACGCGGCCTGGCTCGGCCTTCGATCCCGCGCTGGCCCGCAAGCTTCTCGCCGAGGCCGGCTACAAGGGCGAGCCGATCCCCTACCGCACCCATGCGAGCTACTACACCCAGCAGGTCCAGACGGCCCAGGTGCTGGTCGAGATGTGGCGCGAAGCCGGCATCACGGTCGACCTGCAGGTACGCGAGAACTGGCAGCAGATCTACGACACCTCGTCGCCGCGCGGCATCCGCGACTGGTCCAACTCGATCCTGTTCCAGGATCCGGTCGGCACGCTGGTGCGGCTCTACGGCCCGGCCGGCTCGGTCCAGACGGTGACGCGCGAATGGACGAGCACGGCCTTCAACGAGGCGGCCGCGGTGCTGGAGACGAGCCTCGACGTCGCCGAGCGTCGCCGCGCCTACAACCGCCTCCTCGACATCTACGAGGCCGAGGACCCGCCCGGCTGCACCCTGCACGACCTCGTCATGTTCTACGGCAAGAAGCGGTCGGTGAACTGGACGCCCTATCCGGTCGAAAGCATGGATTTTGGACCGGGCAACCTGTCGCTCGGAGCCTGATCCCATGACCGAGATCCTGGTATCCCTGGAAGGCCTGACGGTGGATTTCGACCAGGGCGCCGACCATGTCCGCGCGCTCCACGGCGTCGACCTCGCCATCCGCCGCGGCGAAGCGGTGGGGCTCGTCGGCGAATCCGGCTGCGGCAAGTCGATCACCTGGCTCGCCGCCCTGCGCCTGATCGGCTCGCGCGCCCGGCTCGGCGGCCGCGCCGTCATCGGCGGCGAGGACCTGCTCACCCTGCCCGAGGCCGCGCTGGCGCGGATCCGCGGCAAGCGCATCGCGATGATCTTCCAGGATCCGGCCTCCTCGCTCAATCCGGTGCACCGGATCGGAGCGCAGATCGCCGAGTCCCTCGGGCTGCACCGCGGCCTGCACGGCGCCGCCGCGCGCGCCGAGGCCAAGCGCCTGCTTGACAGGGTGCGCATCCCGGCGGCGGCCGCCCGGCTCGACGCCTATCCACACGAGCTCTCCGGCGGCATGAACCAGCGCGTGATGATCGCCATGGCGCTGGCGGGCGAACCCGATCTCTTGATCGCGGACGAGCCGACCACGGCGCTCGATGCGACGATCCAGGCGCAGATCCTCGACCTCATCGACGAGATCCGGCGCGAGAGCGGCATGGCCCTGGTGCTGATCTCGCACGATCTTGGCGTCGTCGCCGACCTGTGCGACCGGGTGGTCGTGATGTATGCCGGCCGGATCGTCGAGGAGGCTCCGGTCGAGGCCCTGTTCGACGCGCCGCGCCATCCCTATACGCGCGGCCTGCTCGCGGCCCTGCCCGACCTCGACGGGCCGCTGCGCCGGCTCACCGCGATTCCCGGCACGGTGCCGGCACCCGGGCGACTGCCGCGCGGCTGCGCCTTCGCACCGCGTTGCGCCCATGCCGAGGCCGCCTGCCGCGGCGCGGTGCCGATGCTCGCCGGCGCGGCCGGCCACCGCACCGCCTGCCTGGTCGAGATCGCGGAACCGGCGCCGGCCGCGCCCGCGCGCGAGCGGACGCTGATTCCGGCATGACCCGGCTCCTCGACGTCGAAAATCTCTCGCGCAGCTTCGAGGTCCGCCTCGGCGGCGGCCTGATGCGCCGCAGCGCGACGCTGAAGGCCGTCGACGGCGTGTCGTTCGGCCTCGACGCCGGCCGCACGCTCGGCATTGTCGGCGAATCCGGCTGCGGCAAGTCGACCACCGCCAAGCTGGTGCTTGGCATGATCCCGGCAAGCGGCGGCCGGATCACCTTTGCCGGCGAACCGGTCACCGCAAGGCACGATGCAGCCTGGCGCGCGCAGCGGGCCAGGATGCAGATGATCTACCAGGACCCGCTCGCCGCCCTCGACCGGCGCCTGACGCTGGCCGAGCAGATCGCCGAGCCGATGATCATCCATCGCCTCGCCGCGACCGGGGCGGAACGGCAGGACAGGGTCGGCGCGCTGATGGCGGCCGTCGGCCTCCGGCCGGACATGGCGACGCGCTATCCGCACGAGATCTCGGGCGGCCAGCGGCAGCGCGCCGTCATCGCCAGGGCCCTGGCGCTGGAGCCGAAGCTGATCGTCTGCGACGAGCCGGTCTCCGCGCTCGACGTGTCGATCGCCGCCCAGGTGGTCAACCTGTTCCAGGACCTGCAGGAGCGGCTCGGCGTCGGCTACCTGTTCATTTCGCACGACCTGAAGGTGGTGCGGCAGGTCAGTCACGAGGTGGCCGTGATGTATCTCGGCCGGATCGTCGAGCGCGGCGCCCCCGATGCGCTGTTCCACCGGCCGGCCCATCCCTATACGCGCGCGCTCGTCGCCGCCGTGCCGAGCGTCCATCGCCGCCGGCAGCGCGAACGGATCATCCTCGCCGGCGACCCGCCGAGCCCGGTCGACGTGCCGCGCGGCTGCGCCTTCCACCCGCGCTGCCCGCTGGCGACCGACACCTGCCGCGAAGTGACGCCCATCCTCAAGCCCGGCGACGACGGCCGGCTGGTCGCCTGCCATGCCGTGCACGACGACCTGAAGGCGGCAGCCTGACATGACGCGCTTTCTCCTGACCCGCCTCCTGCGCGCCGCGCTGACGCTCGTCTTCGTCGTCACCGCCGCCTTCGTCATCCTGCGGCTGTCGGGCGATCCGGCGCTGACCATCCTGACGCCCGACGCGCCACCGGAGGCGCTCGAGGCCTTCCGCAAATCCTGGGGCCTCGACCAGCCACTCTGGGTGCAATATCTCGAATATTTCCGGGCCATCTTCGAAGGCAATCTCGGCCGCTCCATGCGCGACGGCCGCCAGGCGGTGGAGATCGTCGCCGAACGCGTGCCGCTGACGCTGGCGCTGACCATTCCCGCCTTCCTCCTGAAGCTCGCGATCGGCATTCCCGCCGGCATCCACGCCGCGCTCCACCGCAACAGCTGGATCGACCGCACCATCATGACGCTGTCGGTGATCGGCTTCACCGTGCCGAGCTTCGTGCTCGGCCTGATGCTGGCCCTGATCTTCGCGGTCAAGCTCGGCTGGCTGCCCTCGGGCGGCGCGGAAACCTGGCGCCACGCCATCCTGCCGGTCGCGACGCTGAGTCTCGTTGGCGCCGCGGTGATCGCCCGCTTCACCCGCTCGGCCATGCTGGAAGTGCTGGGTCAGCCCTATATCCGCACGGCCAGCGCCAAGGGCGTCACCTGGCGCGACGTGGTCAATCACCACGCCCTGCCGAACGCCGCCATCCCGACCATCACCATCGTCGGCTTCCTGGTCGGCTCGCTGGTGGCCGGCGCCGTGGTGGTCGAGAGCGTCTTCTCCTGGCCCGGCGTCGGACGGCTCCTGATCACCTCGGTCGCGAACCGCGACCTTGCCGTCGTCCAGTGCATCCTGCTGCTGGTCGGCGTCACCATGGTCTCGGCCAATCTCGTCGTCGACATCGCCTATGGCTGGGTCGACCCGCGGCTGCGCACCGGCACCGCGCGCCAGGGAGGCCACTGATGGACGCGCGCACCTCCGACAGCGCCGCCACCCTCGCCGAGCCGCCGATGGACGGCGCGGTGGTGACGCCCAAGGGCCGGCTCGCCCATGTCCTCGAGCGCTTCCCGCCCGTCGTCATGCTCGCGCTGTTCTGGCTCGTCCTGATGCTGGCCGTCGCGCTCGCCGCCGACCTGATCCAGCCCTACGACTTCAAGGCGCTGGACCTGCGCGGCCGGCTCAATCCGCCGGTCTTCATGACCGGCGGCTCCTGGCGGCACCTGCTCGGCTCGGACGAGCTCGGCCGCGACGTGCTCTCACGCCTCATCGTCTCGATCCGGCTGTCGCTGTCGCTCGCCTTCATGGCGACGCTCATCTCGGCGACGCTCGGCGTCAGCCTCGGCTTCCTCGCCGCCTATTTCCGCGGCCGGGTCGAGCAGCTCGTGCTGATGATCATCGACGCCCAGGCCTCGATGCCGTTCATGATCATCGCGCTCGCCGTGCTCGCCTTCTTCGGCAATTCGCTGGTGCTGTTCACCGTGCTGATGGGCTTCCATGGCTGGGAGCGCATCGCGCGCATCGCCCGGGGCCTGGCGATCGCCGCCAACGAGCACGGCTACGCCACCGCCGTGCGCGATCTCGGCGCCTCGCCCTGGCGCATCTACGGCCGGCACATCCTGCCGAACATCGCCTCGACGCTGATCGTCTCGATGACGCTGACCTTCCCGGAAGTGATCCTGCTCGAATCCGGCCTGTCCTTCCTCGGGCTCGGCGTCCAGCCGCCGCTGACCTCGCTCGGCAACATGGTCGGCTACGGCCGCGAATACATCCAGACCGCGCCCTGGATCCTGATCGCCCCCTGCACCGTCATCGTGCTGACGACGCTGTCGGTGTCGATCCTCGGCGACTGGCTGCGCGACCGGCTCGACCCGACGCTGAAATGACCGTCCCTCCCGCCCTCCGAACCCGCCCCTTGCACAAGGACACCAAGCCATGACGGACAAGACCCTCGGCGTCGGCCTGTCGATCGACGTGAAGGACCCGAACTTCCGCGACATCGGCAGCCAGATCGACGAAGCGCGCCATCTCGGCGCCAATTTCGTCGAGCTGCCGCTGCACAAGCTCGACATCGTGGTCGGCGGCCGGATCCTCAAGGACCGGCTCGCGGACCTGAAGGAACGGATCACCAATCACGGCGTCGCCTATACGCTGCACGGCCATCTCGGCATCAACCTGATGGAGGACTCGCACCTGATCGGCCTGCACAAGGACGTGCTGAAGGCCAATCTGGAGATCGCCCAGGCGCTCGGCGCGGTGCACCTCGTGATCCATTCGGGCTTCTGCCGGCCGCAGCAGGCGAGCTCGGTCGAACATGCCTATGACCGCCAGCGCGAGATCCTCGCGAGCCTCGGCGGCGAGGCGGAGGCCGCCGATGTCGTGGTCTGCGTCGAGAACATCTTCACCTACGACTTCGCCCGCCATACGGCCCTGCCTTCGCGCCTTGCCGCAGAGCTCAGGCTGATCGACCACCCGTTCATCCAGGCGACCTTCGATTTCAGCCACGGCTACCAGCACTGCGCGCAGGTCGGCGCCGATTTCGTGACCGAGGCCAAGGCGCTGACGCCCTTCTCCAAACACCTGCACCTGCACGACAGCTTCGGCCGGCCGAAGGATTTCTGGACCTATTCGCTCACCGAGGACCTCGCCTTCGGCGCCGGCGACCTGCACCTGCCGATGGGTTGGGGGTCGATCCCCTGGGACCGGATCGCCGCTGAATGCGCCTTCCCGGACGGCGTCGTCGGCGATGTCGAGCTGCAGTACCGCTACTGGTCGGAAGCCCGCGCCACGGTCGAAGCGGCCCGCGCCTTCTGCGCGCGGCTCGGCGACGCGCCGCTGGCGGTCGCCGCGGAATAGGCCGGACATGCGACCGGCCGGCGCGCGCCGGCCGGTCTTCGCGCACCGCACGGCGGCTGGCCTATCATGGCCGGCCGCTGCTTTTTTGCAGTGCAAATCAGCCTTGCATTTGGCAGCGCTCCCGCGATCGGAGGAAAACAATCCCCCGAAACGGCAGATGGGGACGGCAAACAGCCGTGAGTTGACTGGCGTGTGCCGCCATGCAGCAATGGCGGGTGAGGAATGCGTCCAGAAGAACCGAATGCATGGCTGAAGCGAAAGACGACAATATCCTGGTGACGGAGGGCCTGACCAAGGACTTCAAGGGGTTCACGGCTGTCAGCGAGGTCGACCTGAAGGTGCGGCGCGGCTCGATCCACGCGCTGATCGGGCCGAACGGCGCCGGCAAGACCACCTGCTTCAACCTTCTGACCAAGTTCCTGATCCCGACCCGCGGGCGGATCACCTATAACGGCCGCGACATCACCGCCTCCAAGCCCGCCGACATCGCCCGGCAGGGCCTCGTCCGCTCGTTCCAGATCTCGGCCGTGTTTCCGCACCTGACCGTCCTGGAGAACGTGCGCATCGCGCTGCAGCGCAAGCGCGGCGACAGCTTCGACTTCTGGGTGTCGGAACGCGTGCTGAAGAGCCTCGACGGCGAGGCCCTGCGCCTCGTCGAGGCGGTCGGCCTGAGCGAATTCGCCCAGACCCATGCCGGCGAGCTCGCCTATGGCCGCAAGCGCGCGCTGGAGATCGCCACGACGCTCGCGCTCGACCCGGAAATGATGCTGCTCGACGAACCGATGGCCGGCATGGGCCACGAGGATGTCGACCGCACCGCCGCCCTGATCCGCAAGGTCTCGGCCAACCGCACCATCTTGATGGTCGAACACAATCTGTCCGTCGTCGCCGAGCTCTCCGACCGGATCACCGTGCTCGCCCGCGGCCGCGTGCTGGCCGAAGGCGACTATGCGACCGTCTCCAAGGACCCCCGCGTCGTCGAAGCCTATATCGGGGGAGTTGGCCATGGCTGACACGACCATCGACAAGACGGCCGCCCGGCCTCAGCCGGCGGCCGGAGCGGAGCCTATGCTTGCCGTCAAGGATCTCCACGGCTGGTATGGCGAATCCCATGTGCTGCACGGGGTCGACTTCCATGTCGCCGAAGGCGAGGTGGTGACGCTGCTCGGCCGCAACGGCGCCGGCAAGACCACCACGATGAAGTCGATCATCGGCGTCCTGAGCAAGCGCCGCGGCTCGATCCGCTTCCGCGGCGAGGAGACCATCTCCTATCCCTCGCGCCGCATCGCCAAGCTCGGCCTCGGCTACGTGCCCGAGGAGCGCGGCATCTATTCCACCCTGTCGGTGGAGGAGAACCTGCTGCTGCCGCCGGTGGTGCAGCCGGGCGGCCTCAGCCTCGACCAGATCTACGAGCTGTTCCCGAACATCCGGGAGCGGCTGACGAGCCAGGGCACCAAGCTGTCCGGCGGCGAGCAGCAGATGCTCGCCATCGGCCGGATCCTGAGGACCGGCGCCAAGCTGCTGCTGCTGGACGAGCCGACCGAGGGCCTCGCCCCGGTCATCGTCGAGCAGATCGGCCGCACCATCGCCCGCCTGAAGCGCGACGGCTTCACCATCGTGCTGGTCGAGCAGAATTTCCGTTTCGCCCAGACGGTGGCGGACCGTCATTATGTCGTGGAGCAAGGCCGCGTGGTGGATATGATCCCGAACGCGGACATGGACAACAGCATCGCCAAGCTGCACGCCTATCTCGGCGTCTAGCGCCGCGATCCCAGGCGTTCGCCACATTTTGATATCGGGGACCCCTAGCGAACGTCGAAATCGAAGCGACACTGGTTCTCAATGGAGTGCTCATGTCCATTGAGACCGACATTCGCCTCGCATCCGCAGTCGAAATCGATCGGATTTCGCCGGAATGCGCGGCGCAAGACCAAAAAACCCAGACGGGACTTTCGGAGGATCAACAGATGGATCGTCGTTCTCTTCTTGCCGGCGCGCTGGCGACCGGCTTCTCGATGAAGGCCATGGCGCAGGCCCAGGCCCCCATCACCATCAAGCTCGGCGTGCTCAACGACAGGTCCGGCCTCTATGCCGACCTCGCCGGCGAAGGCTCGGTGGTGGCGGCGCGCATGGCGGTCGAGGACTTCCAGGCCGCGGCCAAGGGCATCAACGTCCAGATCATCTCGGCCGACCACCAGAACAAGCCCGATGTCGGCGCCAATATCGCCCGCCAATGGTGCGACAATGAAGGCGTCGACGCGATCCTCGACGTGCCGACCTCCTCGGTCGCGCTGGCGGTCAACCAGATCGTCCGCGAGAAGAACAAGATCATGATCGACTCGGGCGCCGCGACGTCCGACCTGACCGGCGCCCAGTGCTCGCCCAACACCATCCACTGGACCTACGACACCTATGCGCTGGCGCAGGGCACCGGCGGCGCCATGGTGAAGGCCGGCGGCGACACCTGGTTCTTCCTGACCGCCGACTACGCCTTCGGCCATGCGCTCGAGCGCGACACCAGCGCGGTGGTGCAGAAGGCCGGCGGCCGCGTCCTCGGCGCGGTGCGCACGCCCTTCCCGGGCACCGATTTCTCGTCCTTCCTGCTGCAGGCCCAGGCCTCCAAGGCCAAGGTCATCGGCCTCGCCAATGCCGGCGGCGACACGGTCAATTCGATCAAGCAGGCGGCCGAGTTCGGCATCACACAGGGCGGCCAGAAGCTCGCCGGCCTGCTCGTCTTCCTGACCGACGTGCATTCGCTCGGCCTGCAGACGGCGCAAGGCCTGGTGCTGACCGAAACCTTCTACTGGGACCTCAACGACAGCACGCGCGCGTGGTCGAAGCGTTTCGGCGCGCTGCGCGGCGGCGCCATGCCGACCATGGTGCAGGCCGGCGTCTATGCCGGCACGCTGCACTACCTGAAGGCCATCGCCGCGACCAAGTCGCGCGAGGCGGCCGCCAACATGGCCTGGATGAAGGGGAACCCGACCGACGATCCGCTGTTCGGCAAGAACCAGGTGCGCCAGGACGGCCGTTTCGTCTGCCCGGCCCATCTGTTCGAGGTGAAGAAGCCGTCGGAGTCGAAGGGCCCCTGGGACTATTACAAGCTGATCTCGACACTGCCCGGCGACCAGGCCTTCCGCCCCCTGAACGCAGGCGGCTGCTCGCTGGTCCGCACCTGATCTGAACCCGCTTCATCGGGGAGCGCCCGAACAAGGCGCTCCCATCTCCCTTTCTGGATCGATCTTCATGTTCGAGCTTCTCGGCGTGCCACCCCAGGCCCTGTTCGGGCAATTGCTGCTCGGCCTGATCAATGGCTCGTTTTACGCCATCCTGAGTCTTGGCCTCGCCGTCATTTTCGGGCTGTTGAACATCATCAACTTCACCCACGGCGCCCAGTACATGATGGGCGCCTTCATCGCCTGGATGCTGCTCAACTGGCTCGGCCTCGGCTACTGGTGGGCGCTGCTGCTCGCCCCGGTCATCGCCGGCGTCACCGGCGTCATCATCGAGCGGGTGCTCCTGAAGCGGCTCTACCATCTCGACCATCTCTACGGCCTGCTGCTGACCTTCGGCCTCGCGCTGATCATCGAGGGCCTGTTCCGCAACCAGTTCGGCTCCTCGGGCCTGCCCTACCAGATCCCGGCCGAGCTGCGCGGCGGCCACAATCTCGGCTTCATGTTCCTGCCGAACTATCGCGGCTGGGTGGTGGTGGCCTCGCTGGTGGTGTGCCTCGCCACCTGGTTCGTCATCGAAAAGACCAAGCTCGGCGCCTATCTGCGCGCCGCCACCGAGAACCCGACGCTGACCCAGGCCTTCGGCATCAACGTGCCGCTGCTGATCACGCTGACCTACGGTTTCGGCGTGGCGCTCGCCGCCTTTGCCGGCGTGCTTGCCGCGCCGATCTATTCGGTCAACCCGACCATGGGCGCCAATATCATCATCGTCGTCTTCGCCGTGGTGGTGATCGGCGGCATGGGCTCGATCCTCGGCGCCATCATCACCGGCTTCGGTCTCGGCCTCATCGAGGGCCTGACCAAGGTCTTCTATCCGGAGGCTTCGGCCACCGTCATCTTCATCATCATGGCGATCGTGCTTCTCGTGAAGCCGGCCGGCCTGTTCGGGAGGACCGCCTGATGGCCGATACCGCCTACGACACCACGCCGGCCGCGCTCGTTACCGCCGAGCCCAAGGGCACCGGCGCGCTGCACCGGACGATCTTCATCGCCCTCATCGTCGCGCTCGCCGTGCTGCCGTTCATCCCGGTGATCGGCTATCCGTTCTTCCTGATGAAGGTGCTGTGCTTCGCGCTGTTCGCCTGCGCCTTCAACCTGATGCTCGGCTATGGCGGCCTCCTGTCCTTCGGGCACGCGGCCTATTTCGGCCTCGCGAGCTATGTCGCGGCCTATACCGCCAAGCATTGGGGGCTGACACCGGAGGTGTCGATCCTGCTCGGCACCGCCTCCGGCGCCGTGCTCGGCTTCGTGTTCGGCGCGCTCGCCATCCGCCGCCAGGGCATCTATTTCTCGATGATCACCCTGGCGCTCGCCCAGATGGTGTTCTTCTTCGCGCTGCAGACGCCGCGCTTCACCGGCGGCGAGGACGGCATCCAGGCGGTGCCGCGCAACCATCTCTTCGGCTTCATCCCTGTCGGCACCGACCTGCAGATGTACTATCTGGTGGCGGTGATCTTCATGGCCGGCCTGCTGCTGATCTACCGCATCATCCATTCGCCCTTCGGCCAGGTGCTGAAGGCGATCCGCGACAACGAGCCGCGGGCCGTCTCGCTCGGCTACCGGGTCAACCAGTACAAGCTGACCGTCTTCGTCCTGTCGGCAACGCTGGCAGGCCTTGCCGGCTCGACCAAGGCGATCGCCGTGCAGCTCGCCTCGCTCACCGACGTGCAGTGGCAGATGTCGGGCGAAGTGGTGCTGATGACCCTCGTCGGCGGCATGGGCACGGTGTTCGGGCCGATCGTCGGCGCCGCGGTGATCATCTCGATGCAGAACTTCCTCGCCGGCCTCGGCGCCTGGGTGACGGTCGTCCAGGGCGTGATCTTCGTGGTCTGCGTGCTGGTGTTCCGCGAGGGCATCGTCGGCGTCATCGGCAAGCTGCTGCGCCGGCCGCTCTGAACCCACGCATCCCGGTCGACACGAAAGGCGGGCCCCGACGGGCCCGCCTTTTTCTTTTGGGCTGCCGCGGCACCGTCCGCTGCTCCGCAGGGATGCGGCTGACCGCGGTCCTGTCAGCGCGAAGCGGCGCGCCGCTGCCAAAGGCCGCGCTGGCCGCGGGCGAGACCCCCGCAGCCCCGTTCCGGCACGGGCCGGCATTCCTCGATTGCGCCGCGGACGAGATGCTCTGGCTCAACTCTTGCGCCAAACTGGCTCAGGCCTTTGAGCCAAATCTGGACCTTTCGGTTGTGATAATGTCTGCGAATGTCTGAGCCAGAATAACAAGATCGAACGTCGAACGACGTCGACCTCAAGATCGACCAGAGGGGTCAAGACCATGAATTCCCATCCCTGGGCCTTCACCCGCAGGCGGGGTCTGAAGGCCGTTTTCGCCACAGCTGCCGGCGCGGCGCTCGGTTCCCTTGCCGGTCCTGGCCCGGCCGCGGCCCAGTCTCGGGCGCAGACGCTGCGTCACGTGCTGGCCGGCACCATGAACACGCTCGATCCGACCATGCCGGGCGCCACGCGCGAATCCTTCGGCCTCGGCATGGCCGTCTATGACCGGCTCGCCTCGTTCGGCCAGAAGGAGGCCGACGGGCTCAGGACCTTCGACTTCGCCAATATTCGCGGCGAGCTGGCCGAGCGGATCGACCGCTCGGCTGATGGCCGCACGCTCACCTTCCACCTGCGCAAGGGTGCCACCTGGCACGACGGCTCGCCGGTGACGGCGGCGGACGTCAAATGGTCGCTCGACCGCGCGGTTTCGGCCAAGTCCCTGTCGGCGGCGCAGGTCGCCTCCGGCTCGCTCGCCAGGCCGGAGCAGTTCAAGGTGCTCGGCGACGGCGTGGTGGAGGTCAGCCTCGAACGGCCGGACCGCCTGGCGCTCGCCAATCTCGCCATTCCGCTGTCGCCCATGTTCAACAGCACGCTGGCGCGCAAGCACGCGACCACCGACGATCCCTGGGCCCAGAACTGGCTGAAGGAGAACACCGCAGGCGGCGGCGCCTATGTCGTCGAGCAGTACAAGCCCGGCCAGCAGACCATCCTGCGCCGCAACGAGGCCTGGAAGAACGGCCCCGACGGCAAGCTGCCCTTTTTCCTGCGGGTCATCGCGCAGACCGTCCCGGAGGCCGCGACCCGCGCCAATCTCATCGAGCGCGGCGATGCCGACCTCGCCATCGACCTGCAGGCGAGCGACATCGAGGCGCTCAGGGCGCGCGGCAAGGTGAAGCTGGTCGCCACGCCCCAGATCAACGGCTTCAACAGCCTGGTCTTCAACACGCGCATGGCCCCGTTCGACAATCCGAAGGTGCGCCGCGCCATCGCCGCGGCGCTGCCCTACCAGGCGATGTTCGAGGCGGCGCTGTTCAACCGGGGGCGTCCGCTGTTCGGCGCCGACTGGAGCGAGGCGCCGAGCGAGGACTTCCCGCAGCGGCTGCCGTTCCGCACCGACGCCGCCAGGGCCAAGGCACTGCTCGCCGAAGCCGGCCATCCCAACGGCTTCAGCACCAGTTTCTCGTTCTCGGCGGGCGCCGCCGCGACGGCCGAGCCGATGGCGGCCCTGATCAAGGAGGCTCTCGCCAAGATCGGCGTGGAGGTGGCGATCCAGAAGCTGCCGCCGGCGCAGATGACCACCATGGAGGTGGAGCGGCGCGTGCCGTTCTTCCTCGCCGCCGGGACGGCCTGGCTGCCGGCGCCGGACTATTTCCTGCGCACCTATTTCAGCGCCGACCAGCGCTGGAACTTCAGCGGCTATCAGAACGACGAACTCAACGGGCTGGTCCAGGCGGCGCGCTTCGAAACCGACGCGGCCAAATACGCTGAGGCCTGCCGGCGCATGATCACCATCGTCGCGCAGGATGCCCCGATGGTCATGGTCTGGCAGCCGAACCAGGATGCAGTGATGGCGCCGGCGATCGAGGGCTATACCTACTGGTTCCATGGTCAGGTCGACTATCGGGACCTGCGCAGAGCCTGAGCCATGTCCGCCATTCGCAATATCGGCAGACGGGCCGGCCGGCAGCTTCTCGCATCCCTGCCGGCCCTGCTCGGGGTGGTCGTCTTCACCTTCCTCCTGATGCGCGTGCTGCCCGGCGATCCCGCGACGTTCTTCGCCTCCGGCCCGAATGCCGGCCAGGCGGAGATCCAGCAGATCCGCGAGCAGATGGGCCTCGACCGGCCCATCCCCGAGCAGCTGGTGCGCTATCTCGCCGATATCGCCCGCGGCAATCTCGGCCGCTCGATGACCACCGGCCAGCCCGTCGTCACCGACCTCGCGCAGCGCCTGCCGGCTTCGCTCGAGCTCACCCTGTTCGCGCTCGCGATCGCCCTGTCGCTCGCCCTGCCGCTCGGCATCGTCGCGGCGCTCAGGCCCAATTCGCTGATCGACCACGGAGTGCGCTTCCTGTGCACGCTCGGCGTCTGCGTGCCGACCTTCGTCTCGGGCCTCATCCTGATCTACGTGTTCTACTACCTCCTCGGCATCGCGCCGGATCCGACCGGCCGGATCGACATCTTCGCGGCGCAGCCGCCGGATATTTCCGGCTTCCTGCTGATCGACTTCCTGCTGGTCGGGGATCTCGCGGGCTGGCGCGCCGCCTTCGGCCAGCTCGTCCTGCCGGCCGCGACCATGGCGCTGTTCGTGCTCGCCCCGCTTGCCCGCATGACCCGCGCCTCGCTGCTCGCGGTGCTCGGCAGCGACTTCATCCGCACCGCGCGGTCCGTCGGCATGGCCGACTGGCGCGTCGTCATCGTCTATGGCCTGCGCAATGCGCTGCTGCCGGTGCTCACCATCGTCGGCATCGTCTTCTCCACCATGCTCGGCGCCAATGTTCTGGTCGAGAAGGTCTTTTCCTGGCCGGGCATCGGCTCCTACGCGCTCGACGCCCTGCTTGCCTCCGACTATGCCCCGGTGCAGGGCTTCGTCCTGCTGATCGCCGCCATCTTCGTGATGGTCAATCTCACCATCGATGTGCTCTACGGCATCGTCGACCCGCGGATCAGCCTCGAATGAGCGCCACGCTTCGCCATATGGGCTGGGTGCTGCGCGGCAATCCGGTGACCGCGATCGCGACGCTCGGCGCGCTCACGCTCGTCGCGATCGCCGTGTTCGCCCCCTGGCTGATGCCGCACGATCCGGTCGCCTCCAATGTCCCGAACGCCCTGAAGCCGCCGTCGGCGGCCCACTGGGCCGGTACCGACCAGCTCGGCCGCGACATCTTCAGCCGCCTGATCGCCGCCACGCGGCTGGACCTGACGATTGCCGCCTCGGCGGTCGGCCTGTCCTTCGTGGCCGGCGCGGTGATCGGCGCGCTCTGCGGTTATGCCGGCGGCCGCGCCGACCGCTGGGTCGGCCGCCTGGTCGACGTCGTCATGGCCTTCCCGCTGTTCGTGCTCGCCATGGCGCTGGTCGCCGCGCTCGGCAACCGGGTCGAGAACATCATCATCGCCACCGCGCTGATCAACCTGCCGTTCTACATCCGCTTCGCGCGGGGCGAAGTGAATGTCAGGCGTCATGCCGGCTGGGTCGAGGCCGCCCGCGCCGGCGGCGAGAGCCATCTGTCGATCGTGGTCTTCTACCTCCTGCCCAACATCCTGCCGGCCATGGCGGTGCAGATCTCGCTCAATCTCGGCTGGGCGATCCTGAATGCGGCGGGCCTGTCCTTTCTCGGGCTCGGCGTCCAGGCGCCGACCCCGGAATGGGGCATCATGGTCGCCGAGGGCGCCCGCTTCATCAGCACCGGCCAATGGTGGCTGGTGGCCTTTCCCGGCCTCGCGCTGATGCTGGCGGTGCTCTGCTTCAACCTGCTCGGCGACGGCCTGCGCGACATTCTCGACCCGCGGATGCGCACATGACCGGCCTTCTGCTCGACGTGCAGGACCTGCATGTGTCGTTCGCCACCCGCGGCGGGACGGTCGAGGCCGTGCGCGGCGTCGATCTCCAACTCGCGCCGGGCGACACGCTGGCGGTGGTCGGCGAGAGCGGCTCGGGAAAATCGGTGACCGCCTATGCGGTGACGCAGCTGCTCGACCGCGCCGCGCGGATCCCGAAGGGCCGCATCCTGTTCCGCGGCGAGGACATCACCCGCGCCGACCCGGCGCGCATGAAGGCGCTGCGCGGCGCCGCGGTCTCGATGATCTTCCAGAGCCCGCGCACCGCGCTCAACCCGATCCGCTCGATCGGGCGGCAGGTCATGGACGCCATTGCCGCGCACCAAGACCTCGGCCGGGCGGCACTGCGGCAGCGGGCGCTGGATCTCCTGAACGCCGTGCGCATCCGCGACGCCGAGAAGCGGTTCGACGCCTATCCGGGCGAGCTCTCCGGCGGCATGTGCCAGCGCGTCATGATCGCCATGGCGATCGCCTGCGATCCGGCCCTGCTGATCGCCGACGAGCCGACCACGGGCCTCGACGTGACCACCCAGAAGACGGTCATGGACCTGCTCGCACGGCTGACCGCCGAACGCCGCATGGCCCTGATCCTGATCACCCACGATCTCGGACTCGCCGCCAGCTATTGCCGCGACGTCGTGGTGATGCAGCAGGGCGAGGTGGTCGAGAGCGCCCCCTCGGCGCGGATCTTCCGCCGCCCGCTGCATCCCTATACGCAACGTCTCGTCGCCGCCTCGCCGACCTTCGAGTCGACAGTGGAGGATCTCGTCGGGATCCCGCGCGCCGAGGCGACGGCCCGCGCGCCGGTCGCGGCCGAGGCGCCTCCGCTTCTGGAGGTCGCCGGGGCGGTCAAGCGCTATGGCGCGACAGCTGCCGTCGACGACGTCTCGCTGACCCTCCGCCGAGGCGAAAGCCTGGGGCTGGTCGGCGAGTCTGGATCCGGCAAGAGCACGCTGTCACGGATCATCTGCCGCCTGATCGATGCGGATGGCGGGCGCTTCGCCTTCGACGGCGCCGACATCGGCGCCATCCCCGCGCGCTCGTTCCATGCCTCTCCCCTGCGGCGCCAGATCCAGATCGTCTTCCAGGATCCGCACGAGAGCCTGAACCCGCGGTTCTCCGCCTTCGACTGCATCGCCTATCCGCTGCGCCGGCTGGCGAAGCCGCGCGACGAGGCCGAGGTGAAGCGCAGCGTCGCGGAGGCGGCCGAGCGCTGCGGCCTGTCGCGTGAGCTGCTGTCGCGCTTCCCGCACCAGCTCTCGGGCGGCCAGAAGGCCCGCGTCGGCATCGCCCGGGCGGTCGCGGTGAAGCCGCGCCTCATCGTGCTGGACGAGCCGACCGCGGCGCTCGACGTCTCGGTCCAGGCGCTCGTGCTGAAGCTGCTGGATGACCTGAGGCGCGACGACGGGCTGGCCTTCCTGTTCGTCAGTCACGACCTCAACGTCGTCCGCATGATGTGCGAGCGGACCATCGTCATGCGCCACGGGCGTATCGTCGAAGAGGGCGTCAGCCGCGATCTCTTTGCGACGCCGCAGGCGGACTATACCCGCGAGCTGCTCGCCGCCATCCCCCATTTCGAGCCCGGACCGGCGCTGGCCGTCTGATGCCCGGTGCACAAGACGCAAGGCAGGAGAGGACTGACGTGAAGACGAGGTTGTGGGACATCGGCACGGATATCGGCGGCACGTTCACCGATATCATCGCCGTCAGGTCCGATACCAACGAGACGCGGATCGCCAAGGTCCCCTCACGCCCCGACGCGCCGGTCACCGCCATGCTGGAGGCGCTGGCCGCCGTGCGGGTCGGGCCCGACGACGTTCGCCGCTTCGTCCATGGCACGACCCGCGTCACCAACGCCCTGGTGGAGGAGCGGCTGCCGAAGGTCGCCCTGGTCGCCACCGCCGGCTTCGAGGACGTGCTGGAGATCGCGCGCTACCGGCGCGAGGAGCTCTATCGCCTCGACGTGCCGCCCAAGGCGGCGCCGCTGGTTCCAGCCTCGCTCTGCTTCGGCATCAAGGAGCGCCTCGACCATCGGGGCGAGGTGATCGAGCCGCTCGCCGAAGCGGAAATCGACCGGCTGGTCGCCTGGCTCGAAGCCCATGCGGTCGAAAGCGTCGCGGTCTGCCTGCTGCATTCCTACGCCAATCCCGCCCATGAGAGGCGGATCGCCGAACGGCTCGCCGGCGTAGTACCGCATGTCTGCGTCTCCCACGAGATCAATCCCGAGGCGCGCGAATACGAGCGGGCCTCGTCGACCGCCTTCAACGCCGCGGCCATGCCGATTGCCGTCGAATATCTGACCGAACTCGAACAACGCCTGCCGCTCGGCGCCGGTCTCCAGGTGTTCCATTCCGCCGGGGCCATGGTGCCCGTGCCTGCGGTCAAGCGTCGCCCGCTGGTCATGGCCATGTCGGGACCGGCGGCCGGCGTCTCGGCCTCCGCGCGCATCGCCCGCGACCTCCGGCGGCCGCGCGTCCTCACCTTCGACATGGGCGGCACCACCACCGATGTCTGCCTGATCGTCGACGGCGTCGCCGAGATGACCGATACCCGCATGATGGGCGGCCGGCCGCTGCGCCAGCCCATGCTGGCGGTCCATTCCATCGGCGCCGGCGGCGGCTCGATCGTCGATCTTGGTCCCGGTGGCCTCACCGTCGGCCCGAAAAGCGCCGGCTCCGTGCCGGGCCCGGCCTGCTATGGGCGCGGTGGCAACCGCCCGACCATCACCGACGCCAATGCGGTGCTCGGCTATCTCGACCCCGAGGCGCGGCTCGGCGATACCATTAGCCTCGACGTCGAAGCCGCGCACCGCGTGATCGCGCCGATCGCGCGGAAGCTCGGTCTGGGGCTCACCGAGACCGCGCTCGGCATCGTCAAGGTCGCGGGCGCGGCCATGGCGCGGGCGCTCAGGCGCGTCACCGTCGAGCGCGGCGTCGACGGACGCGACTGCACGCTGCTCGCCTTCGGCGGCGGCGGCCCGATGCATGCGGCGGGCCTCGCCGACATCTACGGTCTCTCCGAGATCATCGTGCCGGCCGCCTCCAGCGCCTTCTCCGCGCTCGGCTGCCTGACCGCCGATTTCAGCTTCCTGCAGCAGCGGACCGTGCGCATGTCGCTGGCCGATTTCCCGCACGAGGCCTTCGCCGCGCGCGTCGCCGAGATGTCGGCGGAGGCGACCGCGCCGCTGATCGCCAACGGCATCGCGCCCGCCGACATCGCGATCGAACATGTCGCGCTGATGCGCTACGCCGCGCAGAGCGACAGCATCCCGATCGGCTTTGCCATGCCGCTCGACCGCGGCGTGCTGGAGGCCGACTTCCATCGCCGGCACCAGGAGCTGTTCGGCTATGCGACGAGCGAGGATTGCGTGATCGAATCCGTGCGCGTCCAGGCACTGAAGCCCTCCTCGGTGCCGTTCTCGCGCCCCGATGTCGGCCGCGCGCCGGTCCGGCCGCGGCAGCGCGACTGCGTGTTCGACGCGACCGGCCCGGTCGCCACGGCCATCGTCGCACGCGAAACCCTCGCCGGCGCGGTCGCCGGCCCGGCCATCATCGAGGATGCCTGGTCGACGGTCGTGGTGCCGCCGAGCTGGCAGGCGCGGCCCGACGCCCTCGGCAACCTCTTCATGACGCGGAGCGCAGCATGAGCACCCTGGACCCGTTCATCGTCGAGGTCATCCGGCACGGCCTGTCGGCGGCCGCCGAGGAAATGAGCCTGGTCATGACGCGCTCGGCGCGCTCGCCGCTGCTGCGCGAGGCGGGCGACCTGTCCTCCGCCATCACCGATGCCGAAGGCGGGCTGGTCGGCCAGGGCCGCGACATCCCGATCCATCTCGGCGCCATGGCCTATACGGTGCGGGAGCTCCTGAAGGTCTGCCCGGCCGAGGCGATGCGCGAGGGCGACGCGATCATCTACAATGTCGGCGCGCTCGGCGGCAATCACCTCAACGACGTCAAGGTGGCGCGGCCGGTCTTCGTCGACGGCCGGCTGGTCGCCTTCGCGCTCAGCCTCGCGCACTGGCCGGATGTCGGCGGCACCTGGCCGGGCAGCTATCTCGCCCAGGCGGTCGACACGTTCCAGGAGGCCATGCGCATCCCGCCCCTGCCGCTCGCCAGCGCCGCCGGGATCAACCGGCCGGTCCTCGACTTCATCCTGGCCAATGTGCGCGATCCCGTCTCCTGCGAGGGCGACGTGCTGGCCCAGCTCGCCGCCACCGCCGCCGCCGAGCGGCGCATCCGCGAAATGTGCGCCCAATACGGCACCCGGACCTTCGTCGACACCATGGTGCGCCTGCACGACCTCTCCGAGGCCGAGATGCGCGCCGCCATCGCCGACCTGCCCGACGGCGTCTACGAGGGCGAGGACTTCCTCGACGACGGCGGCCCGGACGGCGAACCGGCGCGCATCCATGTCCGCATCGAGATCCGCGGCGACGAGGCGACCTTCGACCTCTCGGGCTCCGCCGACCGGGTCGCCACCTTCTGCAACACCACGCCGTTCATCGCGCGCTCGGCGGTGGCTTACGCGGCGCGCATCATGAGCGGCCGCGAGATGCAGCAGAATGCCGGAGCGCTGCGGCCCCTGACCATCGTCACCCGCCCCGGATCGATCCTTGAGCCGGGCTGGAAGGCGGCCGTCGCCGCCGGCAATCACGAGACCTCGATGCGGGTGGTCGACGCCGTGTTCCGGGCCATGGAGAACGTCATTCCCGAGCGGCTCTCCGCCGGCGGCCCGGCGACCTCCGGGCTGCTCGCCTTCGCCGAGCCGCTGCCCGACCAGTCCTGGCGCATGCTCTACGAAGTCCACGGCGGCGGCGAAGGCGCCCGCCACGACCGCGACGGCTGTCCGGCGACGCGCGTGCACCTCGCCAATACGTCCAATACGCCGGCCGAGGTGATCGAGGCCAACTATGCCATCCGCGTCGAGCGGCAGGCCATCCGGCGCGGCGCCGGCGGGCGCGGGCGCCATCGGGGCGGCGACGGCGTCATCCGCAGCTACCGCGTGCTGGCGCCGTCCATGTGGCTGACCACCTGCGTCGAGCGGACGAAGATCCCGACCTATGGCCTGAAGGGCGGCGAGCCGGGCCAGCCCTATGTCATCACTCTCGATCGCGACGGCAGGTCCGAAGCGCTGCCCGGAAAGGCCAATCTCATGCTGAAGGCGGGCGACCTCGTCACGCTGGAAGGCTGCGGCGGAGGCGGTTTTGGACCGCCGGCGGCGGAGGGCTGAGCCTTGGCGGGGCCGTCGACGGAACGCCGCCTCGCCGGTCCGCGCCAGAGCGGCCATCGCATGTCGATGGCCGGCATGGGGCTCGATCGCGGCTCCGACCTGCCGCTCTACCAGCAGGTCGCGGCGCATCTGCGCAACCAGATCCTCGACGGTCGGCTGGCTGCCGGCACCCGGCTCGCCGGGTCGCGGCTGCTCGCCGCCGAGCTCGGCTGCTCGCGCGCCATCGTACTCACCGCCTTCGACCTGCTCTATTCGGAGGGCTATCTGCGCTCCGTACCGCGCGGCGGCGTCGAGGTCGCCGCCATTGCCCGCCCGTCCGGCCGCGGCGCGCCCCAGCCGGAGGCAGGCACCGAAGGCGAGTGGGTCTCGGAGGCCTGGCGTTCGGTGCTGGACACCGGCTACGAATTCGACCCCGCCTCTCCGTTCAGCCCCGGCACGCCCGACATTTCCGAGTTCCCCTTCGATGTCTGGTCGCGCCTGCTGCGCCAGACATGGGGCAACCCGGCCTCTTCGGCCTGCATCGACATGCCGCCGCTCGGCTGGCGCCCGCTGCGTGAGGCGACAGCGGAATATCTCGGCACGGTGCGGGGCCTGCTCTGCCAACCCGACGAGGTCGCGATCACCTCGGCGAGCTCCGGCGCGCTCAACCTGTGCAGCCGCATGCTGCTCAATCCGGGCGACGAGGTCTGGGTCGAGGAACCGGGCTTCATCGAAGCGCGCTGGAGCCTGCGTGCCGCCGGCGCGAAGCTCGTGCCGGTGCCGGTCGACGACAAGGGCCTGATCGTCGCCGAGGGCATCCGGCGCGCGCCGCGGGCAAAGCTCGCCGTGGTCACCCCCTCGCACCAGTTCCCGCTCGGGATCCCGATGGCGCTGGAACGCCGGCAGGAACTGCTCGAATGGGCGAACCGGCAGGGCAGCTGGATCATCGAGGACGACTACAATTCCGAGTTCCGTCATCGCGGCAGCATGACCGCGTCGCTGAAGTCGCTGGACCGGTCCGGACGGGTGATCTATCTCGGCACCTTCTCCAAGGTCATGTTCCCGAGCCTCAGGATCGGCTATCTCGTCGCGGGCCCGCGCTTCATCGAGGCCTTCGGCCGCGGCCGCGCGCGGATCGACGTCCATCCCGCCGGGACCGCCCAGCTGGCGCTGGCAAGGTTCCTTCGCGACGGCCATCTGCTGCGCTATCTCAGGCGGATGCGCAAGGTCTATGCCGACCGCCAGGCCGCCGTTCTGGATGCGGTTGAGCGGCTGATGGGCGCCGACGTCGAGGTCATGTCGCAGCGCGCCGGCCTGCATCTCACGGTGCTGTTCCGGCCGGCGATGACGGCCCGGATCAGCGACCGCGAGGTGTCGCGGCGCAGCCGCGGCACCGCCCATTTCGTCCAGCCCCTGTCCCAGTGCTATCTCGGCGCCCCCGACCGCCAGGGCCTGGTCCTCGGTTATGGCCGCCTGCGCGCCGAAGAGGCCTTTCCGCACCTGTCCGCTCTGGCCGAGCTGATCGGCACGACGGGCTGAACTGGCCTATCGAATATCCCGGAAACTGGTGCTGTCGCGATCCAGGCCGCGTTCCTACTGTCCGAGCCCACGACGATTGAAGGATTGGGCAATGGCCAGACTGCTTCGGACGGGCCTCAACGCCGGCACGGCCGCCCCTCAGGTGGTGGGCGGCCAGGGCGTCTACTTCCACCTCAGCGACGGCCGCAAGGTGCTCGACGGCAGCAATACCGGAGGTCCGCTCGGCCACGGCCATCCGCGCCTGGCCGAGGCCCTGCGCAAGGCCGCGGGCCTGCCCATGGTCAACGAAGGCTGGAGCTGGCAGGGGCGTGACGAAGCCGCCGAAAGCCTGTTCGAGATCGGCCTTGCCGGCGAAGAGCACTGGGCCGGCGCGGTGCGCTTCTGCCTGAGCGGCAGCGAGGCCAACGATCTCGCGCTGTCGCTGTCGCAGGCGCTCACCGGCCGCAAGGCGATCGCGACGCGCGAGCGGGCCTATCACGGCCTCGTCGGCCTCAGCCGCGCCGTCACCGTGCAGCCGCATTGGCATGGCGGCATCGCGGCGCCGGATGGCGGCACCAAGGTCCCGCCGCCGGGCGCGCTCGTCCACGTGCTGCCGGCGCCCGAGGGCGCGCTCTACCTTGCCGGCGGTCCCGCCGCGCCGCGCCCGGCGCCGCTCGACCAGCGCCTCGCCGGAGCCGAGGCCAAGCTCGCCGATTCCGCGGCGGTCATCGTCGACTATACCCAGGGCGGCTTCTACCACGACGGCGACTATCAGGACGCCGTGGCGCGCCTCGCCCGCAAGACCGGCGCGCTGTGGATCGCCGACGAGGTGGTCACCGGACTCGGCCGCGCCGGCCGGCCCTTCGCCTTCCAGGGCGGGCAGAGCCGGCCGGATATCGTGACCCTCGGCAAGGGGCTCGGCGGCGGCATGGTGTCGGTCGCGGCCATCGTCCTGTCCAAGGACGTGGCGGCCGAGCTGTCCGGCCGGAGCTGGCAGAATTTCGGCACGCTGCGCGGCCATCCCATGGCCATGGCGGCGGTCAGCGCCTATCTCGCCATCGTCCGCGACGAAGGGCTGTTCGCCCGCGTCGCCGCGCTGGAAAAACTGTTCGCGCGCCGCCTGTCGGAGATCGCCGCGCGCCATCCGAGCGTCGCCCGCGTCGCCGGCAAGGGGCTGCACTGGACCGTCGAGCTGCATGGCCCGGACTGGCGCGACTGGCTGGCCGACACGCCGGAGCCGCCAGTCGCCTCGCGCGTCGCCGATGACGCGCTCGCCAAGGGCGCGGTGATCGGCACCAGCGGCGAGCAGGTCTCGCTGTTCCTGGCGCCGCCGCTGGTCATATCGGACGCGGAGGCCGAGCAGCTCCTGGCCATCCTCGACGACAGCCTCGGCCTCGCCGACCGCGAGCACAACATCATGATGGAAAAGGCCTGACGATGAGCGAACTGACAGCCGTTCTGGCGACGGTGCAGGGCTATTTCGACGCCCTCTACGAGGGCAGCGTCGAGAAGTTCCGCGCGGTGTTCCACCCCGAGGCGCAGCTGTTCTCGGCCGAGGGCGGCAACACGGCGGCCCTCGGCATGGAGGCCTATATGGAGCGGGTCGCCGGGCGGCCGGCGCCGGCCTCGCGCAACGACCCGCGCTACGACGAAGTGGTCAGTGCCACCCTGGCGAGCGCGACGACGGCCCATGTGCGGGTGCGCGACGCGCTGCTGCCGAACCGTTTCATCGACGAGCTCCTGCTCGTGAAGTTCGCCGACGGCTGGAAGATCGTCTGCAAGTCCTGGGCCTACGCCTGACCGGCGATCATTCCAGGGTGATGCCGTTCGACGCGATGGTCTCCTGCCAGCGGGCCCGCTCCTCGGCAAGGAACCGGTCGATCTCCCCGGGCGCGTTCACCGGCCGGACGATGAAGCCGAAAGGCTCCAGCGCCTTGCGCAAGGTCTCGGTGTTGAGCGCCGCGACCGTCGCGGTCCCCAACCGCGTGGCGATCGTGTCGGGCACCTTGCGCGGCACCGCGAGCGCATACCAGACCGAGGCGCGATATCCGGGATAGCCGCTCTCCGCCACCGTCGGCACATCGGGCAGTTGCGGCAGGCGCTCGGGCGTCGTCACCGCGAGCGCCCTCAGATTGCCCGCCTGGATATGGGGCAGCGCGGTGGAGATGGTGTCGAACATGACCTGGACCTGGCCGGCGACGAGGTCGGTCAGGGCGGGCGCGCTGCCGCGATAGGGCACATGGGTCATGCGCACGCCGGACGCCATCTTGAAGCGCTCGGCAGCCAGATGCAGCGGATTGCCGATCCCGACCGAAGCGAAGTTCAGCCGGTCGCCGTGCTCGCGGCCATAAGCGACGAACTCGGCGAGCGTCCGAGCCGGCACGGAGGGATGGACGACCATGACCAGCGGCACCTCGGCGAGCAGGCTGACGAGCCTGAGGTCGCGGTCAGGATCATAGGGCAGCCGGCGATAGAGCAGCGGGTTCAGCACCATGTTCGCGCCGCTCGCCAGGAACAGGGTATGGCCGTCCGGCTCCGAACGGCTCACCGTCTCCGCACCGAGCGAGGTGTTGGCGCCGGGCTTGTTCTCGACCACGAGCTGCTGGCCGAGATCGCGCGAGAGCAGGTCGCCGAGGCTGCGGGCGAGCTGGTCGCTGGCGCCGCCCGCCGCATAGGGCACGACGAAGCGGATCGGCCGCGTCGGATAGTCCGCCGCGAAGGCGGGCATGACGGTGGCGAGCGCAAGCGCGAGGCCATAGAGCCGGGCGCGGATAGGCAATGCCATGGAAGGTCCTCCCTGGACGTCGTATCGTTCTGATGATCTGGCCGCCGGATCCGGCGGCCGAGAATGTCGGCTAGATCCGGCGGCCGCTCCTGGCCCAATAGGCCTCGCGCAGCCGGCGCTTGGCGATCTTGCCGTTGTCGTCGCGCGGCAGTTCGGCGACGAGCTCGATGCGGCGCGGCACCTTGTATCCGGCGAGCGTCCGGCGCAGCCCTTCGGCAAGGCCGGCAGGATCGGGCGATGCCCCTGGATCCGGCTGGACCAGCGCCAGGAGCTGCTCGCCGAACTCGTCGTCGGGAATGCCGAACACCGCGCAGTCGAGCACGCCGGGCAGCCGCACCAGCGCATGCTCGATCTCGGCGGGATAGATGTTCACCCCGCCGGAGATGACCATGTCGGACGCGCGGTCGCAGACATAGAGATAGCCGTCGCGGTCGAGATAACCCATGTCGCCGAGCGTGATCATGCCGTCACGCTCGATCTTGCCGCGTGCCTCCGGCAGGTTGCGGTAGCTAAAATCGGGATAGGCCGGCTGGCGCACGTGGATGAGGCCGATCTCGCCCGGCGCGCAGGGCTTGCCGTCCTCGGTCAGGATCGCGATGCGCGCCGCGCCGATCGGCCGGCCGCTGCTGCCCGGACGGGCGAGCGCCTCCTCAGAGCCGATCACCGTCACCATGCCGCTTTCGCTCGATGCATAGGTCTCGTGGATGACCGGGCCGAGCCAGTCGATCATCGCCCGCTTGACCTGCGGCGCGCAGGGCGCGCCTGTCGAAGCGACGAAGCGCAGCGAGGAAAGATCGTAAGCCGTCCTCACCGCCTCGGGCAGTTTCAGGAGGCGCACATACATGGTCGGCACGAGATAGACGACGTCGAGCCGGTGCCGTTCGATCAGCTGCAGCACCTCCTCCTCGCGGAAGCGTGACGTCAGCACGACGAGCTCGGCCTGCAAGGTCGCCATCTGCGCGATCAGGCTGGGGGCGCTGTGATAGAGCGGCGCCGGGATCAGCACGCGGCAGCCCGGCTCGATGCCGAAGGCGGCCCTGGCGACGTCGCGCGCGCGCTGCTGCACCGCTTCGGCCTCGGCCAGCGGCACGGCCTGGCGCACGATGCCCTTCGGCCGGCCCGTCGTACCCGACGTATAGGCCATGTGGCCGCGCGGCGAGACCGCCGGCCCGTCATAGGGCGGCGCCGCCGCGAGCCAGGCGGCATAGTCGGCGGCATCGTCGCCGCCGCCGACCGACAGAACCGGCAGGCCGGGCGGCAGGGCCTCACCGGCCGCCGCGAGCAGCGACGCATGGCCGATCACCGCGCGGGCACCGCTGTCGGTGACGAGAAAGGCGATCTCGGCCGGGGTGAAATGCCAGTTGATCGGACAATAGGTGAAGCCGCCGATGCGGCAGGCGAGGATCACGTCGATATAGGCGGGACAATTGTAGAGCAGGACGGCAACGACATCGCCCTCCTTCAGGCCGAGCCGGGCCAGCCCGCCGGCCAGGCGGCGCCCGCGCGCCTCGACCTCGGCGCCCGACCAGGTCTCGCCTTCGAAAAGCAATGCGGCGGTCGCGGCCTGGCTCATGGCGAGACCCGCGCCGGCCGCCGTCCCGATGCCGGACCCATTCGCCCGGTCGAAGCCGGCCCCTTCCCGCACGTGCGTCATGATGCGTCCTCTCCGCGTCCGAGCCGGCCTTCGGCCTGTTGTTGCCCGCATTCTACGACGGCATAGTGCGAGGACAATCCGGGCGCGCTCGACATCACTGTCAAGCAGAACTGGACAATGACACGACGTTCCGGGAGGGGGCCCTTGGCCGTCGATCTCAACCTGCTCATCCTGTTCGCCGAGATCGCCGAGACCGCCAACCTCGCCGAGGCCGCCAAGCGCCTCGGCGTGTCGCGCTCCAGCGTCAGCCAGCGCCTCAAGGTGCTGGAGCGGCAGGCGGGGGCGCAGCTCCTCCGGCGCACCACCCGGCGGGTCGAACTGACGGAGGCCGGCCGCACCGCCTACGAACACGCGATCCGCCTGCGCGAAGACGCGAGCGCCGCGGCGGCCGCACTCGCCGGCCACACCACGCATCCGCGCGGGCACGTCCGTCTCAGCGTGCCAACCGGCCTCGGCCGGCATGTGCTGACGCCGCTGCTGATCGATTTCCTCGCCGCCCATCCCGACATCTCCGTGCAGGTGAGCTTTTCCAACCGGGTCGGCGATCTCATCGCCGGCAATCTCGACCTCGCCGTCAAGATCATGTCCGAGCCGCCCGACACGGTGGTGGCGCGGACGCTCGGACCCGTCGTCTGGCGGCTCTGCGCCGCTCCGGCCCTCGCCCTGGCCGAGCCGGTGGCCCGTCCGGAGGATCTCGCCGGCAGAGCCTTCGTCGTGCCGCCGCCCGCCGGACGCGACATGACGGTCCGGCTGAGACAGGGCGGGCGCAACCGGCTGGTCGCCGTCACGCCGCGGATCCAGGCCGAGGATTTCCTGTTCCTGCAGGATGCGCTGCTGGCGGGCGCCGGCATCGGCCTTCTGCCCGACTATATGGCCGACCCGCTCATCGCCGCCGGGCGGCTCGTGCCGCTCCTTGCCGACCACGACGTGCTCGGCCCGGGCGACCGGATCCTGCTGCTGACGACGCCGACGGCCCATCCCGCGCCGGCCGTGCGGGCCCTCGTCGAGTTCCTGCGGGCCAGGGCGGGCGCCCATCTGCGCCAGGCCGCCGCCGGCCCCCGCTAGCTGCCTCGCCGGCCGAATGCGCCAATTCGTCGCACCCGGTGAACGCTTTTCGCAACGGCGGCGACACACTGTGACATGAGACAGAAATTCGGAGCCGCTAGCTGAACATCGGCTTACACTGCCAAGAATGCGGTCGTCGGGCGTGGGATTACTCGCTTTTCTCCACACCGGCGGCCCATACCAAATCTCGAAAAGTGGCGTTAACGGTCAGAGTGATGCCACATATTTCAACATAATGCTGGATTTTCGCTACGTCAGAACGATAGACTCACAATCCGTCAGTCGAGACGTATCTGGCTTCCTCATGCAAGGTGCTGTCGACAGTACCGTTTCAGGAGAGCGTTCGATGAACGTCACAATCAGCAAGACATTCGCGTGGTCGACCGCCGTCGGTGCGCTGGCCTTGTGTGCAGCCATGGTCCTGCCCGCGGCGGGAGCCCGGGCGGCCGAGTTCGGAGGCCGCGCCGCGATCGGTGCCGCTCAGGACGCTGCTCCGGTGGAAATGCAGCATCGCCACCGCCATTTCGGCGGCCATCGCCATTACGGCCACCGCCATCATCACCACCGCCACGGATGGCGCGGCGGCAATGGCGCCCTGATCGGCGCCGGCGCCGCGGCGCTGATCATCGGCGGTGCGGCCGCAGCGGCCGCCGCCTCCGGTCCGCGCGACTGCTGGATCGAGCGCCGCTGGGTCGAAGGCCCCTACGGGCCCGAGCGCCGCAACGTCCGCATCTGCGATTGATCCAAGGCCTGCCGGGCTGAGCCGGCACCCGACATGTGATCCGCCCCGGTGCCGCAAGGCCCGGGGCGTCGTCTTTCCGGGCGCCGGAGCAGGTGAGCCCTGCGGCAGGCTGGCTTGCGGGGGCCGGCCGCGATGGCGCAAGAGAGCGCGCCGCCGGCCGTGCCGGTGCGCTGCCCGAAGGACCCGCCGTGACGCAGAGCCAGGACCAGACCGCCCGTGCCGCCATGGCATTGCCGCGGGAGGCCGCCGCTGCGCCGGTCTGGCTCGGCTTTGCCTGCGGCGCCGGCGCCGCCCTGATCTGGGGCATCCAGGCCGTCGTGTCGCGCCAGTCGGTCGCCGACGGGCTCTCCGCCGCCGACGTCACCGTGCTGCGCTTCCTTGCTGCCGGCCTCGTTCTGCTGCCCTATGCCCTGACCCGGCTGAGGCCGTTCCCCGTCGGCGATCTCGGCTGGCGCAGCGCGCTCATCCTCACCCTGCTTGCCGGCGCGCCCTACAGCCTGGTGCTGGTCGGCGGCTCGACCTATGCGCCCGCGCTGCACACTGCGGTCGTCACACCCGGCCTCATCCCGGTGCTCGCCGCGCTCCTTGCCTTTCTCGTCAGCGGCGAACGGCCGCCAGCGGCCCGGCTCGCCGGCCTCGGACTGATCGTCATCGGCATCATCGTCTTTTCCTGGCAGGCCTTCGGTGGCGGTGCGGCGCGCGCCGGCGCCTGGCGCGGCGACCTCTTGTTCGTGCTGGCGGCGGTCATGTGGGCGGTCTTCGGCCTGCTCGCCAAGCGCTGGCAGACCGACGCGCTGCGGCTGACGGTGACGATCTGCCTGCTCTCGCTCGTCTCGGCGCCGCTGCTTGCCCTCGTCGTGCCGCTGCACATGGCCGGCGCGAGCGTCAGGGCCCTCGCTCTGCAGGCGATCTACCAGGGCCTCCTGGTCGGCGTCGTCTCGCTGTTTCTCTATGCCAAGGCCAATGCCGTGCTGGGCGCGGCCCGGGCGGCTCTGTTCCTGCCGCTGGTGCCGGTGGTCACGGCGACCGCCGGCGCGCTGATCATCGGCGAGTGGCCGTCACTCGCCGAGATCGCCGGCATGACGATCGCCATGGCCGGGATGACGCTGGCGCTGCGCGCCGGCGAACGGCGCCGCTAGCCGGCGCGGGCCCGGTTGCGGCCTTCGGCCTTGGCCCGGTAGAGCAGCTCGTCGGCGCGGTGGATGAGCCTTGCGAGTGGCTCGCCGGCGCGATGGGAGGTGACGCCGAAGCTCGCGGTCACCCGCGCCGCGCCGTCCGGAAGGGGGAAGTCGGCCGCCGCGATGGTCCGGCGCAGGCGCTCGGCGAATTCGACCGCGCCGGCGGCGGTGCAATTGGCCAGCAGCACGACGAATTCCTCGCCGCCGATGCGGGCGACCACATCTCGGTCGCGCGCAGCGCCCGCCAGAACGCGCCCGAGCTTGCGCAGCACGGCGTCGCCGACCGGATGGCCATAGCTGTCATTGATCGCCTTGAAGCGGTCGAGGTCGCAGACGATCAGGCCGAGCGGCCAGGCGTGGCGGGCGGCCATGAGGCGGGCGGCCTGATCCTCGAAGCCCCGGCGGTTCAGGAGGCCGGTGAGCGGGTCGGTCGTGCTGTCGCGGCCGAGCTCCTCCATCCGGTCGACCAGCGGCAGGGCAAGCAGGATCAGCGCCAGCGCCACGGCGAGGACCGGCAGCACGATCTGCAGCGAAACCCAGAAGACCGACTGGCCGAAACCGTCGGCGGTGGGGCCCCAGCCGCCGGCCGACAGCATGGTGCGCGGAAAGAAATGCAGCGCGAAGATGGTCACCGCCCAGAAGGCGAGCCGATCGATGACCCGGCCGCCGGCGAGCTCCCGGAGCGTCAGGATCCCGTAGAGCAGGATCGCGCCGAGGCCGAAATTCAGGACGTAGACACGTGCCAGTAGATTGCGCTCGCCATAGAAAAAATAGGCAACCGGCGCGACGATCAGGGCAACCAGGAGCCCTGCCCTGGCCATGCCGAGGCTGCGACCGGAGCGGCGATGAAGCCCTTCGACCAGTGCGACCGCGCCGCCGGCATAGAACAGGGCCGACAGCACCGCATTGAACCCGGCGTCGGCGGGCATGCGGAAGATCTGGCTCGCCGCGCCCAGCGAATAGAGGACGATCGCCAGCGAAAACAGCCAGACATAGGTGCGCTTGCGATCAAAGTACCAGACGAGAACGAAGCCGAAGGCAAAGACCGAGAGGATGCCCGGCCCGACAAAACTCAGGATCTGTCGCGCGATTGCGGAAGACAACACAATGAGCCTGCCCCGATGATGCGCCGGTAGGGCCGGCGACCGTGGCCGTGCCGGCGCGCGTCCTTCCTAGTCGCTGACGCGCCCGAGGTCGACTGCCTTCCTGTGCCGATCTGGACGGCATGGTGAAGGACCTGCTGCCGCAAAGCGTTGCGCAGGCCCCGAAGGCTCAAGCCGCCGCCATGCCGTCGACCAGGGCCGCGGCAGGCATCGGCCGCGCGAACAGCCAGCCCTGGGCCATTTCGACACCGGCCTCGCGCAGCATGGCGGCCTGCCGGTCCTGCTCGACGCCTTCGGCGACAAGCCCGAGATGCAGCGACTTGGCAAGGTCGATGATGTGGAAGGCGACATGGCTCGTCACCGCTTCGGTGCCGAGCCCCTGCACGAAGGCCTTGTCGATCTTCAGGAGGTCGAAGCGGAAGGCGGTCAGATATTTGAGATTGGAAAAGCCCGTGCCGAAATCGTCGACCACGACGCCAATGCCGAGCGCGCGGATCCGGCTGATCATCTCGCGGCCGCTCTCTTCGTCGAGAATGCTGCGCTCGGTGATTTCCACCCTGAAGCGCGCCGGCGGCACGCCCGCGCGCGCGACGAGGCTCTGCAGCAAGGGAACCGTCGCCGCCGACTTCATGTCGGCGCTGCTCAGATTGAGGCTGAGCGAAAAGGCGTCGGACCGCGCGAAGATGGCCGGCGCGTCGCGGGCGACGAGCTCCAGCAGCCGTTGGGTAAACTGGCAGATCAGGCCCGTCTCCTCCGCCGCCGGGATGAAGATATCGGGCGGGATCTCCACGCCGTCCGAGACACGCCAGCGCATCAGGGCCTCCGCGCCGACCCAGCGGCGCGTCCTCAGGCACACGATCGGCTGATAGACGAGGTAGATCTCCTCGTCTCTCAGTGCCCGCCGCAACCGCCAGGACGAGATGATCAGACGCTGCCGGGCAAGGTGCAGGATCCAGGCCGCGATGCTGATGCCGCCGACAAGGGCGATGCCCATGCCGACGATTTCGGTGCTGCTGCCGGCGGGCCGCACCTGCGCGATCGGCAGGGCGGCGACGACGCCGGTCGCATAGCGCGGCGATTCGACCACCGCGACGATGCGCCCATCCTCGATGAAGGTGACCTCCTCGCCGGTCCTGCCGGAGGCCATCCAGTCCGGACGCACCGATCCGCGCGATGCGCGGAAGGCGCGCGCGACCGGCGAATAGGTCGCGATCGACAGATGATCGGGAATGGGAATGTCGAAGGACTGGGCCGCCGGAACGAAGAGGATCCAGCCCGACTGCTGCACCGTCGCATAGGCGACGTCCGGCGCCACGGGCAGCCGGACCTCGCGCCGCACAGCGTAGCGACCGACGAAACTGACCGGGCCGAGATCGATCCCGCTGAGATGCTCGCCATAGGACGAGCATTGCAGGACATTGCCCTCGATCCGGCCGATCAGGGCGAAGTCCAGCGACTGCAGCGTCAATTGGCGCATGAGCGCGACGGTCTCGGCAGAGCAGGGAGGCCGGTCCCTGATGGCCTCGAGCTCCGCCAGTTGCCGGTCGAGATCGCTCGACGTGCGGTCGGCGCGGCGCAGCACGTCCCGTGCATAGTCGAGCACCAGACGCTCGCCGACCTGCAGCAACTGGCGGTTCAGCGTCAGATGGATGGCGAGTGGCGGCACGACCAGGGCCGCCGCGAGGGCGACGGCCGTCAACGCGTAGAACCTCACGCGATCACTGGTCCGCTTGAACGGCACTCGCATCGTCTATCGACCCGACTAGGGCATGGCGGCATGCCAATCGGATCAATTATGACGCGAACTCTGCCCAAACTGCTACTGCGCTCGCGATCGGCCTGGCGCCCCTCGCGAACAGGCGGAGCGCCGGCAAAAGGAAGGCCGTCTCAGGGGTAGCAAGACGGCCTTGTCTCGATCGCCAAGTTTGGAGGAGCAGCAAGTTGCCGAGACGCCGGCATTCAACCCCTTGCCGCCTTGCTGAATGCTGACGAAAGCTTGAGCGGGAGCCGCCTCGCAGGCGCGTGCGCTCCCGGCCCTCTGGAGCGCCCCTACCAGCCCCAGCGCCTCCAGCCGCGGCCGGGCGGCGGGCCACGGCGACGCCGGTGACCGGGCGGGATCCAGCCGCCGCGCCGGCGGTGTCCCGGCGGCACGCCACCGACGCCCCAGCCCTGCCCACGGCCGTGACCCCGACCATGGCCGGGGCGTGCTTCGGCATCCACCGCAGTCATCGCCATGGCTGCCATTCCGCCCAAGGCCGCCAGCAGCCATCCCCGGCGGGTGAGTGAGTTCTCTGTCATGTCGCGCCTCGCTTTGCGCCACGTCGCCCGGGGGGATTGAAGGTGAGCGCTGGTGAACTGTCAATGAACGGCCCCCACCATGCCCAGAAAGATTCCCGACAATCGCATGCATGAATAATCGGTCGGGCACGATATTATTTTCTTGATAAAAATCAGATTTGAGCGCATCATAAAATGAATCCCTTGCCTTATTTATTTTGGCGAGCGGCATTTTCGGACGATTTCGGCGCGATCGAAATTCGCCGATACCGCCACGAACCCGGCAAAATACGAAAGAATCAGCACTTTGCTGGGCGGGGTCATACGTCTCACATGGTATCGTTGGCGCGCAGGTCGATATCGACCGCTGCAGCGCGCAGTGCTCTCCAACCTTTGAAAGGTCGACTCCGGAAGGCTGTGGCCCTTCCGGTCCATCCCGTTCGATCGCATCCACGATGCCAGCGCGAGCCGGCCCGCAATTCCACGGAAGGAAAAAGCCATGCCCGAAGCCATCAAAGAACTGGCCATCGGCGGCTTCTATGCGCCGGAGGACCTCGCGGCGCTCGAGAGGGTCTATCTCAGCGTCTGCGGCATGCTGGACATCGATGTCGATGACCGTTTCGCCCATGGCGTCATCGCCAAGGCCGTTCTCTTCGCCTATGACCGCGGCGCCCGGACGATCGACGATCTGAAGGCGGCGGCCATCATTGCCAGCAAGACGCCGCTGCTCGATCGCGCCCGCCGGACGGCGCGGCTGGCCTGACGCTTCCCGTCGGCCGAGCCGCCTCGCGGCGGGCGGCGGGCGCAATTGCATTCCGTGCGGGGATCACGAACACTCCGGCGGCCCCGTACAGGGGCGTTGACCGGAGCCCCGCCCGTGCCTTGCCTGATCTCGCGCCGTGCCTTCGCCGCCAGCCTTGCCGCCACGCCGCTCGCCGGCCGTGCCGCGCGCGCGCAAGCCTTCCCGACGCGGCCGATCCAGTTCGTCGTGCCCTATGCGGCAGGCGGCACCACCGACCTCGTCGCGCGTGTCGTGGGCGACAGGGTGGGCGCAAGGCTCGGCCAGCCGCTGGTGATCGAGAACCGTGGCGGCGCGGGGGGCAATATCGGCATGGATGTCGTCGCCAAGGCCACACCCGATGGCCATACGATCGGCTTCGGTGCCATTTCGACCAATGCGCTGAATCCGCATCTCTACCGCACCATGCGGTTCGACCCACGCAAGGACTTCACCGCCATCAGCCTGCTCGGCACATCGACCATCGTGCTGACGGTCGGCCCGCGCATTCCCGTCAAGACGGTCGCCGAGTTCATCGCCTATGCGAAAGCCAATCCCGGCCTGACCTATGGAACCGCCAGCAACGGCACCTCCATGCATCTTGCTGCGGTCCAGTTCGCGCAGATGACCGGCACGACCTTGACCCATGTGCCCTATCGCGGCAGCGCACCCGCCATTGCCGACATGCTGGGCGGCCAGCTCGGCGTCATGTTCGACAACCTGCCGGCATCGCTGCCGCATATTGCCGACGGCAAGCTGACGGCGCTCGCGGTCGCCGGCAGCACGCGCGCGCCGAGCCTGCCGGCGGTGCCGACCATCGCCGAAGCCGGTCTTGCCGGCTATGCGGTGGAGCCCTGGTTTGCGGTCTACGGCCCCGCGGGCCTGCCGGCGCCGGTCGTCACGATGCTGAATTCGGCCTTCGTCGCCGCGCTTTCGGAGGCCGAGGTCAAGACGAAGCTTACCCAGGCGGGATTCAATCCCCGCGCATCGAGCGCCGCCGAGCTCGAAGCGCTGACGCGCGCGGAATATGAGCGTTTCGGCCGGATCGTGCGCGAGGCGGGGATCGTCCTCGAATAGACGATGGCCCGCCCGGTGCCAGGGCCGGCCCGCGCCGCAGATGGATTGGCCGGCGGCCCGCGGCCGGCTGATTTTTTCCGCGGTCGCGGAACAGGCCAAGGCCCGCAGTGGTTTCCGGTCAGAGACAGGAGGCCATCATGGGTCGTGCCAAGGAATCCGGTGGCTGGGGCGAGCCTCTTCAGGATGAGGCGCTCCACCGCGACGAGGCGCCCATCGCCCACAAGCCGGGCGAGCATGCCAAGGAGCCCGGCGGCTGGGGGGAAAACCCGCGCGACGGGGCAACCCCGCACACGGGCGGGCCGCCGACTGAAACCGGACGCGACGAGCCGAACCGCAGCGGCGGCCGGCAGCAGGGCAACCAGGGCCGGGATCGCCAGGGCGGCGACAAGAGCGCTCCCAAGAGCTCGACCGGCGCCCGGACGGAGGAGGCGCTGGTCCGCGGCATGCCGCCGAAGCCGCACAAGCGCTATAGCCTCGCCGGCCAGTGACATCTGCCGATATGGCCTGTCCGGTCCCTCGCGGCCGGGCCGGCAGAACGGCAAGCCCAACCGCCTCCCCCTCGGGGATGATCCGGATGGGCTTGCGTCTTTCTCCGCGATGGAACATAACAAGAACATTCACCCCGCCCACGACATGGCCCGCCCCCCGCCGGGGGCCGGGCGCTCCATCCGCGCGCCTCGAAAACCTCAAAGGGAAGAGCTCGTGTATCTGTTGCTGCTCGATATCGCCGGCGCCGCCCCCGACGAGATCCAGCGCGGCCTGATGGCGGCGCGCGCCGTATTCGACAGGGCGGGCATCTCGCCACGCGAGGGCGATGAAGCGCGCGCAGCGCTCTGGGAACGCGGCAGCCGGCTGCGCAGCCGCCGGGAAGCCGCCGAGACCAGCGCACGCTACGCCGTATGGGCGCGGGCCGAACGGGCGGCAATCGATGCCTGCTGTGCCGGCTGGCAGCCCGAGCGGCGGCCGACCACCATCGTGATGGATCTCATCGGCATAGGTCCGCCGGCGGCTCCCGCCGCGGCGATCCCCGACTGACCCGCTAGACGCCCGACCCGGCCGCACGGCGCTCGCTGCGCGGCGAGGCGCCGTAAGCGCGGCGATAGTCGCGGCTGAACTGCGTGGGGCTTTCGTAGCCGACCGCAAACGCCACGGCCGAGACCGGTTCACCGGTCGCGATCAAGCGCCGGCGCGCTTCCAGGAGGCGCAGCGATTTCTGATACTGGATGGGCGAGGTCGAGGTCATCGCCTTGAAATGCCCGTGAAAGCTCGACGGGCTCATGCCGGCAATGCCGGCCAGTTCCTCGGTGCGAATGGCCGCGTCCCAGTGCCGGCGGATATGGGCGATCGCCCTGGCGATGCGGCTCGCATGGCTGTCGACGCGCATGAGCTCGCGCAGCATGGCGCCGTGCCGCGACAGCAGCACGCGAAAATGCAGCTCGCGCCGGATCAGCGGCAAAAGCACGCGCTGCTCCAGGGGCTTGCCGATCAGGTCGAGGAGCCGGGCCATGGCGTCGACGACACCCCGGTCGGCGGCGCCGGAAGCGACCGTCTCGGCGCGGACGCCTGCCATCGCGGCATCGCCGATCTCCTCGCGCAGCGACCGCAGCAGCTCCAGATCGAGCGCCGCCGCCACCGCGACATAGGGCGCGGCGGCCGTCGCCGTCACCACCCGGGACGACGACACCAGCGCATGGGAGACGATGGCGGTCTCGCCCGCGGCGAAACGGACGCTGTGGTCGGCCAGGATGATCTCCTTGGCGCCCTGGAGGACCAGGCAGATCATCGGCCGCTGATCGGTCGGCCGGATCGGCGTCGGCGCCCAGTTGCGCACGACCGCAATGCCGTCGAGCTCGGTCGACACCGGCTCGGTCCCCGCCTTCGCGGCGGCAGCAATGGCCAGGCAGCGCACGACCAGATCGGGATCGATCCGGGATTTTTCGACCGGCAGCGCTTCGATCGCTCTCATGCGGGCCTTGTACACCAGGCGCGGCGGGCGGCATCGGATTTCTTGCAGCCTCCGGAGGATCGGGCAAGTCTTCGGGAGGATCAGGCAGGCGAGCGCTTCGCCGGCGCGCCAGATGGTGACCGTTCAGACGACGAGGTGACACCATGACCATCGCATTGATCACCGGCGGCAGCCGCGGGCTCGGCCGCAGCGCGGCGCTCCATCTTGCAAGCCAGGGCTGCGGCATCATCCTGACCTACCAGAGCAACGCGGCGGCAGCGCAGGACGTGGTCGCGGCCATTACCGCTGCCGGCGGCAAGGCGGTCGCGCTGCAGCTCGATACCGCCGACATCAAGGCCTTCCCGGCCTTTGTGGCGAGGCTGCAGGAGGCGCTGCGGCAGGGCTGGTCATGCGAGACGATCGACATTCTCGTGAACAATGCCGGCCACGGCGTGCACAAACCCTTCGCCGAGACGACCGAAGCGGATTTCGACGGTCTGGTGGCGGTGCATCTCAAGGGCGTGTTCTTCCTGACCCAGGCACTGCTGCCGGTCATGGCCGACGGCGGGCGCATTCTCAACGTCTCCTCGGGCCTCGCCCGCTTCACCCTGCCCGGCTACGGCGCCTATGCCACCATGAAGGGCGGCGTCGAGGTTCTGACACGCTATCTCGCGCGCGAGCTCGGCGCGCGCGGCATCACCGTCAACACGCTTGCGCCGGGCGCGATCGAAACGGATTTCGGCGGCGGCGCCGTCCGCGACAGCGCCGAGCTCAACCGGATGATCGCGTCGACTACGGCTCTCGGCCGCGTCGGCCTTCCCGACGATATCGGCCAGGCCATCACCGCACTCCTGTCCGGTGGCATGCACTGGATGACCGGCCAGCGCATCGAGGTGTCCGGCGGCCAGAATCTATAGCGCCGCAGCGCCGGCGCGCGACAAGCGCCGCGCGCCGAAAAGAACCCGCCCCGGCGACGGCCGGGAGCGGGCTCGTACCCGGCCGCCGCGATCAGTAGTGGTTGCGGCGCCGGCGGTGCGGGACGGCCGCGCTGGTAGCCGCGCTGGACAAGCCTCTTGCATGCGCGCCGAAATGAGAACATAAAGAGAACATTCTCACCCCTGACGAGGACTGCCGTGGCCGCACCCGTGCCTTGCCGGAAACCCGTCGCCGAGCCCCGGCGCATCGTGACGGAAGCCGATATCGATGCCGTGCTGGACGCCCATGCGGGAGATTCCCGCGCAGCCGTGCGGGCCGTGCTGGAAGATCTTGCAATGATCGCGGAGCGCTACAGCCAGCGGGTGTCCCATGGCTATGAACGCGGCTTCCTCGCCGCGGAGCGCCGGCCGTGACCATGCTCGTCGCAAAGCTTGCCGACTATCCCTTCGTCGACGTCCGGCTGAAATGCACCGCCTGCCGCATGGAGCGCAGCCATCGGCTCGCCCGCCTCGCCTCGGCCTATGGCGCCGACCGGACCATGGGCGAGATCCTGGATCGCCTCCTGAAAGGCTGCGGCCAGCGCCGGACCACACGGGCCGACAAGATGGGCGAGAGCGCATGCCTCGCCCATTTCCCCGATCTCGACACGCCGACCCGCCGGCCCGACCAGCCGGCCGCACTGGTGCCGCCGCGCCTCGTCTTCGGCCGGGGGGCCTGATGTCCCGTCTCAGGCGCGAAAGGACGGAGCATCATGTCGACCGGGAGTGGCCGCATCAGGTGCGTGTCGCCGTGGGCGCCACGTCCGACACGGCAGGGATGGACGCCTGGCTCGCCGGCCGCGGCGGCGCGCGCCGCGCCGACGGTGCGCATACCCTGCCTTTCATCCGCTATTGCTTCCGCACGCCGGAGGAAGCCGACCGCTTCCAGCGGGTCTTTCCCGGCGAGCGCCTCGACGTCCTGCCGGTCGATCCGGTCGTCAGGACGCTCAGGCTCCGGCGATGACAGGCCGAAGCCCATGGGCCGGGCATGATCGGATGGGCCCGCCCCCGCTGCGGACCGGGCCGCCCGCGTGCTATTTCGCCGCGAGCTTGTCCTGGGTCCGCGTCTCGAAGTCGCCGGCGTCATGGCGCTCGTGGAGCTGGCTCGCGGGATCGCCGGAGACGCGGTTGACCATGCGGCCGCGCTTCACCGCCGGACGGGCATGGACCTGATCGGCCCAGCGCAGCACGTTCTTGTATTCGTGAACGGCGAGGAATTCGGCGGCGCCGTAGTTCCAGCCCTTCACCAGGCCGCCATACCAGGGCCAGATCGCCATGTCGGCGATCGTATAATCGGCACCCGCGACATATTCGACCTCGGCGAGGCGCCGGTCGAGCACGTCGAGCTGGCGCTTGGTTTCCATGGCATAGCGATCGATCGCATATTCGATCTTCACCGGCGCATAGGCATAGAAATGGCCGAAGCCGCCGCCGAGGAACGGCGTCGCTCCCATCTGCCAGAACAGCCAGGACAGGGTTTCGGCACGCGCCGGCTGCTCGGTGGGCAGGAAGGCGCCGAACTTCTCGGCGAGATGGACCATGATCGCGCCGGATTCGAACACCCGGATCGGCCGCTCGCCGCTGCGGTCGAGCAGGGCCGGGATCTTGGAATTGGGATTGATCTCGACGAAGCCGGAGCCGAACTGCTGGCCCTCGCTGATGCGGATCAGCCAGGCGTCATATTCGGCCTGCTTGTGGCCGAGCTCCAGCAATTCCTCCAGAAGGATCGTCACTTTCACGCCGTTGGGCGTACCGAGGGAATAGAGCTGGAACGGATGCTTGCCGACCGGCAGCTCCTTGTCATGCGTGGCCCCTGCGATCGGCCGGTTGATACTGGCGAAGGCGCCGCCATTGTCCTTGTTCCAGACCCATACTTTCGGCGGCGTATATTCGGACTGTTCCGTCATCCTCGGCTCCATCGCGTCGACAGGCGATCGGACGGCCCATCGGCCGTCGTCGCAGCCTTCGATAGATGGGTGCCGGGACGGCCGCGCGACAGGGGCGGCCGGCCGCCGACAAAAGCCGGATCTTTCAAATTGTTTCGAATTTTGGACGGGTTCGTTTCGCTCTCGGCATCTAATCGCATCATCGACGGCATCCTATCTCGAACGCAGCGAGCCAAAGGCTCGATCCGCAACGCAAGGCCCCGTGTCATGACCATCTCGGCCGAAGCATCGACCATCCAGCGCCGAACCAACGCAACCTCCGCCCTCACCCTGCGCTATGCCACATCGAGCGCGCGCATCCTGCTCTCGCTGATCTTCATGACCACCGGGCTTGCCAAGCTGCTCGGCATGGGCGCGATGGTGCTGCTTTTCCAGACGATCGGGCTCGGCGAGGAGCTGCGCTATGCCGCCGGGCTCGCTGAAATCGGCGCGGCCCTGCTGCTGATCACGCCGGGCGGCCACTTCCCCGGCGGCCTGCTGGTCGGCGCGCTCAGCCTTGCCGCGACGGTCGCACACCTGCTCCTGATCGACGGCAACCCGTTTCCCGCGGCGGGACTTCTGACGCTGGCGCTGTTCGTGATCTGGCGGACGCGCCCGCAGCGCTGGCGGCGCGCCACGGCCTGATCGCCCATTCGCCCAATCCATAGGGCATCGGTTCGATCAGCGCCTGGCAGCGCCGCGGGCCTGCGGCTCGGCCAGCTCGCGCTTCATCCAGTCGGCCATGGAGCGCACGAGCGCGGCGACCGCCGGCGGGATGAGATTGTGACTGGGATAGACGGCGTAAAAGCGTGATTCGGCACGCCGGTAATCGGGCAGGACGGGCACGAGCCGCCCGGATGCGAGATCGGCGATGGTGGTCGGGGAACTCGGCAGAAGTGCTATGCCGAGACCCGCGACCGTCGCCTGATGCAGAGCCCGCATGGCGTTGACCGCGAAACGTCCGGTCACCTCGACATCGACCGAACGACCGCGCCGATCGCGCAGATGCCAGACCGAGCGGCCGTCCTGCCCGGGCGTCACCAGGCAATCATGGTCCGCCAGATCCTTGAGCGTTCGGGGCGCGCCGCGCTCGGCGAGATAGCCGGGGCTGGCCATCAGCGCGACGGAGGGAACATCGGCAAGATGCACCGCATAGCCGGTGGCAGCCGCCGAGCCGCCCCGGAAAGCAACATCTATTCCTTCCGCCAGAAGGTCGACCATCCGGTCACCCAAGACGAATTCGAGCTGGATCCTGGGATGCGTCTTCAGGAATTCCTTGATGCGCGGCAGCGGATAAAAATCGAAGAAGTCGGCGACGGTCGCCACCCGCACGCGCCCGCTGGGAGTCTCGCTGCCCTCGATGAGATCGCGGCTTGCCCGTTCGAGATCGCCGACGGCGGCGGCGCAGCGGGCATGAAATGAACTGCCGGCGCTGGTCAGGCTGAGCTTGCGGGTCGTGCGCTGCATGAGGCGGGTGCCGAGCCGCGCCTCGAGATCCTGGATCCGGCGGCTGACCGTATTGGGTGGTATGCCGAGATGACGGCCCGCCGCCGCGAAGCTGCCGTGGCGCACCACCTGGACGAACAGGGCGATGTCGTCGAAGCCATCCATGGCCTTCTCGATTGCTTACATATCTGGACGAATAGATTCCATTCCTGATCTCTAATCAAGCAGTCGCCGCAGTCCTACCTTGCAGTGGCCGGCCGAAAGGCTTGCCGCCCCGACAAGGATCCGACAGATGACGCGCGCGATCGAAACCTCCTCCAGCAGCCCGCGGCAAGGCGCGGGCAGCAGGCCGACGGCCTGGATGAACCGCATCACCGGGGGTCTGCGCATCCTTCTCGCCCTGGCCTTCGCCGCGGCCGCGGCACCGAAACTGCTCGGGGCCGAAGCCATGGTGCAGTTGTTCCAGGCCATCGGGTTCGGCCAGTGGTTCCGGCTCGTCACCGGTCTCGTCGAGCTGGCTGGCGCGGCGCTTCTCCTCGTGCCGGGCGCGGGCTTTCTCGGTGGCCTCCTGCTCGCCGCGACAATGGCCTGCGCGACCCTGACCCATCTCGTCCTGGTCGGTGGCTCTCCCGTCCCCGCCGCCATCCTCTTCGCCCTTTCCGCCTTCGTCGCGTGGCGGCTGAAGCCCCGTTCGCGCGGCGCGCTCGCCGGCTGACCTCGCCCGGCGCGACCAAGCCGCAACTTGATTGAAGGAGTTCCCATGAGCGCCCCATTGCCCCGTATCGGCATCGTCATCGGCTCGACCCGCGAAGGCCGGTTCGGCGAAAAGCCGGCCCGCTGGATCCACGACCTCGCCGGTCAGCGGACCGACCTCACCTTCGTGCTGGTCGACCTGCGCGACCATCCGCTGCCGCTCTTCGCCGAGCCGGTGTCTCCGGCCTGGGGGCCGGTCAGCAACGAAGCCGCGAAAAGATGGGGGGCGCTGCTGCAGGAACTCGACGGGCTGATCGTAGTGACGCCGGAATACAATCACGGACCGAGCGCGGTCCTGAAGAACGCTCTCGACTACGCCTATAACGAATTTGCCCGCAAGCCGATCGCCTTCGTTGGTTATGGCGGCGTCGGTGCGGCCCGTGCCATCGAGCAGTTGCGCCTCATCGCGGTCGAGCTTCAGATGGCGCCGATCCGCGAGGCCGTCCATATTGGCATGGTCGAGTTTCTCGGCCTCTGGCAGCAGGGCAAGAGCTTTGCCGACTACCCGCATCTCGGCGAGGCTGCGACCGACATGCTGGACGACCTCGCCTGGTGGACGAAGGCCTTGAAGGCCGCGCGCGGCTAGCGACCGGAGGCGCCTCGACGGACCGCATCTCTCCCTGCGCTCGTGCTTTCCATGGGTGGAGCCCGGCGCGGTTCGACATCGCGCCGGCCTTCAGCCGGCCCTGCCATTGGGTCGCGGTGGCTTCATCGACAATTGCCGCCCCCGGCTGGCGAGCTGGGCGGCATGGGCGGTGCCGAGGCCCAGTTCCTTGCCGATCGCGGCATAGGTCAGGCCAGCCTTGCGCAGCTCGAAGGCACGCTTCGCCCGCTCATGCGCCCTGGCCAGGATTTCCGACCGCAACGACGGCACCTTGTGGAGGCGCTGAAACTCCCGCTCAAGCAGCCTGTTCCGCTGGCCGTGGACCGCGAGCCAAGCGGTGACGCGCCTGACGACATCCGGCGGCAGCGTCCGCTTGCCGAAGTCGGCCCGCGCGACCTCTTCCGGCAGGCCGTTCCGGGTAAGCTCACCAATGAGCTCGCGGCACTGATCCGTGAGCAGGATCATCCAGACGTCCGGCTGCGCTGTCATGGTCGATTGTCGCTTTCGGTCCCGCGGCATGGCCTCGGCACCGGCGCGCGCCATCTGCGTCCGGGTCGCTCCCGCCGGCCCGCTCCCGACGAAGAGACCGCCTGCCGCAGCCGGCACGCACCGCTCCGAGCTGGCCGCGGCGCGGCTTGCGCGAGCGGCCCGACTCCCCGCAAAAAGGGATCGCGCAGGCTTTACGGCCAAGGAAGTTTATTCTTCTCATGAACAGCATGACCTGAACTCATCATGCTGATCTTGTTTGTTTTTTGCGCCGGGCAGGATTTTTCCGCGGCGCAGCGCTCCGGCCGGGGCGCGGCTCCGGCGGATCGCTCGAAGCGGGCCGGGCGACCGCAGGCCAGTTCGGCCCGTCCAGCTCCGGGCTTCGGCACGCCCTGTCGTCGGTGCCGGCAAGGGTCTTAGGGGCGTTCGTCGCGCAGGCGCCCGATTGTCGCGGTAATGGCCCTGTAGTCGAGCGGGCCGTCTCCGCGGCTGAGCGCCTGGCGCAGGAAACGGATGGGGAAATGGATCGCCTCGGTATTGGCGTCGCGCAATTCCGACAGGCGCGCCGAAGCCCCGCTCTCCGCAAGGTCGAGCGCCGCACCGATATCGCGCTCGCTCAGTATGTCCTTGCGCTTCAACTCCACGCACAGCGCGGCCAGCGCCAGCAGGAGGCCTTCCATCTGCAGGTTCGCGGTATTCACGTTCGGTCCTCCCGACGGTCTTCCAGGCTGGGATGCAACGCCGTCGCATGTGCGAAGCTTTCGCCGCGCGCCGTTTCCAGCTCGCGCAGGCCGGCCGCGAGGCTCGCCCCCAGACGAGATGAGCGGCCAGCATCAGGCCATTGCGACGGGCCGGATGCCGCGCCCCGAAGCGCAGAATGCCCATGGCCGGAATCCAGCCGAGATAGCTCGCAGCCCACACCGCCAGGCCAAAGGCGCCGCCAGTCGCAGCATCACGCCGCTCGGAGGCCGCCGCGAGGAGGCTGCCGGCGACGGCGCCGTAGAGGAAATGATGGAGCAGTGTCGCCGTCGACGGGCGCAGCCCGAGATGCGGCAGATCCTCGGTGATTTCCCGCGGCGGCAGCGGATAGCGCTCGTGCCGGGGAAGCCGCTCATGCATGCGCCGCATCGCTCCGGTCATCGGCAGGGTCGCCGCGAAGCCGGCCAGGGCGCCGAGGAGCATTCGTCCGACGAGCGGCGTCATGGCCCCCGTCCCTGTTCGCGTGGCGGACAGGTCGCGAGGAAGGCGGCGGCCATCACCGCATAGGCGAGTGCGACGGCCCGCGGCGGCAGCGTCTTTTCCCACCCCGGCGTGAGCCGTTTCGGCACGAGGCCATAGTCGACGATCGCGGCGAGGGCCGACACGGCCAGGGCATCGACGACCGGCGCGCGGGCCGGGTGCAGGCGGCGGGCGGCCTGGAAGATCCCGGCCCAGAAGACCGACGCCGCGTGATGGGTGACAAAACCGAGGAGCGTGTGGCGGGCATCAGCGGCGCGGACCCGCCCCGCGGCGTCGCCCCAGTACCAGTGGCTGGTCGCATTGACGGGCTGAAGCGCCCCACGCCCTTCGGCCCGCGCGAGCAGCGCCAGCGCGCCGGCCGTCACCGCACTCAGCACGGAGCCCGACACCAGGGTCTTGGTCAGCAGAGTTGCCATGTCCATGTCTCTCGCCATCGCCTGCCTCCGAGCAGCCTCATACCGCCGTCACCCGCCGTGATGCGTCACGGCCTCGATCTTGTTGCCGTCGGGATCGCGCACGAAGGCGCCGTAATAGTTCGGGTTGTATTCCGGTCGCAGGCCGGGTGCGCCGGCATCGGTGCCGCCATGGCGCAATGCGACCGCATGGAATTGGTCGACGATGGCACGCTTTCCCGCGGTGAAGGCAATGTGCACGCCGTTGCCGACCGAAGCCGGCTTGCCGTCGAGCGGCCTGGTGAGGCTGAGCAGGGCGGTGGTCACGCCATAATGCGCCGCATCCTCCGAGGCCTCGATCAGGCGCAGGCCAAGCACCGCCAGCACTGGTTCATAGAAGGCGCGGCTGCGGGCGACATCGTTGGTTCCCAGCGAGACGTGATGGATCATCGCTCATCTCCCAGCGCCGGCCGCGGCCGGCGCTCCTGCCTTTGCTGTGCAACGCCGTCCGCGCCCGGCAGTTCTGAACCGGCTCAACTGTTTTGCCCGCCGCCAAGCGGACGTCGCACCGGAAGCAGCCCCGCGCGGAACCGGACGGCTTTTCCGTGCTTGATCCTGAAGCGGCTTCCGAAACCGGCCGCGGGAGGTGATCGCCGCCGGCGAGTCGCCCGTACGCTTCGGCCTGTCCGGCCACGCCAGGGAAGGAGCAGCCCATGACGTCGCAGAACGGGATCGACCTGCGGAGCGGCCACAGCATGCCGCTGATGGGCCTCGGCACGTGGCAGCTCTCGCATGATACGGCCGAGACGATCGTCGCGGCATTGGCGCTCGGCTACCGCATGATCGATACGTCGGGCGACTATGGCACGCAGCCGGGCATTGCCGAAGGCATTGCCCGAAGCGGCGTGCGCCGCGCCGACATCTATCTCGTCACCAAGGTGGAGGAGACCGAGGACGCCTACGAGGCGACACGGCGGAATCTACGCGAACTGCGGCTCGACTATGCCGACCTCATGCTCATCCATCGGCCGCCGCGCGAGGGCGCCGGCGAGAAACTCTGGCAGGGACTGCTCAAGGCCAAGCGCGATGGCCTCGCCAGGGATATCGGCGTCAGCAACTACCGCGTCGAGCAGATCGAAGCCCTGGTCGCCGACAGCGGTGAGACGCCGGCCGTCAACCAGATCGAGTGGAGCCCGTTCGGCCACAGTGAGGCCATGCGCGATTTCGCGCAGCGCAAGCACATCGTCATTCAGGCCTACAGCCCGCTCACCCGCGGCACGCGGCTGACCGAGGAACCTCTGGTCGAGCTCGCCGCGAAATATGGCAAGACTCCGGCACAGGTGCTGATCCGCTGGAATCTGCAGCACGGCGTCGTACCGCTTCCCAAAGCCAATCAGGGAGCCCATCTCGAAGAGAATTGCGACGTCTTCGACTTTTCCATCGACGCGGCGGACATGGACAGGCTCGACCAGCTCAACGAACGTTATTCGGCGCTGGGCGGGCTGCCCTATGCCTAGCGTCTTTCGCCGTTTCACGAGCCGGTCGCCGGCACGACGGAGCCCCTTCGCCGACGCAGAGAGATGGCGATGCCCATGCAGCGCAGAACCAGCCGGAAGAAGCCGCCGCGAGCCGCGATTCGCATCGGCCTGTCGGGCTGGACCTATGCCGGCTGGCGCGGTCATTTCTACCCGAAGGGACTGAGCCGCAAGAGCGAGCTGGCCTTCGCCGCCCGGCAGCTTCCGGCCCTGGAAATCAACGGCACCTTCTACGGCCTGCAGAAACCGCACTCCTTCGCGCAATGGGCCGAGACCACACCCGAGGGCTTCGTCTTCGCCGTCAAGGGTTCGCGCTTCATCACTCATATCCGCCGGCTCAGGGAGATCGAGACGCCGCTCGCCAATTTTCTCGCGTCCGGCCTGCTCCGGCTCGGTCCAAAGCTCGGGCCGCTGCTCTGGCAGTTTCCGCCGAGCTTCCGCTTCGACCCGGATCTCATGGGCGACTTCTTCGCGCTCCTGCCGAAGGACACCGAGGCAGCGGCGGCGCTGGCACGCCGCCACGACGAGCGGCTCGCCGGACGCGCCGCTGTCCAGACCGACGCCAAACGCCCGATGCGCCATGCGGTCGAGATCCGTCACGAAAGCTTTCGGGACCCCGCCTTCATCGACCTGCTGCGCCGGCACGGCATTGCGCTGGTCTGCGCCGATACGGTCGACTGGCCGCGATTGATGGATCTCACCGCCGACTTCGTCTATTGCCGGCTGCACGGTTCGGACGAGCTCTATCGCTCGCGCTATGCGGAGCCGGAGCTGAAGCGCTGGGCGAGGCGCATCGAGGCCTGGGCCAGCGGGCAGCCGATGACGGACGGCGCATTTGCCGGCGACCGCGACGAGGCGCCCGGCCGGCCGCGCGATGTCTTCCTGTTCTTCGACAATACCGACAAGCGCCACGCGCCGGCCAATGCCGCGTCCCTGATGGACATGCTGGATCTCGCCTGGCAGCCCGATGCGGCGGATCGCGCGGCCTGAAGCGGCCGGACGCCATCGGCCGCCGGCGGCCGCAGGCGGCCCGGCTCATACGATGGCCCGGTCCCAGCCGCCGTAATGCGCTTCGCTGCGCGTACCGCGCGGCAGGCTCAGCGCGATCAGCCCCAGACCGATGGCAATATCCGCGGCGGTTGCCGCCGAGGCGCCGCCGTCGAGCATGAAGGGCGAGCCGGCGATCCAGGCGCCGAGCGGGATATTGACGAACCTGACCGGCCGCACGACCTCGGCCATCGCCGTCACGGCGACGAGGATGACGAGGCAGCCGGTCACGTAGTCGCTGAAGGAGAGCGGCGGCTGCGTGCCGAAGGCGAGCGGCGTCGCCATCAGGACGATGCCGAGCGCGGTGCTCGCGACGAGCGTCCAGGGGAAGTTCACGCCGCCCATGACGATGTCGCGCATGATGTCGGGAACCGGCCGGTCGAGATCGGGCGTCGGCGCCTCGTCCTCGCCGAGCGCCGGACCGCCGCGCCAGAAGGTGCGCCAGAACGGCTCCCCCGCCCGTTTCGCGCGCCAGAGATACTGGCAGCTCGCCAGCACCTCATCGACCGAATAGGGGATGAGCAGGACCGTCAGCGCCGCCTGGACGATGCAGAGCGTGCACAGGGCGCCGATCAGCGGCGGCTGGATCATGATGAAGCCGACGCTGACGAGACCAAGCGGAACCACCAGCAGCCCGAACAGCACGACCATCCAGGGCATGGTGCGCCAGCGGCGCCGGTCGCCGATCGCGCCGGCCAGCACATCGAGTGCGTAGGCGAAGGCGCCGAGCCCCGCATCGGCGATCGGGAACCCCTTGGAGACCCAGGAGGTGACGACCGCCTCGGTGCCGTTGGCGACATCCGCCCCGCCCGGTCCGAAGAACGGGTCCCAGAGGCCGTCGACATGGCCGAGCTGATAGGCGGCAAGGTAGCGCGAGACGAGCAGGCCGACCAGGGCGAGCGCGATGATGTGGATGCGCTGGCTGAAGGTCGAGGGCGAATAGGTCCAGCCGATCGGCCGATCGTCGTCCGCAGCCAGCGCCCGGCCGCTGACGCCCGGCGTGGGCGGCACCATGACTGCCAGGGCGACAATGATCATGCCCGCCAGGGTATCGGTCGCATAGGCGCCTGCGCTGGTGGTCCAGAACAGGAGCGGCGCCGCCATCACCCAAAGCCCGACAGCCGCCGTGCCCCATTGCAGCGCGCGCCACCGGGCCGCCATGCCGCCCAGCGCGAGGATCATGACCAGCAGCCCCGACAGGATCTCGCTGGTGCCGAGCCGCGCATCGCGCGTCTCCGCCGCCGCGATGTCGTGGCCGAGGGCCGGCGGCAAGGGGACGGCCGGCGGATCGAACAGCCCGAGCGCGAATGGCGAGGCGACGAGCCAGAGGCCGATCGCGGCATTGGTCAACGGCGCCCAGAGCGTGCGCGCGTGGCGGCGGGCAGTGTCCTCGGCGACCTCCGCGTCCGAGCGCTCCAGCGGCCGCCGCAGCCGCTCAGCCGCCTGATCGAGCTCCGGCCCGGACGCCGCGACCACCGAAGGCTCGAGCTTGTTCGCCCGGTACCAGTCGGTCGGATCGGCCTTCAGGCGCCGGATCATCTCCGGCAGCGTCGCGGTCAGGCTGTGGCGCGGCCGCCAGCCGAGGAGCCGGTCGGCGCGGCCAATGTCGAGCTCGTAGTGGTCGTCGGCATTGGCGACCATCCAGGCCTTGATCTCGACATCCTGGTCCAGCACGTTCTCCTGCATCCAGGCGCCGATCTGCGTGACCTCCTTGGGCAGAGCGAGCGTGCGCCAGGCCTCGCCATGGACGAGCTCGCCGATCCGCCGCTGCATCTCGCCATAGGTCGGCGTCTCCTCCTCGCCGATCAGCAGCACGGTCTCGTCGGGAAGCCGGTCGCGCCGGTCGACGAGGCGCACGATGGCGTCGACGAGATCGTCCTTGTGGAGATAGGGCTGACCCGTTTCGATGTCGCCGGCGAAAAGATAGGCGGTCGGCCGGCGTTCGAAGATGCGGGCGATCTGCTGGGCGACGAAGGCGGCGCGGCACTGCTCGTCATAGACGCCGGCGAGCCTGACGATGGCGATCTTGATGTCGCCGCGCTCCGCGCGGATCAGCCGCTCGGTCTCGACCTTCGAGCGGGGATAGGCCCAGGCCGGGGCCAGCGGGCCGTCCTCGTCGATCTTCACGCCCTTCGCCGGGCTCGGCGCATGCACGAGTAGGGTGCTGGAGAAGACGAACCGCTCGGTTTCGAAATCCCGCAGGGCGGCCAGCAGCCGGCGCGTGCCCTCCACCGTCACGGTGTCGTATTTCGGATTGTCCTCGCCGGTCGTGTCGTAATAGGCGGCGAGGTGGATGACCGAGGCGATCCGGCCGCCGAAGCGCCGCCGCACTGCGTCCAGGGCTTCGCTCACGCTGGCATCGGAGGTGAGATCGATGGTGATCGTCTCCATGCCTGGCAGTGATCGCTTCGGCGCGGCAACGTCGAGCCCCACGACCCGATAGCGTTCCGCCAAGCCGCGCGCGATCGCCTGCCCGAGGAAGCCGCTGCTGCCGGTGATCAGAACGACTGGCTTCGACATGGCGCTCGTCCTCGTCCAGATCGGGGCCGGGCCGTGGCAGGCCGGCCGGATATCCGGCCGAGGGCCGGTACTTCGACGGCACTTCGATCGGGGCGGCGCCCGACCGCGTGACGCGGTTCAGCCGCGCCGCGCTGCCCGGGTCCGCGCGGCCTTCTGGGCCGCGCGCCTGCGTCCCTCCGGCCCCTTGGTCCGGGCCGCCTTCTTCGCGGCGGCGGATCGCTCCTCGGCAGTGCGCCGCGAAGCGGCGCGCTTGGTCTGGCGCGACAGGGCCGCCGGCGATGCGGTGTCCTTCGGCTCGGCCTTCAGAACGCGCGACACCGCCTTCGAGACCTTCGGGCGGCGCTTCGGCACGCGCTCGCCCTGGCCGACCTCGTAGGCATATTCGGCGCTCTTGCGGGTGCTCTCCTTGACCTTGCCCTTGCGCGGCGGCGGCAGGTCGACGCCGGCCTTGCGCGCCTCGGAGAGGCCGATCGCGATGGCCTGCCGGGTCGAGCGCGCGCCATGCTCGCCGCGGCGGATCTCCTCGATTTCCTCACGCACGAACTCGCCGGCCTGCGTGCTCGGCGACTTGCCCTCGCGCTTGTCCTTCAGGGCCCTGGCAATGGTCTTCCTGTCCGGCATCGTTCGTCTCCATCGTGGAACGATCGGCGGGCCCGCGGCCGTCGGGCGGCGGCGCCGCACCTTCGAGAGACCAACGTATCGGGACGGCGATTGATCCTCGACCGGCCCGAAGCTCCAGGCTCAGCGTCCGGCCCTGAGCCGGGCGCGGCGGGCGCGCCAGGTGGCGCGGGTCTGCGGCTTGACGAAGACCGAGGCGATGTCGGTCCGGCTCTGCCGCAGCCTCGCCTCGATCCGCTCCACGCAGCTCTCGATCTCGGCGGTCGAGCGGTCGTCCCTGAATTCCAGGCTGAGCGCCACCACGATCTGGTCCGGACCGAGATGCACCGTCGTCAGGCCGTTGACGCGCTCGACGTCCGGGTCGGCGCGCACCACGGCCAGGATCTCCTCCTGGACATGCGGCAGCGCCGCCTCGCCCATGAGCAGCGCCTTGCTCTCGCGGGCGAGGAAGATCGCCGTCAGGGCCAGGATGGCGCTGATGAACAGCGAGGCGATGCCGTCGAGCTCGGGCCGGTCGAACCGGGCCGCGGCGGTGATGCCGCAGAAGGCGATGAACAGGCCGAGCAGCGCCGCCGTATCCTCGAACAGCACGGTGAAGACGCTCGGGTCCTTGCTCTCGCGGACCGCCGCGTAATAGCCGAGCGCGCCCTTCACGGCGCGGAACTCCTTCAGCGCGACGCGCCAGGTATAGCCTTCGAACAGGGCGGAAACGCCGAGCACGACATAGTTGGCGGCGAGGTCGGTCGCCGGCCGCGGCTCGCGGATATGCGCGATGCCTTCGTAGAACGAGACGCCCGCGCCGACCGCGAAGACCAGCAAGGCGACGATGAAGCTCCAGAAATAGAGCTCGCGGCCATGGCCGAAGGGATGGGCGAGATCGGGCGGCCGCGCGGCGCGCCGCAGCCCGTAGAGCAGCAGCAGGCCGTTGCCGGTATCGACAAGGGAGTGAACGCCTTCCGAAAGCATGGCCGAGCTGCCGGTCCAGGCGGCCGCGGTGAACTTGGTCGCGGCGATCAGCAGGTTGCCGGCGACGGCGGCATAGATGACGGTCTTCGAACCTGAATGCGCCGCCATGTCGCTTTGCTCCCGCCGGCGGAACGGGAAGCCGGCTTGCCTCCGCGCCCGTCGCGATGCCCCGTGTTCGCGATCCCCGACGGAACCGGCCTGCGGGTCGCCAAGTTCCACATGAGAAGCAGGAATTGGCAGAGGAGGAGCCGCATGAGTGCGACCGGCCTCGAAGTCTTCGACAGGACGCTTCAAACCACCCATATCTGGCTCGACGACCTCAAGGAGATGCTCGGTCCCGACCGCCAGGTCGCCTGGAAGGTCCTGTCGGTGGTGCTGCGCAAGCTCCGCGACCGGCTTCCCGTCGAACTTGCCGCCAATCTCGGCGCACAGCTGCCGCTGCTGGTGCGCGGCGCCTATTACGACCAGTTCGAGCCGCAGCGGCAGCCGATGAAGCTCGATCGCGACCGCTTCGTCGCGGAAGTCGGCAATGGGCTGTCGGACAGCCGTCCGATCGATGCCGAGGCGGCCGTCCGCGCGGTGTTCGTCGTGCTGTCGAGCCACCTGCCGCAAGGCCAGATCGCCAAGGTCCAGCATGCGCTGCCGGAGCCGTTCTGGCCGCTCTGGCAGCCGGACGAGGCCGAGGCTCCGCCGCCTCCCGACCGGACCGCGTGACCGCCTGATCAGCCGCAATGGCAGATATCGAGGGCGATGGCGCGCCCGGCAATCCGTGGCGCTTCCGCGCCGCCTGGCGTGGCGCCGGGAACGTCATGGCGAAACGAGGGACTGCTCATGTCTGAAGTCATCAGTCTGTTCGGCGACCAGTTGTCGTTGCAAGGCGAACCGAATAAGGGCCTCGTCAGCATCATCGAGGACCTGCTGGCCATGGCCAAGGAAGGCCGGCTGCAGAGCCTGGTGGCCACCGGCTACACGCTCGAAGGCGCACGCCTCGCGGTCTGGGCCGACACCCATCCCAACGCCTATGAGATGCTCGGCGCGATCACCGCCCTGCAGGGCGAATATGTCCACCGCCATCCGGGGCTGACGTCGATGTGAGCCCAAGTGGGCAATGCCGAGGCACGCGGCGGCCGCGGCGCAGGACGTGGTGTAGCTGGTCGGTGAGGTGGTCATCGGCGGTTTCCGGCTAGTACGAATCCACATTCAGCGCAGCCATAGTGCGATTGCGGCGATGTGGACGAATGCGAGGAAGTATTCGGCCCTTCGGTCGTATCGGGTAGCGAAGCGTCGGAAGTGCTTGAGCCTGTTGAAGCAGCGCTCGATGCGATTTCGTAGTTTGTAGGCCGCCGCGTGGGGGGATAGGGTTTTTGCGGGACCGGGTCGAGGGGATGATTGCTTCGGATCGCCCATCTTGCCGGGAGTAGAGGCGCAATCCGAGCCCATTGCTGGCCTATGAGCTTCCCGGCCCAGCACCGCGCAAAACTGCACAGCACCAATCCGCTCGAACGCGTGAACGGCGAGATCAAGCGCCGCACCGAGGTCGTCGGCATCTTCCCCAACGAGGCCGCCATCACCCGGCTGATCGGCGCCATCCTGCTGGAGCAGAACGACGAATGGGCAGTCCAGCGCGCGCGCTACATGACGCTGGAAACGATGGCCCCCATGAGCGACAATCCCCTTGTCAGCCTGCCCGCAGTGGTCGCCTGACCAATCCCGGCAATGGCGGGCGCCATCGAGGATCGCGACGAGCTACACCACCAAACGGGACATCACCCACGCGGCCGGCCCCGGGGGCCGCAGCAGCCGTATTGGGCCCGGGTTTGACAGCACTTCGCACGTCGCAGAATTCCGCGAAGCGGGATATCTGCAATGCTGTTAATCGTTCTTGGAACTAGTCACCCGGAACTGTAATTCGTATCATTGACCCAAGTGATTTGGGGGCTGATATGGCGGGCCGGGTGGCGGATGTGGTTGTTCTGAGCGTTGAAGAGCGCAGCTTTCTCGAGTCTCAGGTTCGGCGGCACAAGGCAGCGCGCTCGCTGTCGGACCGGTGCCGGATAATCCTGCTCTGTGCAGAGGGGCTTCAAAGCAAGGAGATCGGAGCGCGGCTTGGCGTGCATGAGCATACCGTTGGAAAGTGGCGCAGGCGGTTCGTGAATGAGCGGATCGAGGGGCTGACCGACGAATACCGCCCCGGTCGGCCCCGCACGGTATCGGACGCTCAGGTCGCGGAGGTGATCGAGCGGACGCTGAACACGACGCCCAGGGACGCCACCCATTGGTCGATCCGCTCGATGGCCGCGGCGACGGGCCTGTCGCACACCACCATTCGCCGGATCTGGACCGCGTTCGGCCTGCAACCGCATCGCAGCGAGACGTTCAAGCTTTCCACCGATCCGCTGTTCGTCGACAAGGTGCAGGATATCGTCGGCCTCTATATGGCGCCGCCGAACCGGGCCATCGTGTTGTGCGTGGACGAGAAATCCCAGATCCAGGCGCTGGATCGCGAGCAACCGGTGTTGCCGATGGCGCCGGGTGTCGCCGAGCGGAGAACCCACACCTATATCCGTCATGGGACGACATCGCTGTTTGCGGCGCTTGATGTTGCGACTGGCGCAGTGATCGGGAAATGCTACAAGCGCCACAGGGCGAGCGAGTTTCTCGACTTCCTGAAGCGGATTGATCAGGAAATGCCCAAGGGCCTCGACGTGCATATCGTCATGGACAATTACGCCACGCATAAAACCCCGAAGGTCAAAGCCTGGCTGGCGCGCCGCTCGCATTGGCATGTTCACTTCACGCCCACCTCGGCGAGTTGGATCAACCAGGTGGAGCGCTGGTTCGCGGAACTGACCCGTAAGCAATTGCAACGCGGCGTCCACCGCTCCACTGCCGATCTGGAGGCCGACATCATCGCCTTCATCGGCACCCACAACGAGAACCCCAAACCCTACAGATGGGTCAAATCCGCCGACGAAATCCTCGCCTCGGTCAAGCGCTTCTGCCAGAAAACAATGAGCCGAACTTCAGATTCGGGTGACTAGCAGAGCACTTCAGGGCCGGCGCATTGAGGCTCTGGCTGCGTCGCTTATCCCCCGCCGCAGGATGTAGGAGGGTCGGGCGCGCTGAAGCTCGGTTCATCGCTTCGATGCACCGGCTTCTGCCGCTTCCTGTCAACCGCGCGAAGCGGCGCCAAAGGCGACGCTCCGGAAGATGTGGCGCAGCGGCGCTGTATGCCTGTCGACTTTACGTAACTTCGACAACCCAGCTGCATTGACGGAGATTCCACTATTTGCTCTGTGAAGCGTCACTCAATGAATTTCGCAGTTTTACAGAAGTCGAGAGTGAAATGAAATTGCGTGCCCTTTACGGCAGAAGTAGGCGCGGGCGCGGGATTGGCCTGAAAACTGGCCGATCCAGACTCCGAACAATGTCAATAGACCAATTTGATGCAATTCTATCGAAATATTCACGAATAGATTCGTTTGAAAATCGCCATCATGTCAAAAACTTACGCAGATTACTGCGCAAACTACGAAGAGACGAAACTCTTATAATCAAACCGATTGTAATAAAGAGACGCATGAAATCGGATGGAGTATTAGATACGATTTATCCAGAGCGAAATGAATTATGGATTCCTTCTTGGAAAAGAAAAAAAACAGGATCTCTTGATCTTCATAGATTTTCTTTTATAGATAATCCAATACAGACGATAAGTCTATTAAGAGATATCGTCGAACGAGAATCAACATGGAAGGCATATAGCCTGAATTTTATCGACAATAATTGCCTCGACATAAGCGCATATATGGTTCTTGGACTATTACGTGAAAAAATGTTGCCCGTTATCACCGGCGGCAAGATCACCGCGGGAATTCGTCGCGTAGTCAGCGCCGTCAATCTTTCCGAATTCCTCAATATTAAGGGCAACGGTCCGCGACGAGTTTACGGAATTTATCCGTTTACATTGCGTCAGCGTCGAGGCGCAGGGGAGTCCGTTAGAGACAATAACGGAAAATTTGTAACATCTGAAGAAAGAACGGCCAGTTTACTACCAGAGACAATTGATAAATGGCTCTCCGAACTCAATCCTCCACTTGCTCTAAGTGAACGCGGTCGCATCAATATACTTACACTTATCGGAGAAGTACTAGACAATGCGAAGCGTCATAGTGATCCCGCCAACGCAGATGGAACGTGGTCGATCGCGGGCTTTATGGAAGCTCGCGAAAGGAGCGACGGCTCCACTACGCTCGCGTGTCATCTCGGAATCATCAACCCCGGCCACACCATATATCAATCGTTGCAGCGAGCTCCCGCCGATATCCGGGCACAAGTGTCAAAGTATGCTACATCTCATACCTCAGGGCTTTTCCAGCGCTGCCCCTACGACGAAGAGGCTCTTTGGACAGTATCAGCCTTGCAAGACACCATCTCGCGAGTGCCTCTTTCCGAAAAGGGGAGTCGAGGCGGATTTGGCATGATGACTCTGGTCGAAATGATCAATGAGCTCAACCAATCGCCACACCCGGAAGACCGACCTCGCATGACGATCGTATCTGGAACGAGCTGCGTCATGGTACGCGACAAACACGAGAAATTCCGCAAGATCGAAGCTGGGCACCGGATCATGGCGTTCAATGACGGAAATGTGCTGGACCAGCCGCCCGACGGAGAATACGTGTTCACCTTGCCGTACCGCTTCCAAGGAACCATAGTAGCGCTACGGTTCTTCCTAGATCCATCGGAAAGGAAGAAGGATGGGCAAGAGTGAGGTTCAAGTGTTGGATTTAGCCCCCCTCGCCGGTCAAGGCCCCAAGGATACGATTGTCCTCTCTGGCAAAGATCGCGGCGAGAATGCGCGCGCGCAGTATCACGTAGATGACCTCGATGAATTAACAACCGTTCACGTCCACTTGCCGGAAAAGATTGAGGCCATTACGCCATCTTTTGTGCTTGGGATGTTCGGAAAGAGTGTCGAGCGCGCTGGTTCTGTAAATGGATTTTTTGACAAGTTTCGGTTCGAAAACGCGGCACCTCACCTTCTGGATCAAATACGGCGAGGCGCAGAATACAGCTTGATAAAAGGATCTCCGTTTTCCGTATGATCTATACCGTCACAGCGGCTGTCGCAGTATTTTTTACACTAGACGCGGATGCATCCGCGCAAACTGTCACTGGGTATTCAGCCGTGGGGTATGTACAACCATGGTATACTGATGCACGCTGGTGGGGCATCGTCGCTTCTGGCTTTACAAGTTTAGTGTCCATTGGAATTCAGTTTTTCTTACGCCTATCCGACAAGAGAGCAGAGCGGATAAGGAGACAATTCGATACGGACATTGGAGAGGCGGTTCGGTCTTCTTACCCGCAACTGCGAAGCCTTGCTTCTAAGGCGCAATCTGCATCAGTTCGTAGTACGAAAAAGGATCGAGCAGATGCCATTAAAACGCTGATAGAGATTGATGCCCCCTCCGCGCTAAACGTCTTCATGTCAGCCTGTGCCGCAGCAGACCAGCAGATCCAGCACGGAAGAATTTTGACAGTTATTGCGGCCGACCTCGAAGATAAATTCTATAATCTCGTTACAAATCTCAAATCAGAAGATACGCTCGAAAGGCGCAAAATATCTAAATGTATCTTTGATACTATTACAGAAGCTATAGTATTAGCCTCCAAAGAATTGAACGCTTCTCGTGACCACTTCAAATGCTGAGCGTAAATCAATATTATTTGCGATAAATTTAATTCAATTTGCCAAAATCCGCAGACCCCCTAGAAGAATTATTGTCGTTAGATCGGAATGAGCACCTTTAACCCGCGTTCGAGGCCGTAGTTGCGGATTTCTGATCGCGAATGTTTGACCCGCCGCCGTCGGCGTTGGCTTCAGGCACGGTCGTTGTCGATCGGTTCTGTGATACTGAAAGCCCTCGCGACATGACCTGACAAGAAGGCGTCAGTCGGTCAGCCCCAAGCCGCAGCTACCAGCATCGCTAATTTCAACCGCCCCAAAGCGCAAGGAAACCACGCGAGGCTACGCGTGCAACGACCGCAAAGCACATCGCTAAGGTCGATTTCGGCCGCCAGAACGAGCCGTGATCACCCGTTTCCAACCGATATTCCAACGACTTCCAACGGGGCCATTGCTAAGTGCTTGAAAAATAATGGTGCCCGGGGGCGGAATCGAACCACCGACACTGCGATTTTCAGTCGCATGCTCTACCAACTGAGCTACCCGGGCGGCTGCGCAACACGACCGTTCGATGACGGTGCGTCGCGAGCGAGCGGGTTTATAGGGTCTCGCTTCGGTCCTGTCCACCCTCCCGGACGCAAGAATTGCACAGGACAATCACGCCGCTGTGGAGACCCTTGCGGCGGACCGCCCAGCCCGTCCGCACCGGTGAAAAAATGCCCCGGAGCCGTGGCCGGCGCCGGGGCAGTTCGAGGTCATGCGGGGGGCATGCACGCGGGAGGCGATGGGATCAGCGCAGGACGACCACGCGGGTGCCGACCTGGACGCGGTCGTAGAGGTCGACGATATCGTCGTTGAGCATGCGGATGCAGCCCGACGAGACGGCCTGGCCGATCGTGTCCGGCTCATTGGAGCCGTGGATGCGGTAGAGCGAGGAGCCGAGATAGAGGGCGCGGGCGCCGAGCGGATTGTCGGGGCCGCCGGCCATGAAGCGCGGCAGGTCGGGGCGGCGGCGCAGCATCTGCTCGGGCGGGCGCCAGTCCGGCCATTCCTGCTTGCGGGTGATGTGCGGGCTGCCGGCCCATTCGAAGCCGGGGCGGCCGACGCCGATGCCGTAGCGGATCGCCTGGCGGCCGGGCAGCACGTAGTAGAGCCGGCGCGCGCCGGTATCGACGATCACCGTGCCCGGCGCATAGGCGCCGGTGAATTCGACCACCTCGCGCGGAACGGCGGCCGCCTGCGGCCGGGCCGAGGCGATCGCCGGCACGAAGGCCATCGGCTGGCGGGTATCGGGATCGATCATGAAGGGGGAGGCCGCCACGGCCGGGGCTGCGGACAAGGCGGCAAGGGACAGCGCTGCGGCGATGGCGAGACGGCGCATCGGACACTCCAGGGGAACGCTCGGGAACAGCGGCAAGGACAGGGATCAGCGGGCCGGCGCGACCGTGTCGACCGTCACGGTGCGGACGCCGCGGAGCGGCGCGCCGTCGACCGTGGTCTGGCATTCCCGCGGGATATGCGGCCAGGTGTACTGGCCGCAGGCGCCGCGCCGGGCAGCCGCCGCGCGGTCGCCCCGGATCATCGGCACCTGATCGCGGGCCGCCGCGCTGACGGCGACCGCCGGTTCGGCGCGCTCGGGCCGGACGGCGAAGGCCGCGAAGGCATTGTCGAGATCGGCCGACGACAGGCCATGGCCGACGACCGGCGCCTGCGACACGGCGGCGCGGCTTGCCGGCGGCATCGCCAGTGCGATGGTGGCAGCGGCGGCAGCGAATGCACTGAGAACCAACGTCTTCGACATCAGGTTCATGACCACCTCCCGAGGGGCCGTTGTCCGGCCATTCTGTCAGGTGAGTGGCGGCCCGGCGGCAAAAGGTTCATCACCTCTGTTCAACGACCGCCGAGCGCCAATCACGTCGGCTGCGGTTGTAGGCCTCGGGATTTTCGCGGCAGTGTCTCGCCGCACAGCTCGGCATTTCCTTGCGAAACACAATGTTTCAAGGCTTGCCGGCCGGTGTCGCGCCGCGCCGCCGCCTGTTTCGGCACCCAGGGGTTTGTTTCAAAAAGCGAATGGCGAATGGCGAATGGCGAATGGCGAGTAGGGATGCGACGATCACCGCCGCTGCACCCCCCATTCGTCTCTCTCTGCTTCAACGCCCGTGCCGCCCGATGTTTCGGCGCGCCGGGCGTTTGGCCCAGGGAAACATGACGGGCGGGACGTGAGGATGCGAAGACCTTCCCGCCGCATCCCCATTCGCCATTCGCCACTCGCTATTCGCCCGCTCAGCGCTTCTCCCCATCGGGCAGGAACATGTAGCCGGCCCCGCGCACGGTCTTGATGAAGGCGGGGGCTTCCGGATCGGGTTCGATCTTCTTGCGGATGCGGGTGATGCGCACGTCGATGGCCCGATCGAAAGCGTCGGGGTCGCGCGCGCCGGCGAGATCCAGCAGGCGGTCGCGCGAGAGCACGCGGCGGGGATTCTCGGCGAAGGCCTTGAGCAGGTTGAACTCCGAGCTGGTCAGCGGAAACTCGGCGCCGTCATCGTCGCGCAGCATGTGGCCGGCGAGATCCAGCCATTTGGTGCCGAAGCGCACGCGCTCCTTCTGCTCCGGGCGCGCCGCCGCGGCGACGGCTGCGGCACGGCGCAGCACCGAGCGGATCCGGGCGAGCAGCTCGCGCAGCTCGCAGGGCTTGGCGAGGTAGTCGTCGGCGCCGAGCTCCAGCCCGACGATGCGATCGACCGCGCTGGCGGTGGCGGTCAGCATGATGACCGGCACCGGCGCCGAGCGCTTGAGATCGCGGATGACCGAAAGCCCGTCCTCCTCGGGCATGTTGAGGTCGAGCACGATGAGGTCCGGGCGGCCCGCCGCCATGGCCCGGCGCAGCGCGGCGGCGCCGTCGCACGGCGTCACCTCGAAGCCGTGCATCTTCAGATAGTCGCCGACCATGTCGCGGGCCGCGGGCTCGTCGTCGACCACCATGATGTGCGGTTTCGCGCTCATGCCGAAGCTCCCTGCCCGGCCGCCGGCAAGATCAGGCTGAAGGTCGCGCCGGGACCCTCGCCATTGGCTTCGGCGGCAATGCGGCCGCCATGAAGCTCGATGATCCGGCGGGCAATGAACAGGCCGAGCCCGGTCGAGCTCTCGCCGCCGGTGGGTTTCGCCGAGAGGCGCTGGAACCGCCCGAACAGACGGCCGAGATCCTCCTCCGACAGCCCCGGGCCGCTGTCGCTGACCGCGACCTCATGGCCGTCGGGCCCGGCCGACAGGCGGACCGCGATGCGCCCACCGGGCGGCGAATATTTGATCGCGTTGGAGACGAGATTGTCGACCGCCTCGCGGATCCGGTCCGGGTCGGCCCGGCCGGCAAGGCTCGCCGGCCCGGAATAGACGAGGTTCTGCCGCTTGCGCTCGGCCAGCGGACGGTTGGCGTCGATCACCGCGCCGATCACCGCGGCCGTATCGATATCGGCAACGCGCAGCACGATGTCCTCGGCATCCAGCATGGCGTCGTTCAAGAGCGCGTCGATCATGCCGGTCATGCGCGCGACCGAGGAGCGCAGCTGCTCGATCTGGCTCTTCGCCCGCTCGATATTGGGCGGGTCGAGCTCCAGGAGCTCGCGCATCATTTCCGAGCGGCCGAGAATGACGCCGAGCGGGTTCTTCAGATCGTGGGCGACCGTGCCGAGCACCTCGGCCTTGTGGTCGTTGGTGCGCTTCAGGCGGTTCCACTGCGTGGTCAGCCGCTCGTTGGCGCCGGTCAGCTGGCGCGTGCGTTCGGCAACCCTCAGCTCCAGGGTTTCGTTGGCCGCCTGCAGCTGCTCGTAGAGGATGACATTGTCGAAGGCCGTCGACAGCCGCCCGCAGAACACGGCGACCAGGGTCCGGTCGGTTTCCGACAGCGGCCGGTCCGAGCGCAGCGCCACCACCACCTCGCGGCCGCTGGCGGTGCGGATGTAGAGCATGGTCTGCTCGCCGCGGAAGGTGTGGCAGCGCTGCTCGAAGGCAGAGCCCACCAGATCGGCCATGGTCTGGTCGAGGCCATTCTCGGCGGTTCCGGCCATGCCGGCATAGACGCCCGAGCCGGCGAGAATGGCATAGCCGGCGCGCTGGTCCTCGCGCAGCACCAGGATGCCTTCGCAATGGGCCTGGATCAGCCCGGCGATCTGGGTCAGCACGCCCTCGGCCAGCTTGCGCATGGATTTCAGGTCGAACAGTTCGGAAGCGGCATCGACAATCAGCTCGAGCCCGCGGCGAGTCTCGACGAGCCGCATCAGCTGCTGATAGGAGCGGATCGCCGCGGTCAGGGCGGTGAACAGCTTGTCCGCGGTCAGCTCGGTCTTCGCCTTGTAGTCGTTGATGTCGTAGTCGACGATGACCTGGCGTTCCGGCGCCTGGCCGGGCTGGCCGGTGCGCAGGATGATGCGCACCGTGTCGTTCTTCAGGACGTTGCGGATCTCCTCGACGAGTTCGAGCCCCGCCCCGTCGCTCTCCATGACCACGTCGAGCAGCACCACCGCCATGTCGGGATGCGCCGCCAGCAGCGCCCGTCCCTCCGCCGCCGAATAGGCCGAGAGCAGCTCCAGGCCCGCCCCGGCCAGCTCGTAGTCGTAGAGCGCGTAGCGCGTGCCCGAATGCACCGCCGGGTCGTCGTCGATGATCGCGACCTTCCAGCGATGCTGATCGCGGCCGGGTGCGGCCGGCTCGTCCTCCACCACCTGGATCAGATCGTCGTCTCGGTCTTTGTCGTTCATCGAAACACCCGGGTCTGACTGGCTGCCGTCAAGGACGTTCGGCCGGCTCCTGCGGCGCAACGAGCGGCAGGATCATGCGGAAAGTGGTGCCGCTGCCCGGCACCGATTGAAGCGTGATACGACCGCCGAGGCGCCGCGTCACGATGTTGAAGACGATATTGAGGCCAAGCCCGGTGCCGCCTTCGCCGCGCCGGGTGGTGAAGAACGGGTCGAAGGCCTGGCGCTGCACCGCCTCGGTCATGCCGACCCCGTCGTCCTGGACGGTGATGGTCACGTGATCGCCGGCCTCGACCGCGGCGATGCGGAACTGGCCCCTGCGGCCCTCGGGGAAGGCATGGGTCAGGGCGTTGATGAAGAGATTGGTGATCACCTGGCCATAGGGCCCGGGATAGCTGTCGAGGATGATGCCGTCGGGCATGTCGACGTCGAGCTCGATCGCCGCCCGCTTCAAGGTGGGCCGGAGGCTCGCGACGATCTGGTCGGTCGCCTCCGCGAGGTCGAAGGAGCGGCGGTCGGCATGGCTGCGGTCGACCGCCACCTGCTTGAAGGCCTGCACCATCTCGCCCGCGCGCTGCAGGTTCATCGACAGCTGCGCGGCGGCCTCCCGGCTGCCTTCGACGAATTCGGTGAGCTTGGAGCGGCGCAGCTCGCCGCGCTCGACGTCGCGGCCGAAATCCTCGATGCGCCGGGTGAGCGTCGAGGCGACCGTCAGGCTGATGCCGATCGGATTGTTCACCTCATGCGCGACGCCGGCCACCAGGCCGCCGAGGGCCGCCAGCTTTTCCGCCTCGATCAGGCTCTCCTGGGTCTCGCGCAGATGGGCGAGCGCGGTCTCGGCGCGGTCCTTGGCCGCCACCAGGTCGCGCTCGGCCCGCTGCTTCTCGATGGCGTTCTGGCGGAACACCTCGACGGCGCGGGCCATGCGGCCGATATCGTCGCCCGCCATCAGGCCGGCCGGGGCACGGGCCAGGTCGCCGCGCACGATATCGGCCATGCTGCCGGCGAGATCGTCGAGCGGCACGCGGATGGAGCGCGCGATCAGCGCCCAGATGGCGGCGACGAACAGGAGGAACAGGCCGGCCACGATCACCGCCTGGACGAAGACCGAGCGCAGCGTGCTTTCGAGCCGCGCCTGCGCGGCGTCCTCGTTGGCACGCACCCGGTCGGCGACCTCCTGGATGACGGTGGCCATGACCGCCTGGTTGCCGTCGATCTCGACCTGCAGCAGACGGTTCTGCATGCCGAGCACGGTGATGAGCCGGCCGAAGCCGGCCCTGAGCGCATCGGTGCGCTCGCGCAGCGTCTGCACCGCGGCCCGCTGGAAGTCGGACGAGGCCAGATCGGCCATGACCGGCGCGGTCGCCTGGATCACCTCGATGCTGGTGGAAGCCTCACGCTGGGCCTGCGCCGACTGGGTCAGGTAATAGTCGTTGATCGCGACGAGAAAGATCGAGAAGGCCTCGCGCGACTTGCCGAGCGCCGGCGCGATCAGCGGCGCGCGCTCGGCCATGGCCGTCTCGACGACGGCATAGAGCTGGGAGAGCTCGCTCGCGGGCTTGCGGATCTCGTTCTCGTAGATCGAGGAAATGGTCTCCCGCACGCTGCGCAGCTCGTCGAAGCCGAGCATGAAGCGCTCGGTGACGCTGGTCACCGAGCGGGCCGGGTTCTGCAGCGCGAGGTCGATTTCCTTTTCCAGCGCGAGCTTGGCGAGCAGCGCCTTGCGCCGTGCCTCGATGTCGGCGAGCACGATGTCGTTGGGCAGGGCGAAATAACGGTGGATCAGGGTCTGCAGGCGCCCGGCCTCGTTCTCGATCGAGGCGAGCAGGCGGTCGATGCGGCGCGCGTCCTGCGCCGCGTTCCAGGCCGAACGGATGGCGCTGGCGCCCGAAGCGATCAGCAGCAGCAGAAGACCGATGAAGGCGAGATTGAGGATGACGACGGTGGCGATGCGCCAGCGCACGGGAATGTGGCGCAGCGCCTGCGAGGCAAGGTCGAAGCGGCCCTTCAGCGACCGGAGAACGGGGGCCGTCAGCCGCCGCCGTGCCGTGGACGCGTCCATCATCGAGCCTGGCGGATCCGTTCGATGAGCGCCATCAGGTCGGCCTCGCCGGCAAAGCGGGCGGCAAGACCGGTCACTGCGGCCTCGAAGGCGCTGCGATCGGCGAGCATGACGATCTCGACGCCGGCGCGCTCGGCCTGCTGGCGCGAGGTCTGTTCCAGCTTCTCCCATTGCGCGCGCATGGCGCGCGAGGATTCGCGCGCCGCCTGCCGGAAGATCGTCCTGTCCTCCTCCGACAGCGTTTCCCAGACCCGCTTGGACACCACCACCACTTCCGGGCTCATCGTGTGCTCGGTCAGCGTCAGGTAGCGGGCGGCCCGGTAATGGTCGGTGGTCACGTAGGAGGGCCAGTTGTTCTCCGCGCCCTGGATGAGGCCGGTCGACAGGCCGACGCCGACCTGGCCATAGGGCAAGGCCACCGGCTCGGCGCCCAGCGCCTTCATCATGTCGACCATCATGTCGGACTGCTGCACGCGGATGCGTAGCCCTTTCAGATCGATCATCGAGCGGATCGGCCGGACCGAATTGTAGATCGAGCGCGCTCCGGAATCGTAGAAGGCAAGGCCGACCAGGCCATGGGCCTCGAAGCGGGTCAGGATCTCGTCGCCGATCGGCCCGTCGAGCACGGAGTGCAGGTGCTCGACCGAGCGGAACAGGAAGGGCAGAGCCAGCACATTGGCTTCGGGAATGAAGCTGCCGAGCGGAGCGACATTGGTGCGATTGATGTCGATCGCGCCGATACGGGTCTGCTCGATCGTCGCCTTCTCCTCGCCGAGCTGGCTCGAATGGAAGATCCTCAGGCTGTGCCGGCCCCGGCTGCGCTCGAGGATCAGGCGGCCCATATGTTCGAGCGCCCGGACGGTGGGATAATCGGCCATCTGGGTGTCGGCGACGCGGAATTCGCGGGCCGCGGCCGGAGCCGCCAAAGCCGCGGCGAGCAGGACGAGCCCACCGGCCAGCGCGGCACAAGCGCGATGCCAGCTCCCGCCGTGCCTGTCGACCATGTGTTTCCCCTCCACCCGGCGGCGGCCGGTACGCCCGATACGCACCCAAAGCATGCCACAGAAACCGGCGCCTTCGCTACCGCTGCGGGAGGCAGACGCACTGCGCGTCCGGACGGGTGGTTCGCGCCGGTTCCGCAAGGGACGAAACAAAGATCCCGGCCGCCCGGGCCCGACGACATGTTGCGGAAATGCGGATCAGGCAAGTTCGCCGGCAATCGAGATGCGGGCGCCGTCGCCGCATCCATGAACACGCCGCGTGCAGGAGCCATGCCCGCATGATATCCCGTCTGGCCTTCGCGCTCGCCGCCGGCCTGCTTGTCCACCTTTCCGGCTTCGCCCGTGCCGACGAGACCATCGGCATTCCGGACTGCGACCAGTTCATCACCAGCTACGAGACCTGCGTCACCACCAAGGTGCCGCTGGATCACCGCGGCACGTTCAGCCAGCAGGTGGCGCAGCTCAGGGCCAGCTGGAAGTCGCTGGCCGAGAACCCGCAGACACGCGCCCAGCTCGAACAGGTCTGCCGTGTCCAGGGCGCGCAGATGCAGCGGGGCCTGGAACCATTCGGCTGCACCTTCACGCCGCGTTGAGCCCGGCCGCTCGACCCATGCAGCGGCCGCATGACGCAGACGAACGGCCGTCGTTGCCTTGTCATGGCTCCTGCGCCATAAACACTGCGACGGATTCGTTCTCTCTTCCCCAAGTCATCGGAGAGAATGCCATTCTTTCCGCATGAATAGATCGACCATGCGCGAACAGAATGCCGTCGACAGCAATGGCGAAGGGTTCAACTGTTTTTACTCCACTTCATTTTCCTTCGCCCCAGCGATCCCTCACGGAGCAATCCCAATGATGTCTCGTCTTGTTTTCGGTCTTGCCGCCGGTCTTCTGGTCTTTTCCAACGTCAACGCCCGCGCGGCCGACGAGGTCGGGGTGCCCGAATGCGATCGCTTCATCGCCGCCTATGAGGCCTGCGTGAACACGCGCGTGCCGGCCGAGCAGCGGCCGACCGTGACGCAGAGCATCACCCAGATGCGCGCCCAGTGGAAGCAGCTCGCCGGCAATCCGCAGACCCGCGCGACCCTGCCGCAGATGTGCACCCAGGTGACCGAGCAGGTGAAGCAGTCGATGGGCCCGATGGGCTGCACCTTCTGAGGCCTTTGACAAGCCTCGCTTTTGAGGGCCGGCGCGCAACCAGGCGCGCCGGCCTTTCTTTTGCCGCCGGCGCGCCTACGCGCCGATGATCTTGCCGGGATTCATGATGCCGGCCGGATCGACCGCCTGCTTGAGCGCGGCCATGAGGGCGAGCGCCGGCCCGCCATGCTCGGCCTTGAGATATTTCATCTTGCCCTGGCCGACGCCGTGTTCGCCCGTGCAGGTGCCGCCCATGGCCAGCGCCCGCTCGACGATGCGGCCCATGAAGGCGGTGACGCGTGCGACGTCCTCCGGGTCGTTCTCGTCCATCAGCGGCAGGACATGGAAATTGCCGTCGCCGACATGGCCGACGATCGGCGCGACGAGGCCGGTCGCCTCGATATCCCTTTTTGTTTCCTCGATGCAGTCGGCCAGCCGCGACAGCGGCACGCAGACGTCCGAAGACTGGCTTTTGGTGCCCGGCCTGAGCGCCAGCGCCGCCCAGTAGGAATCGTGGCGCGCCTGCCAGAGGCGGCTGCGATCCTCGGGCTTGACCGCCCATTCGAAATTGCCGGCGCCGTAATCGTCGGCAATGGCGCGGAAACGCTCGACCTGCTCGGCAACGCCGGCATCGGTGCCATGGAACTCGAGCAGCAGCAGCGGGCTCTCGGGCAGGCTGAGCTTGGAATAGGTATTGACCGCCTTGACCTGGACCTCGTCGAGCAGCTCGATCCGGGCGACCGGAATGCCGGACTGGATGGCCGCGATGGTCGTGTCGGCAGCAGCCTTCACGGTGGGGAACGAGCAGACGGCCGCCGAGATCGCCTCGGGAATGCCGTGCAGCTTGAGCGTGATCTTGGTGATCAGGCCGAGCGTGCCCTCGGCGCCGACGAAGAGGTGGGTGAGATCGTAGCCCGCCGAGCTCTTCTTGGCGCGTCGCGCGGTCTCGATCACCTCGCCGTTCGGCAGCACCACCTCCAGCGCGATGACGTTTTCCTTCATCGTGCCGTAGCGCACGGCATTGGTGCCGGAGGCGCGGGTCGAGGCCATGCCGCCGATCGAGGCGTCGGCGCCCGGATCGATCGGGAAGAATAGGCCCATGTCGCGCAGATAGTCGTTGAGCTGCTTGCGCGTGACGCCGGGCTCGACCACCACGTCGAGATCCTCCGCATGCACCGCGACGATCGCCTTCATCAGCGAGGTATCGACCGAGATGCCGCCATAGGGAGCGTTGACATGGCCCTCGAGCGAGGTGCCCGTGCCGAAAGGCACGACCGGCACGCCATGCCTTGCGGCCAGCTTCATCACGGCGACGCAGTCGTCGACATCCCGGGGGTAGACGACGATGTCGGGCGGCTGGTTTGGCACCACCGTCAGGGTGTGGCCATGCTGCTGGCGGACCGCTTCCGAAGTCACCGCGCGGTTGCCGAACAGCGCCTGCAGCTCGGCGGTCACCGCCGCGAGGGTCTCGGGAGTGGGACGGGCTTTCATCGTGGCCGGCATCATGCGCTCCTTGGGGCCCCGCGGCCGCGACCTGCGCCGCCCCGGGGGCAAGCGCGGAGACTAGCCAACCGGGCGGCCTTGAGGAAGCAGCCCGGCCGCACGGCGGGCCGGCCATTCGGCCGGATTGCCCGTCGGCCGCAGCGCGGTACAGTCATCGTCATGAACGCCATAACCCTTTGCCCGGAAACCGGGCTGCCCGTTTCGCAGCGCCTGACGATCCGCCCGGAATGGATCGACTATAACGGCCACCTCAACGTCGCCTTCTACGTCAAGCTGTTCGACGAGGCGCTGGACGTCATGTTCGAGAGCCAGGGCTTGGCGCAGAACTACGTCGAGGAGCGCAGGCTCGGCTTCTTCATGGGCGAGCTGCACGTCCGCTATCTGCGCGAACTGCACCTCGGCGATCCCGTGGAGGTGCGCATGCATGTGCTGGATATCGACGCCAAGCGCATGCACTACTGGCTGGAGATGGTCCATGCCGACGAGCGCTGGCTGTCGGCGACCGAGGAGGCCATCGCGCTCCATGTCGACATGACGACGCGCAAGGTCGCGCCCTTCCCGGACGACGTCATGGCGAAGCTGAAGGCCTGGCAGGCGCCGGCGCTCGGCCGGCCGACGCCGAAGGGTGTCGGCAAGGTGATCGGCATTCCGAAGAAGGCCTGACCGGCCGGTCCCGTCAGCGGCTGAACGGCAGCGTCGCGGAGCCCGCGAGCGTGCGCAGGATGCCGGCGCGCTTCAGTTCGTCGAAGGGGATGGCCGCATGATCGGCACGCCAGACACGCAGCGCGGCCTGGCGCGGATTGCGGGCCTTGAACCATTGGGCAAGGACGGCGAGCAGCATCGAAAAGATCTCCGGATGGCCCCGGGCAAAGCCGCGCGGGGCCGCATGACGGGCGCCAGAGGCGCTCAGAACACCGACATCAGGTCGCGGGTGGTGCGGATCGTCTGCTCCCGGCTGATGCCGCGCTCGGCGAGCTCGCGGTCGGTCAGGTGCATCAGATAGCCCTTGGCATAGGTCTCGGCGCGCATGCGCTGGGCCTCGACGAAGGCCTCGTAGGCGGCGCGCAGGAATGCCGTGAAACCGCGCCGGGCGGGCTCGGGGCTGTGGGTGGCGGGCTGGTCGAGTGCGACGGTGGCCATGGTCTTCTCTCCTCGTGAACGAGTGGACGACCTCGAGGCTTCCTCCCTTTCGACCCCCTCAGTTTGGTGCAGCGCAGCAAAAGCGCAATATTGTGCACCGCACCATCAGCCCTGCCATATTTGCATGGCCGGCGGCCTCAGCCGCCGATCAGCGCCAGCCACTCGGCCTCGGACAGGACCTTGACCCCGTGCTTCTCGGCATCCTTCAGCTTGGAACCGGCACCGGGACCGGCCACCACGAAGTCGGTCTTGGACGATACTGAGCCGGAAACCTTGGCTCCCAGCCGCTCGGCTTTCGCCTTGGCCTCGTCGCGGGTCATCAGCTCCAGCGAGCCGGTGAACACCACGATCTTGCCAGCGATCGCCGTCTGGGTCGCGACCGCCTCCGGCGGCTCGATCGTCACCTGGGCGAGCAGAGCCGCGACGGCTTCGGCATTGTGCGCCTCGGCGAAGAACTCGATCAGCGAATTGGTCGCGACAGTGCCGATCTCGCCGTCATCGGCCAGCAGGCGATAGGCATCGGTCGGCCGCGCCGCGGCTGCGGCTTCCAGCGCCGCGATGACCGCCTCCTCGTCGCCGTACCGTGCGACGAGGGCGGCGCGCTGGGCCTTGCCGAGCCGGCCGAGCACGGTCGACCGCGCGAGCGCGGCGCCAGCTTCGTCGGCGGTGGCTTCCAGATTGCCCGCCGCCTCGACGAGGCGCGCGAGCGTCACCGGACCGATCCCGGGAAAGGACGACAGCGCGAACCAGGCCTCGCCCGGCCGGCCCTTGGCGGCGGCATCGATGGCCGCCAGAAGCGTGTCCACATCCGGAAAGCGGCGGGCGAGCGCCTTGGCCGTCGTTTCGCCGATATGGCGGATGCCCAGGCCGAAAATGAAGCGGTTGAGGCTGACCCGCCGCCGCGCCTCGATGGCGTTCAGCAGGTTCTTGATCGCCTTGTCCTCGTCCGCATCGCCGGGCTTGCGGCTGGACTGCCGCTTGGGCGGCTCCTTGCCGAGGGCGGCGTAGCGCTCGTCGCTCACCTGGATCCGGCGCTGCTCGATCGCCGCCTTCACCTCGTCGAACTTCAAGGTGAAGAGGTCGGCCGGCGTCTTGATCAGACCGGCCTGGAACAGCGTCTGGATGTAGACGTCGCCGAAACCTTCGATGTCGAAGGCAAGGCGCGAGACGAAGTGGCGCAGCCGCTCGACGCTCTGCGCCGGGCAGATGAGGCCGCCGGTGCAGCGGCGCACCGATTCGCCTTCGTCGCGCACGGCGTGGCTGCCGCAGGCCGGACAGACGGTCGGGAAGGCATAGGGCACGGCCGTTGCCGGCCGCTGCTCCAGCGCCACGTCGATGATCTGCGGAATGACGTCGCCGGCGCGCTGGACCGTGACGGTGTCGCCGATCCGGATGTCGATGCCGCCGCGAATCGGTTGGCCGTCGCTGCCCACCGCCTTGATGTAATCCTCGTTGTGCAGCGTCGCATTGGAGACGACGACGCCGCCCACCGTCACCGGACGAAGCTTGGCGACCGGCGTCAGCGCCCCGGTGCGCCCGACCTGGATGTCGATGCCTTCGAGCACGGTGGTCGCCTTCTCGGCCGCGAATTTGTGCGCGATAGCCCAGCGCGGACTGCGCGAGACGAAACCGAGCCGGTCCTGCAGAGCGAGGCTGTCGACCTTGTAGACCACGCCGTCGATGTCGTAGCCGAGGCTGGCACGGCGCGTCTCGATCATCCGGTAATGGGCGAGCAGCGCCTCGGCATCCTCGCAGACGACCGTCAGCGGATTGACCGGGAAGCCGAGCTGCCTGAACCACGCGACCATGCCGGATTGCGTCTCGCGCGGCAGCGGCGGCGTCACCGCGCCCCAGGTATAGGCGAAGAACCGCAGCGGCCGCTCCGCGGTGATGCGCGCGTCGAGCTGGCGCAGCGAGCCGGCCGCAGCATTGCGCGGATTGGCGAAGGGCGGCAGGCCCCGCTCCTCCTGGCGCGCATTGATGGCGCGGAAATCCTCGTGGCTGAGATAGATCTCGCCGCGCACCTCGAGCACATGGGGGGCGCCGTCGAGCGCGTGCGGCAGGCCGGCAATGGTGCGGACATTGGCGGTGACGTCCTCGCCCACCGCGCCGTCACCACGCGTGGCGGCAACTGCAAGGCGGCCGTTCTCGTAGCGCAGCGAACAGGACAGGCCGTCGATCTTCGGCTCGGCCGTCATGGCCACCGGCGCATCGGCGGCAAGGCCGAGGAAACGCCTGACGCGGGCGACGAAATCGAACACCTCCTCGTCGGCGAAGGCGTTCGACAGGGACAGCATGGGCACGGCATGCGTCACCTTGGCGAATTTCGACGACGGCGCGGCGCCGACCTTGACGGTCAGGCTGTCCTCGGTCCGCAGCGCCGGGAACTGCGCCTCGAGCGCCTCGTAGCGCCGCCTGAGCGCATCATATTCGGCATCGGTCAGCGCCGGGGCGTCGTCCTGGTAGTAGAGCCGGTCGGCCTCGGCGATCCTTTCGCCGAGCCTGGCATGCTCGGCGGCGGCGGCTTGCGGGTCGAGACTGTCGATGGGCTTGTCGGAAAGCTTGTCTGATGTCGCGGCCATGATCGAAACCGGATTGTGCTGGAGGATGCAGAGCATAGTCGGACGCCTCACGCGAGGCGAGCCGGGCAGGTTAATCGGGCCGGATCATTCGAACACGCCCAGATTCATGCCCTGGGCGCGCCCCTCGGCGCGCACCGCCGCGGTGCTCGGCCACCACATCGAGACGATGCCGGCAACCCCATAGCGAGCGAGAGCGCGAGGGCTTGCCGTCCACTCCTCAGCGCCGTCGCGCGAACCCGGCAACGGCGGCTGGTCGTAGGTGAGCGAGCCGTTGACGCCGATCTCGCGGAAGAAGGCTTCCGTCTCCGCCCTGAGGCCGCTTTCCGCGCCGCCGCCGCCGAGCAGGCCGCCGAAGGCCGGCGGCGCGATGCCGCCATGGAACACGACGAGCGAGCGCGGCTCCACGATCTTCCGGCGGGCGGCGGTGAACAGGAAATTGGCGCAGGACGACGCGCATTGGCGGCGCACCACCAGGGTCAGGCCGCGCGCCCGGATCGCCCGCGCAAGGCGCAGCGAGACCCTGACCTCGCCGCCGTCGGAGGTGATCACCATGGTGGAGATCGACCGGTCGGCGGCGAGCAGGGCCAACGCGCGCTCGACGCTCGCCTGCGTCAGCTCGCCGGAAAAGCACAGGGTCGCGCCGGCGCGATGGACACCGCCCGCGGAGCAGTCGGCGGCAGGCACCTGCGCCCGCGCGCCGGCCATGCCGGCCATGCCGGCGAGCGCGGCCAGCGTCCCGGCGAGGACCGATGCCGCGCGCCGCACCGCCATCAGTTCACCGCGAGCAGCCGTTCGGCTGCCGCCCGGGCCTCGTCGGTAATGGTCTCGCCGGCCAGCATGCGGGCGAGCTCCTCGCGCCTGAGATCGAAGCCGAGCGGCTTGACGCGGGTCGCCACGGCATCGCCGGCGGCTTCCTTGGCGATCAGGTAGTGGCGCGTCGCCTTGGCGGCGACCTGCGGCGCATGGGTGACCGAGAGGACCTGCACCTGGGAGCCGAGCCTTGCCAGACGCTGGCCGATGGCATCGGCCACCGCGCCGCCGACGCCGGTATCGATTTCGTCGAAGACGAGGGTCGGCGCCGAGCCCTGGTCGGCCAGCACCACTTTCAGCGCCAGCATGAACCGCGACAGCTCGCCGCCCGAAGCGACCTTCATCATCGGCCCCGGGCGGGTGCCGGGATTGGTCTGCACCCAGAACTCGGCCCGGTCGATGCCCTCGGGACCTTCGCTGTCGGCGGTCATCTCGGTGATGAACCGGGCGCGATCGAGCTTCAGCGGCCCGAGCTCGGCATTGACCGCGGCATCGAGCTTGAGCGCCGTCGCCTTGCGCTTGGAGGAGAGCGCCTTTGCCGCCTTGCGATAGGTTGTCTCGCCCTCGGCCGCCGCCGCCACCAGCGCGACGAGGTGGTCCTCGCCCGCGTCGAGCGCGGCGACATCGGCCTGATAGCGGGCGGCCAGCGTCGCCAGGCCGTCGACCGGCACGGCATATTTGCGCGAGGCGGCGCGCAGCGCGAACAGCCGCTCCTCGATGCGCTCGAGTTCTCGCGGATCGAAATCGGCGGCCCGCTGTGCCGCCTCGACCGCCGCGCGGGCATCCTCGATGCGGTCGAGCGCCTCACCGAACGCCTTGACGATGGGCTCGATCATGGCGGGAGCCTGCTGCGACCGCCGCTCCAGCCGGCGCCAGGCCGCAGCCAGCGAGGGCACGGCCGAGCCGGGGCCGGCAAGGACCTCCGCCGCGTCGGAGAGATCGGCGGCGATCTTTTCCGACTGCATCATGGCCTGCCGGCGCGCGGCGAGGGCCTCCTCCTCGCCCGCCTCCGGCTTCAGCCGCGTCAGTTCGTCCACCGCGTGACGCAGGAAATCGCCGTCGGCACGGGCCTTGGCGAGCCGGGTCTGCGCCTCCTCGACCGCCCGCCGGGCATCACGCCAGGTCTTCCAGGCGGCACGCACGGCCGCCGTCTGCTCGGCAAGGCCGCCATAGGCGTCGACCAGCGCACGATGGGCTTCCGGTTCGACCAGGGCGCGATCGGCATGCTGGCCATGGATCTCGACGAGCGAAGCGCCGATCGCGCGCAGAACCTGCACGCTGACCGCCTGGTCGTTGACGAAGGCGCGGGTACGGCCATCGGCGAGCTGGACGCGCCGGAGGATCAGGTCGCCGTCAGTATCGATGTCGGCTTCGGCGGCAATGCGCCGCGCGGGGTGGGCGGCCGGCACGTCGAACACGGCGGTCACCTGGCCCTGCGCCTGGCCGTTGCGCACCAGCGCCGCGTCGCCGCGCGCGCCGAGCGCCAGCGAGGTCGCATCGAGCAGAATGGATTTTCCGGCGCCGGTTTCGCCGGTCAACACCGAGAGCCCCTCGGCGAAGGTCAGATCGAGCCTGTCGATCAGGACGATGTCGCGGATCGAAAGCTGGGCGAGCATGTGCGGTCCGCGTTTCCCTCGTGCCTGTTTCGAAATGCCGGCGCGCCATGGGCGCGACAGGCCTTCAGAAGCAAAACACCAGCGACCTCCGATGTCCCGGCGCCTCGATGACGGAGCCTGCCCGCGGTTCGATGCGAGACCCCGGCAAACGCCGTCATCGTGACGCCGGCCGGTTACCTGTTATCGCGAATAGAGGTCGAACGGAAGGGCGTCAGCCGGCAATGCGCCGGAAGGCGCGGCTGATCCACGACCCGGTGTCCTCCCGCGGCGTCAGGCCCTGGTTGGTGATCAGCGCGTAGCTGTCCTTGTACCACTGGCTGTCCGGGAAATTGTGACCGAGCACGGCCGCCGCCGTCTGCGCCTCATTGACGATGCCAAGCGCCATGTAGCACTCGACCAGGCGCGCCAGCGCCTCCTCGACATGGCGGGTGGTCTGGAACTGCGAGATCACGGTGCGGTAGCGGTTGATGGCGCCGGCGAACTGGCGGCGGGTCTGGTAGTAGCGGCCGACCATCATCTCGCGGCCGGCAAGCTGGTCGCGGGCCACCTCGATCTTGCGGCGGGCGGCGGTCGCATATTCCGACTGCGGCCATTTGCGGGTGACTTCTTCCAGGACCACGAGCGCGCGCTCGGTCCGGCCCTGGTCGCGGTTGACGTCCGGGATCTGGTCGTATTGGGCCGCGCCCATCAGGTACTGCGCATAGGCTGCATCGGACGAGCCGGGATGCAGCTGCAGATAGCGCCGCGCCTGGTTGATCGTCTCGTCGTAGTCCTGGGCCTCGTAATAGGAATAGGCCGCCATGATCAGCGCCCGCTTGGCCCATTCCGTGTAGGGATGGGTGCGGTCGATCTCCATGAACTTCAGCGCGGCGCGGCGCCAGTCGCGCCGGTTCTGCAGGGCGAGGCCCTCGTTATAGAGCTTTTCGGCCGGTTCGTCGGGAAGGTTGGTCGTATCCTGGCCACCGAACAGGTTGCCGAAGGACGGCGCATTGGCGCAGGCGCCCAGGGGCAAGGTGGTGGCGAGAACGGTCGCCAGCACAAATGCGCGGCGCGGCAGTCGATCAAACGGACGCTGTACCAAGCTCACGAACCTTCCCCGATCAGATCCTCATGGGCTTCAAGCCCGGCAGGGCTCTTACCCCAAAATAAACGGCGGAGCCACCGCTCCGCCGCACACTTTCAGAACATGAGGGTAAGGCCAGAATGCGGCGCGACGCTCAGTTGGCGTCGGGGCCGTAAGCCGGCATGGCAACGCCGAGATCGGCGTGGCCGCGCTCGCGCCGCACGACCGATTCGACGACTTCATAGGCGGTCGGATCGGAGAACAGCGCCTGGAGCAGGTTGACGTTCATGCGATGGCCGCCGCGATAGGAGCGGAACCGCCCGATGATCGGTGCGCCGGCAAGCGAGAGATCGCCAACGGCGTCGAGCAGCTTGTGACGAACGAATTCGTCGGCAAACCGCAGGCCCTCGGGGTTGAGGATCCGGTCGTCGCCGACCACGACGGTGTTGTCGAGCGAGGCCCCGAGCGCGCGGTTGGCGGCCCAGAGCTTGGAAACGTCCTGCATGAAGCCGAAGGTGCGCGCACGCGCGACCTCGCGGCGGAACACGGTCGGATCGAGGTCAATGCCGAAAACCTGCCGGCCGACCAGCGGATTGGTGAAGTCGATCTCCACCTCCATCCGCAGGCCCCGGTCGTGCGGATGCAATTCGACCGTGCCGCGATCGGTTTCCAGCGTCACGGTCTTCAGCACCTTGATCGCCTTGCGGGTGGCGGCCAGCGTCACCAGCCCGACCTGGTCGATGGCCTCGACGAAAGGCGCGGCCGAACCGTCGAGGATCGGCATTTCCGGACCGTCGACCTCGACCAGGCAGTTATCCACACCGAGGCCGGCCAGCGCCGCCATCAGGTGCTCGACCGTCGCCATGCCGCCACGCTCGGGATTGCCGAGCACCGTCGACAGGTCAGCCGACGAAACGTTGCGGAACACGGCGGGAATCTCGACATGGTCCTGGTCGGACCGGACGAAGGCGATACCGGTGCCGGCTTCCGCCGGGTTCAGGGTCACGGAAACCGCCGCCCCGGAATGGACACCGATGCCATCAAGTTGGACTTGCTCGCGAAGCGTCGTCTGACGTGCAGTCTTCATTTCGACCGTCTCTGGCGCCCCGATCCCGGGTCTGACGACCTCGTCAGGATCGAAGCTGCCCCTTTCATGACCTGTCGAACCCGGCAACCGGAGCCTCCCGCGAAGGAAACCTGGATAGCACGTCGCCAATGCGAATCGTGGCGGTGCCGTTCCGGGCTCGAACGGGCCGGACCATAGACACCCCCCTCAGGGGAGCCAAGTCACGGTTTGTGTCCGACTGTTACCAACTTTCGGTCGCATTCTCGCGGATCCGTTAAGACGATAAAAAGGTTGACTTAACAAAAACTTACCCGGGCGCCAGGGCCCGGGTAAGTTGATCGTCTGCAAGATTTCGTAACAATCTGGGATGTGTACGGCTCAGTTGGCCTGCCGCCTGAGGAAAGCCGGGATATCCAGATGGTCGTCCTCGCCCCGCGGCTGCGGCTGGGCGGGGCGGCCGTGGATGTCGAGGCCGGCCGGTTCGCGGCGCATCTGCGGGGCCGGAGCGGCCGGGCGCTGGGCCTGCGGCGCCGGCCGGGGCGGTGGGCGCGACGCGCGGCTGGGCGGCGGGCGCCTCGGCCGGCTCCTCGCTGCGGCGGGTGAAGCCGATCGCGGCAAGCTTGTCCATCAGCGAAGTGCGCTTGCGCTCCACCGGGTTTTCCACAGGCGGGGCGACATGGGCCTGCACCTGGGCATGGGCCTGGGCGGCCCGAACCTGCTGCTGGGCCGGCCGCGGCAGCTCGTCGACGCTCGGCATGCGCACCTGGCGCGCCGGCTTCTCGGCCGCGGGCGGAATGAACTCGCGGGCCGGCAGCGGCTCGTCACGCGGCGGCAAGCGCGGCGCGTCGAGCTCGACCGGAGCTTCGCGGAACAGCGAGGGCTTGGCCGGAACCGGCTGCAGCATGACGTCGCCGGCGGCGACGGCATGCTGCAGCGGCGGCACCGGCGCTTCCATGACCGGCGCGCGCGGTGCCTCGACGGGCATCGGCTCGGGCATGTGCCGGGCCTCGGGGGCCGACGGCGTCATGGCGGCGAGCTTCTGCGTGTTCTGCTTCAGCTTGGCCGTCAGGTCGGCAATGCTGGAACCGCCGGCGACCTGGCCAGGCAGATGATCGATGCCGGTGGCGACCACGGAAACGCGGATCGTGCCGTCGAGCGCCGCATCGAAGGTCGCGCCGAGGATGATGTTGGCCTCCGGATCGACCTCCTCGCGGATGCGGGTCGCGGCCTCGTCGACCTCGAACAGGGTGAGGTCGTTGCCGCCGGTGATCGAGATGAGCAGGCCGCGGGCACCCCGCATCGAGACGTCGTCGAGCAGCGGATTGGCGATCGCGCCCTCCGCGGCGGTGATGGCGCGGCGCTCGCCGGTCGCCTCGCCCGTGCCCATCATCGCCTTGCCCATGTCGCGCATGACGGCGCGGACGTCGGCGAAGTCGAGGTTGATCAGGCCTTCCTTGACCATCAGGTCGGTGATGCAGGCAACGCCCGAATAGAGCACCTGGTCGGCCATCGCGAAGGCATCGGTGAAGGTGGTCTTCTCGTTGGCCACCCGGAACAGGTTCTGGTTCGGGATGACGATCAGCGTGTCGACCGACTTCTGCAGCTCGACGATGCCCGTCTCCGCCGTCTTCATGCGGCGGGCACCCTCGAAGTGGAACGGCTTGGTGACCACGCCGACGGTCAGGATGCCGAGCTCGCGGGCGACGCGGGCGATGACGGGCGCTGCGCCCGTGCCCGTGCCGCCGCCCATGCCGGCGGTGATGAAGGCCATGTGCGAGCCGGCGAGCTGGTCGCGGATCTCGTCGAGCACTTCTTCCGCGGCGGCGGCGCCGACCTCGGGATGCGAGCCCGCGCCGAGACCCGAGGTGACCGCCATGCCCATCTGAATGATGCGCTCGGCCTTGGCCGAAAGCAGCGCTTGGGCATCGGTGTTGGCCACGACGAAATCACAACCGAGCAGACCGCCCTCGATCATGTTGTTGACGGCGTTGCCGCCGGCGCCACCCACCCCGAATACTGTGATCCGGGGCTTGAGTTCCCGGATATCGGGCATCTTCAGGTTGATCGTCATCATGAGCCTCGTTCGAATCACTCGCGCGACAGCCACGTCGCGTTTCTAACTCAGGTTTCGCGGCCGGTGGCACCCGTCCTGCGACATTTTTTTCCAGCCGGCATCGTCGCCGGCCGGATCGACTTCAGAAACTGTCCCGTATCCACTTGCCGACACGCGAGAAGTAGCCGTCGGTACCGGTCGCGGCGAAGAAGCGCCGCTGCGGCTCGAAATGCTCGATGCCCGCGATCTGCGGATAGACGGTGAGCCCGACGGCGGCGGCGAAGGGCGGGCCCTTGGCGCTGTCGGGCAGGCCCGTAATGCCGACCGGGCGGGCGATGCGCACCTGGCGGCCAAGGACCTGGGAGGCGAGATCGGCGAGGCCGGGAAGCTGCGAGCCGCCGCCGGTCAGGACGACACGGCGGCCGGCATCGGCGGCCGCGCCCGAGGCGGTCAGCCGGTCGCGCAGCATTTCCAGGATCTCGTCGATGCGCGGACGGATGATGCGGATCACCTGCGCGCGGGTCACCTGGTTCGGCAGGTCGCGCTCGTCCTCGGAGATCGAGGGCACGTTGATGATGTCGCGCTCGTCCGACTTCGCCGCGAAGCACGCCCCGTTCAGCACCTTGATGCGCTCGGCGTCGCTGAGGCGCGCCGAGAGGCCGCGGGCGATGTCCATGGTCACGTGATGCGAGCCGATGGCGACGGCATCGGCGTGGATGAAGTGGCCGCCGGCGAAGACGGCGAGTGTCGTGGTGCCCGCACCCATGTCGATGCAGACCGTGCCGAGCTCGGCCTCGTCGTCGGTGAGCACGGCAAGGCCCGAGGCGAAGGGGGCGGCGATCATCGCCTCGACGGTGAGGTGGCAGCGCTCGACGCAGAGCATCAGGTTGCGCGCGGTCGCGGCGTCGCAGGTCGCGACATGCATGTCGACGCCGAGGCTCGAGCCGAGCATGCCGCGCGGATCCTTGATGCCGCGCGTGTCGTCGAGCCGGAAGCCGATCGGCATGGAATGCAGCACGGCGCGCCCCTGGCGCACCGAATGGTCGGAGGACGCGGCCAGCACCCGGTGCAGGTCGTGATCCTGCACGCGCGGCGAGGCGCAGGTGACGCGCGCCTCGTACTGCTCCGAGCCGATGCGGCCCGCCGACACGGTGACGATGACCCGGTCGACCTGGACCTCGGCCATGCGCTCGGCGGCATCGACCGCCTGGCGGATCGACGCCTCGGCCTTGGCCATGTCGGCGATCGCGCCCGACTTCATGCCCCGGGCGCGGGTGTGGCCGATGCCGAGGACCTCCGCCTTGTGCGTGCGATTCGGCAGGATGTCGGAACCCTCGCGCGGCCTGAGCCGGGCGATCAGGCAGACGATCTTCGACGTGCCGATGTCGAGCACGCACAGGATAGCCGATCGACGGGGCGAGATCGGCCGCATCTTCGGGGTCAGGCCGTGTTTGAACGGGGAGGTCATGTGGCAGTTCCCGCCCTGCGCCGGGCACGCTGGCGCTCTTTGATCGCGGCTTCGTGGGCGCGGAAAGCCTCGTCCGACAGGCGCACGGTGACGCGGCCGGGCACGCGCAGGTCGATCATCGACACGTCCCGGGTCATCAGCTTCTTTTCGGCATCGAGCCGCGCCAGCGTCGCCAGCGCGCCCTCGACATCGGTATCCGGCAGGCGCACGTCGATGCCGTTCTTCAGCACCAGCGTCCAGCGCCGCTCGGCGACGAGCACCGCGGCCCGCACCGCCGAGGCGATGGTCGGCCGGGCGTTCATCAGGCCGACGATTTCCTGGACGCGCTTCTCGGCGCCCGCCCCCACCACCAGGGGCAGATGCTGGAAGCGGCTGTCGAGCTGGTCGACGATCACGGTGCCGTCCGCCGCGATCACGGCGATCTTGCCATCCCGCTGCCAGAGGGCGAAGGCCTCGCGCTCGACGATCTCGACCAGGAGCTGGTCGGGATAGAGCTTCTGCACGGTCGCCTCGGCGATCCAGGGATTGGCCGTCAGGCGCGTGCGCGCCGCGTCCGGATCGAAGAAGAGAACCGAGGTGTTGGGGCCGATGCCGGCAGCCTCGAGGATCTCCGGCTGGCTGAGCTTGGTGTTGCCGGTCAGCCGGACCGCACGCACCTGCAGGCCGGCGGCATTGGCCATGTCGTCGCCGAAGGCGAGCAAGGCACCGTTCACCGCGGGCCAATGGCCGCCGCGCTGAATGCCGTAGAGGCCGGTGGCCGCCATCAGCGCGACGGTCGCGTAGATGCCGGCGTGGCGGGGAATGTGCAGATTGGCGATTCGCACCGACAGCCGGCGCAGCCAGAAGTCCCAGGCGCTCGGCCGCGAATAGGGCTCGTCCGACGCGGCCTGCGCTTCCGCGAGGCTGCGGCGATAGCGAGCGAGCAGGATACGGTGCACGCGCAAGAGCGCGTCGGCACCGGCCCTGTCGAGCCGTGCGATCAGCGATCCAGCGAGGCGTCCAACACCATCCATTCGACCAGCTCTGCGAACGAAATCCCTTCGTGAGCGGCCATATCGGGGACGAGCGAAGTCCCGGTCATCCCGGGCTGCGTGTTGACTTCGAGACAGACGAGCGCCCCGGTGCCACCGGGCGTGTCGTCGTATCTGAAGTCCGCACGGCTGACCCCTTTACAGCCGAGCGCTTGATGCGCTGCGAGGGACAGTCTTTGGACCTCAGAGTAAATATTTGGTTTAAGCGGTGCAGGAATCAGGTGCCGCGAACCACCCGGCGCATATTTCGCCTCATAGTCGTAGAAGCGGTTGTCCTGCACGATTTCGATGACGGCCAGGGCCCGGTCGCCCATCACGGCGCAGGTCAGTTCGCGGCCCGCGATGAAGGGTTCGACCAGCACCGTCTCGTCCAGCGCCCAGTCGGCCGAATTGAGCTCCTGCGGCGGGTGCTCGTGCTCTGCCGTGACGATGAAGACGCCGATCGAGGACCCCTCGGCATTGGGCTTGACCACATAGGGACGCGGGATGAGGTGTTCGCGCGCCGCCTCGCGGCGGTGCACCCTGACGCCGCCGGGCACCGCCACGCCGGCCTGGGCCAGCATGCGCTTGGCCATGGCCTTGTCCATGGCCAGCGCCGAGGCGAGCACGCCCGAATGGGTATAGGGGATCTTCATCACTTCGAGCAGGCCGGCCAGCGTGCCGTCCTCGCCGGGGCGCCCATGCGTGACGTTGAGCACGACGTCGGGCCGCACCGCCGCCAGCCGCTCGCCAATGTCGCGGCCGACATCGATGCGGGTGATGCGGTAGCCGAGGCCTTCGAGCGCATCGGCGCAGGCGGTGCCAGACGCCAGCGAAACCTTGCGCTCGGCCGACCAGCCGCCCATCAGGACGGCGACGTGCGGTTTGCTCATGGTATCTGTCCCTGACGTTCGGCGGCCGGGCCTTTGAGCCCGACACGCTTGATTTCCCAATGAAGCTCGATGCCGCTCGCGGCCTTGACGCGCGCCCGCACCGTTTCGCCGAGCTCCTCGATGTCGGCCGAGGTCGCCTCGGGCGAGGCGATGAGGAAATTGGTGTGCAGCTCGGACACCTGGGCGCCGCCGATCCGCAGGCCCCGGCAACCGGCCTGGTCGACCAGTTTCCAGGCCGAATGGCCGGGCGGATTGCGGAAGGTCGAGCCGCCGGTGCGGGTATTGACCGGCTGCGTCGCCGAGCGCTGGCGGGTGATTTCGTCCATCGCGGCGAGCGGCGCCGCCGGATCGCCGGGCGCACCGCGCAACAGCGCGGAGACGAAGATGGCATCCTCCGGCGCCGCCGAATGGCGGTAGCCGAACCCCATGGCGGCGTGGTCGAGCACGACGGTCCGGCCGTCGCGGCGCACGGCACGCGCCTCGACCAGGATGTCGGTGACCTCGCCGCCATAGGCGCCGCCGTTCATCCGCAGCGCCCCGCCGATGGCACCGGGGATGCCGCGCAGAAAGGCAAAACCGGCAATGCCGGCCTCGGCGGCCGCGCGCGCAACCTTGACGTCAGGAGCGCCGGCTCCTGCACGCAAAAGGTGTTCCTGCAATATCTCGATTCCGCCGAAAGTTTTTCCCAGTTTGATAACCACGCCGGGTATGCCGCCGTCGCGGACCAGGAGATTCGAGCCGAGACCAACCGGCATGACCGGCCAGTCCGCCGGGATCTTTTCCAGGAAGGCGACGAGATCGGCCTCGTCCGCGGGCTCGAACAGGAGCTGTGCCGGCCCGCCGGTGCGGAACCAGGAAAACGTCTTCATCGAGGCATTGGCGGTGACCGGGCCCTTCAGGTCCGGCAGCCGTTCGCGGACGATGGCGGTGAGGTCGTCGAAAGCCATCGTCAGGCCGAGGCGCCCAGCTTTGCGAGCTCGTCCGGCAGGGCATAGGCCCATTGCGTGATGTTGCCGGCACCGAGGCAGACGACATAGTCGCCGGGCTTGGCGAGACCGGCGACGATGCTGGCGAGCTCCGCCGGCCCTTCCAGCGCGATCACCGACTTGTGACCCCGCGTCTTCAGGCCCGACACGAGATCGTCGCGCGAGGCGCCGGGGATCGGCTGTTCGCCCGCGGCATAGACATCGGCGACGATCACCGTGTCGGCATCGTTGAAGCAGGTGCAGAACTCGTTGAACAACGAGGAGAGCCGCGTGTAGCGGTGCGGCTGGACGACGGCAATGACCTGGTTGTCGGTGGAGGCGCGCGCCGCCTTCAGGACGGCGGAGATCTCGACGGGATGGTGGCCATAGTCGTCGAAGATGATGGCGCCGTTCCACTCGCCGGTGCGGGTGAAGCGGCGCTTGACGCCGCCGAAGCCGGCGAGCGCCTTGCGGATCTGCGGGCCGGCCATGCCGAGCTCGCGCGCCACCGCGATCGCCGACGTGGCGTTCAGCGCATTGTGCCGGCCAGGCATGGGCAGGACGAGATCGTCGATCTCGTCGACCACGACGCCCGAGCGGTCGCGGAACTGCACCTTGAAGCGGCAGCGCCCGCCGCCGAGCTCGATGTCGACGATGCGCACGTCGGCCTGCGGGTTCTCGCCATAGGTAATCACGCGCCGGTCGGCGATCGAGCCGACCATGTCCTGCACCACCGGATGGTCGATGCACATGACCGCGAAGCCGTAGAAGGGAATGTTCTCGACGAAGGACCGGAAGGCGTTCTTCACCGCGTCGAAGTCGCCGTAATGGTCGAGATGCTCAGGATCGATATTGGTGACGATGGCGACGTCGGCCGGCAGCTTGAGGAACGAGCCGTCCGATTCGTCCGCCTCGACCACCATCCAGTTGCCGGCGCCGAGCCGTGCATTGGTGCCGAGCGCATTGATGATGCCGCCATTGACGATGGTCGGGTCAAAGCCGCCGGCGTCGAGCAGGGTCGAGACCATCGAGGTGGTGGTGGTCTTGCCATGGGTGCCGGCAATGGCGACGCAGGATTTCAGCCGCATCAGCTCGGCCAGCATTTCGGCGCGCCGGACGACCGGGATGCGCCGCTCGCGGGCGGCGACGAGCTCGGGATTGTCCTTGCGGATGGCGGTGGAGACGACCACCACCTCGGCCTGGCCGAGATTTTCGGTGGCATGGCCGATGGAGACGACGGCGCCGCGGTCCTTCAGGCGCTTGATCGTATAGCCTTCAGCGGCGTCGGAGCCTTGCACCTTGTAGCCGAGATTGAGCAGGACCTCGGCGATGCCGGACATGCCAATACCGCCGATGCCGATGAAATGGATGGGACCAATGTCGCGGGGAAGTTTCATGGCGTGGTTCCTGCCGGGGCAATTCCGGCGGTTTTAAGAACAAGCTCGGCCAGCCGGTCGGCGGCGTCGGCATGGCCCTGGCCACGCGCAGCGGCGGCGGCGGCGGTAAGCGGCGACGGATCGGCCATGATCCGCGTCAGCTCGCCAGCGAGCCAGTCGGGGGTGAAATCGGCCTGGCGGACCACGGTGGCGGCCATGGCCGAGGCCAGGGTCGCCGCATTCATGAGCTGGTCCTGGTCGAGCGCATGGGGCAGCGGCACCAGGATGGAGGGCCTGCCGATCACCGCAAGCTCGGCCACGGTAGATGCGCCCGAACGAGCGATGACGAGGTGGGACCTGGCGATCCAGCCGGGCAGGTCGACGAAAAACGGCGCGACCTCGGCCTCGACTCCAAGCCGCGCATAGGCCGCCTTGACCGCCGCCTCGTCCTCGCCGCGGGCCTGCTGAACGACCAGCAGGCGGGTGCGCAGGTCCGGATCGAGCCGTTCGAGCGCGGCGGGCAGGATCTCGCTCATGACGCGGGCGCCCTGGCTGCCGCCGAAGACGCAGAGCCGGAACGGACCGCCCGGCACCGGCGGGTCATAGGGGATCTCGGCGGCCGTCAGCACCATGGGGCGCACCGGATTGCCGGTGAAGCTCGCCTTGGCGGCCAGCGCCGGATCCTTGTCGAGCACGCCGGGAAAGCTGGTGGCGATCGCCGTCACCTTGGCCGAGAGCTGGCGGTTGGCCCGGCCCATCACGGCGTTCTGGTCGTGGATGATGGTGGGCACGCCGAGCTGGACCGCGGCGAACATGGGCGGCAGCGTCGGATAGCCGCCGAAGCCGACCACCGCCTTCGGCCGCAGCACGCGCACCACCTTGCGAGCCGCCATATAGCCGCGGCCGAGGGTGAACAGCGTGCGCGCGAGCGCCAGCGGGTTCTTCGAGGTGACGGTCGCCGAGGCGACCACGTGCGTGGCGCGCGCGGGAAAGGCGCGGCCATATTTCTCCGCCCGCTCGTCGGTGACGAGATCGACGATGCAGCCGCGCTGGCCGAGCGCGACGCTCAGCGCCTCGGCCGGAAACAGATGCCCGCCGGTGCCGCCGGCACAGACGAGAACGAGCGGCTTGGCGGGGTCCGACGCCGCCATGTCAGGATCGCGCCTGATAGTGGCTGAGCTCGGCCAGCGTCTCGGCGCGCGGCCGCCGCCGCGTCAACGCGATCAGCATGCCCATGCCGAAGGCGAGCGCGATCAGCGAGGAGCCGCCATAGGAGACGAAGGGCAGGGTCATGCCCTTGGGCGGGATCAGGTGCAGGTTGACCATCAGATTGATGCAGCTCTGCAGGCCGAACAGCATGGCGAGGCCAGCCACCGCGAAACGGCAGAACGGATCCTCGTCCTTGTAGGCATGGCCGAGCGAACGCAGCACGATGAAGGCGAACAGCGCGACGATGACCAGGCAGAGCATGACGCCGAACTCTTCGGCGGCGACCGCGAAGATGAAGTCGGTGTGGCTGTCCGGGATGATCCGCTTGACGGTGCCCTCCCCCGGCCCCTTGCCGAACCAGCCGGCCTGCTGGAAGGCATCGATGGCGACATCGACCTGGAAGGTGTCGGAGGTGCCCGGCTCGAGGAACTTGTCGATGCGGCGGCGCACGTGTCCGAAGGTGTAGTAGGCGCCGACAAGGCCGGCCGCGCCGACGCCGGCGAGACCGAAGACCCAGAGCCAGCGCATGCCGGCCATGAAGAACAGGGCCGCCCAGACGACCGTGATCAACGTGGTCTGGCCGACGTCGGGCTGCATCACGAGCGGCGTCACCGTCGCCAGCAGCAGCAGGATGGCGAGAATGTTGGCCGGCATTTCCGGGCGCTTGGCGCTCTCGGCGAAAAGCCAGGCGGCCAGCACCACGAAGGCGGGCTTGAGGAATTCCGAGGGCTGCAGGCCGACGCCGGCAAAATTCAGCCAGCGCCGGGCGCCCTTGATCTCGGCGCCGATGAACAGGGTCGCCACCACCATGACGAGGGCGACGACGAAGGCGGCGAAGGCGAGGCGCCGGATCCAGCGCGGCGACAGGAAGGAGGTGATGATCAGCACCACCGTCGCCGGGATCAGGAAGAAGACCTGGCGGTTGACGAAGTGGAAGGTGTCGAGCCCGAGACGGTGCGCGACCGCGGGCGAGGCCGCGAGCGACAGGACGATGCCGGCAAGCATCAGTCCGAACAGGGCGAACAGCAGCAGGCGGTCGACCGTCCACCACCATTCGCCGAAAGCGGTGCGTTCAGCGCGGGAGATCATGCCTCGTCTCCATCCGTCCCAATGCCTGCCGTCGCAAGCCTTCCGCCCATTGCGATATCGCCCGGCGCGGCCAGCCGGCTGGATCAGATTAAGGGTTGCTTCTCAACGGGTCGTTAACCCTGGAAAGGCGCTCAGTTCCCGCCGCCGATCGGCGCCAGACCCGGCAGCGCCAGGACCAGATCCCGGAAGGCCTTGCCGCGCACCTCGAAGTTGGGAAACTGGTCGTAGCTGGCGCAGGCGGGCGACAGCAGGACGACCGGATCGGCTTCGCCGTCGGCGGCTGCGTCGGCCGCGGCGAGCGCCACCGCGCGATCGAGCGTGCCGGCGACGACATGGGGAACGGCGCCGAGCGTCGCGGCGAAGTCCTCGGCCGCGGCGCCGATGAGATAAGCCTTGGCGACGCGCGGAAAATAGCCGGCGAGCGGCGCGATGCCGCCTTCCTTCGCCTTGCCGCCGGCGATCCAGTAGATGCGGCGGAAGGCGGCGAGCGCCTTCTCCGCGGAATCCGCATTGGTCGCCTTGGAATCGTTGACGAACAGCACCTTGCCGCGGCGGCCGACCTCTTCCATGCGATGGGCAAGACCGGGGAAGCTGCGCATGGCGGTGACGATCGCCTCATGCGTCAGCCCGAGCGCCTCGCAGGCGGCGAAGGCGGCCATGGCGTTCTGGGCGTTGTGCGTGCCGCGCAGCGAGCCGATGCCGGCATTCGAGAAGCGGAAGACCTCCGCCCCCGCCCTGACGCGCACGATGTCGACGCCGTCGAGGCAGAGCCCGTCGGCGACGGGATTGCGGATCGACAGGCGGACAACGGTGCGCCCTGCCCGCTCGGCGCGGTCGGCCATGGCCTGGCAGAACGTGTCGTCGACGCCGATCACCGCCGTGCCGGTCTTCGGCACGCCGGCAATGAGCCGCTCCTTGACCGCGGCATAGCCTGCGATCGTGCCGTGCCGGTCGAGATGGTCCGGCGTCACGTTGAGGCAGATGCCGACGCTCGGGTCGAGCGAAGGCGCGAGATCGATCTGGAAGGACGAGCACTCGACGACATGAAAGCGGCCGCCTCGCGGCGGCTCGAGCGACAGGATGGCCGTGCCGATATTGCCGCCCATCTGGGTGTCGCGCCCGCAGGCGACGAGAATATGCCGGATCAGCGCGGTCGTGGTCGACTTGCCGTTGGTGCCGGTAATGGCGACGAAGGGCGCATCGGGCGCGCGCGCCGCGCGTTCGCGGCAGAACAGCTCGATGTCGCCGATGACCGGAAGGCCCGCCGCGACGGCCTTGCCGACCGTCCAGTGCGGCACGGGATGGGTCAGGGGCACGCCGGGCGTCAGCACGAGCGCGGCGAAACCCGACCAGTCGGCCGTGGCGAGGTCGACGGTTGCGTGGCCGGCCGCGGCTGCTTTCTCGACGGAGGCGGCATTGTCGTCCCAGGCGACGACGCGGGCACCGCCGGCGGCGAGCGCCGCGCAGGTGGCAAGGCCGGAGCCGCCGAGCCCGAAGACCGCGACGGTCCTGCCGGCGAACTGATGGATCGGTGTCATCTCAGCTCACCTGAGCTTCAGGGTCGACAGGCCCGCGAGCGCCAGCACGAAGGCGATGATCCAGAAGCGCACGACGACCTGCGGCTCCGACCAGCCCTTCTTCTCGAAGTGGTGATGGATCGGCGCCATGCGGAAGACACGCTTGCCGGTGAGCTTGAACGAGGCGACCTGGACGATCACCGACACGGCTTCCAGGACGAACAGGCCGCCGACCACCGCCAGCACGATCTCATGCTTGGTGGCGACCGCAATGGTGCCGATCAGGCCGCCGAGGGCCAGCGAGCCGGTATCGCCCATGAAGATCTGCGCCGGCGGCGCATTAAACCAGAGGAAGCCGAGGCCGGCGCCGATCAGGGCGCCGATCACCACCACGATCTCGCCGGTGCCCGGTACATGGGTGATCTGCAGATAGCTTGCGAAGACCGCATTGCCGGAGAGATAGGCGATGACACCGAACGTGCCGCCGGCGATCATGACCGGCACGATGGCGAGGCCGTCGAGGCCGTCGGTGAGGTTCACCGCATTGCCCGAGCCGACGATGACCAGCGCCCCGAAGATGATCATCAGGAAGCCGATATTGATCGACAGGTCCTTGATGAAGGGAAAGAACACGGAGGTGTTCAGCGGCTCGCGCGTGACGTAGACGACCGCGGTCACGGCAAGGCCGGCAATGACGAATTCGAGCGCGAGACGGGCACGCGACGAAAACCCGGCATGGGTCTGCTTGGTCACCTTCAGATAGTCGTCGTAGAAGCCGATGGCGCCGAAGCCGAGGGTGACGAACAGCAGGACCCAGACATAGGGACTGCGCAGGTTGGCCCAGAGCAGCGTCGAGATGACGACGCCGGACAGGATCATCAGGCCGCCCATGGTCGGGGTGCCCTTCTTGGCCAGGTGGCTCTCCGGCCCGTCAGACCGGATCGGCTGGCCCTTGCCCTGCTTCAGGCGCAGCAACTGGATGAGACCGGGCCCGAACAGGAAGACGAAGATCAGCGCCGTGACGATCGCCCCGCCCGTGCGGAAGGTGATGTAGCGAAAGATGTTGAGCGGTCCGAAGACGGTGGTGAATTCGGCAAGGAAAGCGAACATCTTTCGGCATTCTCTCTTGACGGTCTCAGGCCGCGCCGAGCTGGGCGTCGTCGATGACCTCGGCAGGGAACTTGGCTTTCAGGGTCTCGACCAGCGGCGCCATGCGACTGCCGCGCGACCCCTTGACCATGACGATGTCGCCGGACCTGAGCGTGCGGATCACCTCGGGCTCAAGCTCGGCCGCGGTTGCGGCATAAGCGCCCCGACGGCCGACTGGCAAGGCCTTCCACAGATTTTCCATCAGGGGGCCGGAGCAGAAGACCAGGTCGACATGGGCATCGGCCAGCGGCCCGGCGAGCCCGGCATGCAGCCTTGCGCCCTCGGCGCCGAGCTCCAGCATGTCGCCGAGCACGGCGATCCGGCGCCCGCCCGGCGCCGGCTTGACCGCACCGAGCACGGCGAGCGCCGCGCGCACGGACACCGGATTGGCGTTGTAGCTTTCGTCGAGCAGGGTGAACTGGCCCTGCGGCAGGCGCCGCAGCAGCCTTTCGCCGCGGCCGGCCACCGCCCGCATGTCCGAGAGGGCGAGCGCGGCAATGGCGAGATCAGCGCCGACGAGCTTGGCCGCCGCCAGCACGGCCAGCGAATTCATCGCCAGGTGCCGGCCGGGCGAACCGAGCTTGTAGGCGACCTCCTGGCCGACGATGCTGGCGTGGACGGTGGAATATTGCGCCGACAGCGACACACGCAGCAGCCGGACATCGGCCTCCTCGTGCTCGCCGAAGGACAGGATCGTGTCGATGCCGGCGGCGCGCGCGGCGCCCGCCAGGCGGTCGAAGAAGCGGCTGTCGCGCGGCAGCACCGCCGCGCCGCCGTGCTCGACGCCAGCGAAGATCTCGGCCTTCGCATCGGCGATGGCCTCGATCGAGCCGAGATTTTCCACGTGCACGGCCTCGATCGTGGTGATGACCGCCACGTCCGGGCGCACCATGCGGGTGAGCGGCGTGATCTCGCCGGCATGGTTCATGCCGATCTCGAACACGCCGAACTGGCTCGCCGCGGGCATGCGGGCGAGCGTCAGCGGCACGCCGATATGGTTGTTGAAGCTCTTCGGCGGCGCATGGGTGCGGCCTTCGCGCTGGAGCACGTGGGCGAGCGCCTCCTTGGTCGAGGTCTTGCCGACCGAGCCGGTGACCGCCACGATGCGGGCCGCGGTGCGGGCGCGGGCGGCGATGCCGGCCTTTTCCAGCGCCTTCAGCGGATCGGCGACGACGAGATAGCGCCCGGCCGGCGCGCCGGCGGCCCATTCCTCCGAGACCACGGCAAAGGCCGCGCCCTTGTCGAGAGCGGCGGCGACGAAGGCATGGCCGTCATGGGCGAGGCCCTTCAGCGCCACATAGGCCTCGCCGGGGGTGAGGGTCCGGCTGTCGATGGAAATGTCGGAGACGGTTCGCGCCGGCACGCCGACGAGGCGCGCGCCCATGGCACGGGCGAGTGCCTCCGTCGTCCAGAGCGGATGGCTCTCGGTCATGGCAGTCATGCAGCAGGCCCTTTCGTGGCGGCGGTCGCCTCGCAGTCGCTGATCGCCTTCGCCGCAACCTCATGGTCGGAGAAGGGCAAGGTCACCGAGCCGACAATCTGGCCGGTTTCGTGGCCTTTTCCGGCAATGACCAGGAGATCCCCCTCTTTCAGGTCCCGGACCGCCGCGCGGATCGCTTCGGCGCGGTCGCCGATCTCCTCGGCGCCGCGCGCCTCGGCCATGATCGCGGCGCGGATGGCGGCCGGATCCTCCGAGCGCGGATTGTCGTCCGTGACGATCACGCGGTCGGCCCGCTCGACCGCGATGCGCCCCATGATCGGGCGCTTGCCCGGATCGCGGTCGCCGCCGCAGCCGAACACAACGACCAGCCGGCCGGTGGCGAAGGGCCGCGCGGCCTGCAGCACCTTGTCCAGCGCATCGGGCTTGTGGGCATAGTCGACGACGACGGGCGCGCCGTTCAGCGCGCCGACGAATTCGAGCCGACCCTTGGCGCCTTCGAGCGTCTCCAGCGCGGCGAAGGCCCGCGCCGGCTGGACGCCGCAGCCGATGGCAAGGCCCGCCGCCACCAGGGCGTTGTCGACCTGGAAGGCGCCGAGCAGTGGAATGCGGATCGAGAAGGTGTCGCCGAAGCCGGCCAGGCCGACGATCTGGCCGGCGCCGTCGATCGTCTCGGAGAGGATGCGGATGCCGTCGCGCGCATCGTCGGCGCGCCGGCCGATCGCGATCAGCCGGAGGCCGCGCGCCCGGGCCGCCTCGGCGAAGGGGCGACCTTCGGGGCCGGCCATGACCACCGCCGTGCCGCCGGCCGGCAGCAGCTCGGTGAACAGCCTGAGCTTGGCGGCGCGATAGGCCTCGACCGTCTCGTGATAGTCGAGATGGTCGCGCGACAGATTGGTGAAGGCGGCGGCGGCGATCCTCACCCCGTCGAGGCGAAACTGGTCGAGCCCGTGGGACGAGGCTTCGAAGGCGAGATGAGTGACGCCCTCGCCGGCGAGCGTGTCGAGCGTCCGGTGCAAGGTCAGCGGATCGGGCGTGGTCAGGCCGCCATAGACCTGGCCGCTCGGCCTCGTCACGCCGACCGTCCCGATGGAGGCCGCCTGGAAGCCTTCGGCGGCGAAGATCTGGCGGACGAAGGCGGCGACCGAGGTCTTGCCGGACGTGCCGGTCACCGCGGCGATGGTCGCGGGCTGGCGCGGATAGAAGCGGCTCGCGGCGAGCGCGAGGCTCAGCCGGCCATTGGCGACCTTGACGACCGGGACCCCGGCCACCGCCGCGGGCGCGTCGGCATTGTCGGTGACGATGGCGGTGGCGCCGGCCTTCGCCGCGGCCTCGGCATAGGCCATGCCGTCGACCTTTTCGCCCTTCAGCGCGAAAAACACCGTGCCCGGGCGCACCTGGCGGCTGTCGGCGGTGAGACCGGCGAGGCCGAGCGTCGCGAGCGCCGACGGTGTTTCGTCTTTCAGGAGAGCGGCAAGATCCATGATGGCTTCGGCCAGGCGAATGAAGGGACAAGCCCGGGCAGGCCCGGGACGCGGAATGCACTGCGCGGCGGCCGGCTACCGGCCGCCGGGACCACGATAGCCGACCTGGATCGCCTGCGCCGCCGGGGCCATGTCGAAACGCGGCTGCAGGCCGAGCAACGGCGCGGCGCGGGCGATCACCCGGCCGGCGGTCGGCGCGGCATTGAAGCCGGCCGTCGCCAGGCCATGCGTCTCGGGAATTCCTTTCGGCTCGTCGAGCGTGATCAGCAGGATGTAGCGCGGCTGATCGGCCGGGAACACCGCCATGAACGAATTGAGCAGCCGGTCCTTGGCATAGCGGCCGCCGATGACCTTTTCGGCAGTGCCGGTCTTGCCGCCGACATAATAGCCCTCGACGTCGGCGCGCCGGCCCGATCCGCGCTCGGCGTTGAGGCGCATCAGGAAGCGCATATTGGCCGAGGTTTCCGGCCGGATGACGCGGGTCGCGACCGCGCGGGCCTGTTCCGGCGTGCGGCGCAGGAAGGTCGGGGTGATCAAGAGGCCGCCATTGACCAGCGCCGCCGTGCCCATGACCGCCTGGAGCGGGGCGACCGACAGGCCATGGCCGAAGGAGACGGTGGCCGTGGTGATCTCGGCCCAGCGGCGCGGCAGCAGCGGCGCCGCGCTTTCCGGCAGTTCGGTCTGCAGGCGGGTGAGCTGGCCCATGCGGCGCAGGAAGGCGCGCTGGTGCTCGCCGCCGAGCGCGAGCGCCAGCCGGCTGGTACCGATATTGGAGGAATAGGTGAAGACTTCCGGCAGCGTCAGCACGCGGCGCTGGGCGTGGAAGTCCTTCACCTGGTGCCGGCCGATCGAAAAGGGAAAGCGGGCATCGATCGCCGAATTGATGTTGAAGCGCCCGGAATCCATCGCCATGGCGAGGGTCAGCGCCTTCATGACCGAACCCATCTCGAACACGCCCGTCGTCAGGCGGTTGATCCGGTCGTCGCCGTGCGAGCCGCCGGGATGGTTCGGATCGTAATCGGGGATCGAGGCCATGGCGATGATCTCGCCGGTGTCGACATCCATGATCACGCCGGCCGCGGCCTTGGCCCGGAAGCGCTGGAAGGCCTTCAGCATTTCGTCGCGCAGCACGTGCTGCACGCGCAGGTCGATGGAGAGCTGGACCGGCTCCTGGTTGCGGCTGGTGGCGAAGCCGGCGCGGTGCAGCTCGGCCAGGCCGCGCCGGTCGATATAGCGCTCGAGGCCGGCAATGCCCTGGTTGTCGATGTCGACATGGCCGAGCACGTGCGACAGGGTCGGGCCGTTCGGGTAGGAGCGCTTGGCCTCGCGCAGGAAGCCAATGCCGGGAATGCCGAGGCGATGGATCTGCGCCTGCTGCTCGCGGGTGATCTCGCGGCGCAGCCAGACGAAACCCTTGCCCGAGCGCAGGCGCTCGCGCACCTCGCGCTGGTCGAGGTCCGGCAGAACGGCGGTGAGCAGCTCGGTCGCCTCGTCGACATCGAAGCTCGCGGCCAGCTTGCGCGGCTCGGCGAACAGCGACTGGGTGCGAATGTCGGTCGCCAGCACCTCGCCGTTGCGGTCGATGATGTCGGGACGGGCCGAGGACACGGCGTCCTGCGCCCGGCCGGCATTGCGCTGCGCCGGGTCGCCATTGACCGCGTAGAGGACCATGGCGGTGGCGATGACCAGGTAGAGGCCGCCGAAGCCGACCATGGCGAGGCCGACCCGCGCCTTGGCCTTCTTCAGGCGCTCGGCCTGGGGTCCGGCGAGCAGCCAGGCGAAGAACAGGCGCGCGCGCATGAGGAAACGTGGCCGCAGCGCCTGCATGCCCCGCCCGGCCCCGGTTTCGACGGCCGCATTCGGTTCCATCAACGCGCTCCCTGCTGCGGCCGGCGGGGCGGCACGGGGGTGCCGCGGGTCGAACCGGTGATCGTCGGATCGGCGAGGCCGCCGCCGTCCATGGCCTCCAGCATCGAGCCGATCGGATCGGGGTCGACATAGGGCTTGTCGGGCAGATTGGTCAGCGTGCTCATCTGGTCGATGGCGAGCGGCCGCAGGCTCAGATGGCGCTCGGCGAGCGCCTGCAGGCGGTCCGGACGGTTGAGCCTTGCCCATTGCGCCTTCAGCTCGGCGATCGCCTCGCGCTCGCGGTTGATCTCGAGCTTGAGCTTGGCGACCTCCTCGGCATGGCGCGTCGCTTCGTATTTGACGCGATAGACCACGACCGCGGCGACGATCAGCGTGGCGATGACGAGGATATGGAGAAAGCGCATCATGACCGCGCCTCCCGGGCCGGGGCGCCGGTTCGCACGGCGGCGCGCAGCTTGGCCGAGCGGGCGCGCGGATTGGCCGCCGCCTCGGCTTCGCCAGCCGCCACCGCCTTGCGGCCGAGAAGGGTGAAGGTCGGCTCGGCGACCGCCGCGGCCGGGGCGTGGCGCGAGCCGCCCGCGCTGACCGCGGAGCGCTGGCCGAGGAACTGCTTGACGATGCGGTCCTCGAGCGAATGGAAGGTGACGACGACGAGGCGTCCGCCGGGTTTCAGGATCCGCTCGGCGGCCGCCAGTGCCTGCTCGAGCTCGGCAAGCTCCTCGTTCACGGCGATGCGCAGCGCCTGGAAGGTGCGGGTCGCCGGGTGGATGTCGCCGGGCTTGCCGCGCACGACGCGGGCGACGATGTCGGCGAGCCGGCGCGTCGTCTCGATCGGCTGCAGCGCCCGCTCGCGCACGATCGCCTTGGCAATCGGCCGCGACAGGCGCTCCTTGTATTGGAAAAACCTGCCAGACTGAGGCCGTCCCTCGTTGAGGGGGATGCCGGATCCGAGGCGGCCACCTCGGATCCGGCGGCGGCCGTTTGATCGTTCGCGCCTGAGCCGTTTCGGGCTGTTGGTGAGCAAGATCACGGTCGCCCTCTTCATCGGACCCGGATGGTTGAAAGAACACCAGGTTCGCATCGCAAGGATGGGACGACGAAGATGGCAAAGACTAACACGAAAGTGGCCGGGATCGACACGGCCAAGGCCAAGCTGGACATCGCTGTTCATGGCAGCACCGAGCTCTGGCAGGTGCCGAACGACAAGGACGGCTGGCGCCAATTGGCCGGCCTGTTGAAAGCACAAAACGTCAAACGCATCGGCATCGAAGCGACCGGCGGCTATGAGCGCGGCGTTGTCGAGGCGCTGCGCGCATACGGCTTCACCGTCTCGGTGATCCAGCCGCTGCAGATCAAGGCCTTTGCTCTAGCACGATTGCGACGAGCCAAGACTGATGAGCTGGATGCGCGCTTGATCGCAGCCTTCACCGCCCTCATGGACGGCGATCGGTCGCCACCCGATCGACGTTTTTCCCCCTTTGCCGACCGCCTCACCTTCATCGAGCAGGCCGAGGAGGACTACAAGCGCGCCAAGACCCGGCTCGAGCATCAGCGCGACCCGCGATTGCGGGCCAAGCTGGAGGCCGATGCCAGAGCCGCCAAGCGGCGGGTCACCTATGAAGTGGCCCGGCTCGACGCCGACCTGCGCCGTCATGCCGATCTGGCTGCTCGCCTCGACCTGGTGCTGACCATCGAGGGGATCGGCCTGCGCACCGCTCTGGCACTGATCATCGGCATGCCGGAACTGGGCCGGATCTCCCGCGAGCAGGCCGCCTCTCTGGCAGGCCTTGCCCCTTTTGACGACACAAGCGCTGGCCGCGTCGGCGAGGCCCATATCGCCGGCGGCCGCGCTCGCGTCCGTACTGCGCTCTATGCCGCGGCCTTGCCCGCCGCCTACAAATGGAACCCGGCCTTGATCGCACTGCGCACTCGCCTCGTCGACCAAGGAAAGGCGCATAAAAGCGCCCTCATCGCCTGCGCCCGAAAGCTCCTCATCTTCGCAAATGCCGTTCTGCAGCGCGGACAGCCTTGGGAAAAACGGCCGCTCAAATCCTAATGGTTGCTCACCATAGCGATAGATGAGGTCGGCAAGCTCGGCCTCGGGCAGGCGCGCGACGAGATCGGCGGCGCTTTCGCCCGATATCGCCATGCGCATGTCGAGCGGGCCGTCGAAACGGAACGAGAAGCCGCGTTCGGCTTCGTCGAGCTGCATGGAGGAGACCCCGATGTCGAGCACCACCGCATCGACCGCCGGGTGGCCGCGCTCGCGTGCAATGGCGTCGAGCTGCGAGAAGCGGCCCTCGACGAGATCGAGCCGGCCTTGGGACGCGGCGACCAGCGCGGCGCCGCCGGCGATCGCCGTCGGGTCGCGATCGATGGCAAGGACCTCAGTGCCGCCGGCATCGAGAATGGCGCGGCTATAGCCGCCGGCGCCGAAGGTGCCGTCGATGACGGTCGCGCCGGGCTCCAGGGCGAGCGCCGTCATGACCTCGGCGAGCAGGACGGGAACGTGACGGGCCGGTCCGCCAGCGGCATCGCTCCCTGCCTTGCCGCGACCCGTCGTCATGAAGACACTCCCACACCTCGCCTGGTTCGATCGCGCCGTTGCCGATCGCGCCCGAAAGCCGGACGCGAGCCGTCGCCGCCCGTTCCCCGCGCTGGCCTCGCGCGGGACTGGCATCGTCGAAAAGAGCTCGTATTCGACCGGCATGGCTTCACGGGCGTCGGTGACGATCACGCCCGAGGACGCCCATGTCGCAGGTCCGCGTCGTCAACGCTTCATTAGCGCGATGCGCGGTTAACAAACGGTTTCGGCAAGACTTTGGTGACCATTTCCGGGCCGGAAAAGGCTGTGCCCGGCGCCGGGGGCGGCCGGGCCGGGCACAAAAGGGCTCGCGGGGCGCGAAAAGCGCCGCGAGGGTCAGCTGCCGGTAGGTGCCGAGGGGGCAGGCGGCGCAGGCGGTGCTGGCGGCGCGGCCGGGGGCGGTGCTGCCGGCGGCGGTTCGGCAGTGGCGGCGGGCGCGGCCGGCCGCGGCTTGACGCCGTCGAAAGTGGAGCGCACGGCCTGGGCCAGCATCACATAGGACCAGCCCTGGAAGATCAGCTCGATCGCCAGGAAGGTGCCGAGCACCCAGATCGACGACATCGGCCATTGCGCGACGATGAGCGCGCCGAGCACCAGCGAGAGCAGGCCGGAGATCAGCACCCAGACCCAGACCGGGGACGGCCGGACCTGGAAGGCCATGATGATGCGCAGGATGCCGACCGCGATCAGCGCCGAGCCGGCGAGCAGCGTGAGCGCGGCGAGCGCCGAGATCGGATTATAAAAAACCAGCGCGCCGGTGATGATGTAGAGCAGGGCCACCAGGAGCATCAGGACGCGGCTCTTCCAGCCTTCGCGCCGGAACGCGTCAGCCGCCAGCACGCCGCCGCCGACCAGCATCATGGCGCCGAACGACAGGGCGCTGGCAATGCTGAACAGGAAGGTCAGCACCAGGCCGACCATGCCGAGCAGGATCAGGATAATGCCGGCGCCCATCAGCCAGCCCCAGTTGCGGCGGAGCGGAATAAGGTGGGAGCCAAGGGAATGTCCGGTGTGCGCGGTCTCTGTCATAGGAAACTCTCCCGGTTATGCAGGCTCAGAATGCGCGTTCCCGGGGCAAAGTCCAGGCATGACACGGTGCCGCCAAGCGGCAGGTGCGGCCTTCGGGGCGTCAGCGCCGCGGCCGCGCGACGACAGGAAAGTCGAAGGTCGTGACGGGGAACGGCTCGTCGCGGAGCTGGAAATGCCACCATTCGCGCGCGTAGCCGCGAAAGCCGTGGCGGCTCATGACGTCGCGCAGCAGCAGCCGGTTGGCGCGGGCGCTCGCGCCGATCCGTCCATCGGCCAGGGCCGACCGGGGGTCGAAACAGTCGAAGGCGGTGCCGAAGTCGAGCGTACCCTCATCCGTCCGCTGGCCTGCGGGCGCCGTGCAGGGCCCCTGCCCGCGCCGGCCGGCCGGGCCATTCCGGGCCCCGAGGCCGAGATCGACGGTCGAGCCGCGCGCATGGGTCGAGCGGGCGCCGATATAGCCCTCGGCAACGAGCCGGCGCCTGGCGACGGCCGGATGGAAGACAGCCGCCATCCCGGCGCCGCCGGCGCCGCGGCTCCAGGCCATGAAGTCGGCCACCGCGCGGGCCGGCCGGTAGCAGTCCCAGACGACGAGCGACAGGCCGCGGCCGGCGAGCTCGGCCTGGACGGCAGCGAGAGCGCGCGCCGCGGGCGCCGTCAGAATGCATTCGCCAGCGTGATAGCCCGCCGCGGGCCGGCCAAGAAAAATGAAGCTGCCGGCATAACGGATGTCCTGGCGGATCGTCGGATCGATGGCGGCGAGATACACGAACCCCGGCGGCAGGCCCGCGGTCTCCGCATGGGAGGGCGTGGCGGCTGCGAGCAGCGACAGGAGCATCGCTACCAGGCCTGTCCTGCCGGGCCTTACCGCAACGAGTCCTGCGCCGGCCATCGCGCCGAAACCCGCTCAATCGGGCTTCGGCAAGGCCGGGTCAGCCCGGCAGACCGCCAGCGGGCGCTGGGAAAAGCCGTAGATGCGGCTGACCTGCCAGGTGCGGCGATCGACATCGACCTCGGCGCAGCCGCAGCCATAGCCGTAGGTCGGGCGATTGGTGACCACCCATTCGGATTGGGTCAGATCCGGGATGAGCGTCAGTCCCGGCGCCTGGTACCCGCCCTGCGTGCCGATGGTCCATTCGCCCTCGCCATCAAACAGCCACCAGTTGGCCGGGGTCGGGTTGTGGATCCAGCCGCAGCGCCTCTCGCGTGCCTCAGCCGTCCCGGCCGCGCCGAGAGCGGCCATCGCGGCCAGAAGCGACAGCGCGGCCACGGTCCGAAACATCAGTCCGCTCCCTGGTCCGGCCGCCGCCGCTCGAGCAGCGCCCGCAAGGTCGCCAGGGTCGAACCATCGGCAATGCCGTCGACCTTGTCCTGGCGCCAGTGGCGCTGGAAGGCGGTCACCACCGCCTCGGTCAGGCCGTCATAGACGCCGGTCACGGCAATGCCGTAGCCCAGCATGGCGAACAGCGCCTGGATCGCCTGGATCGGCGGGCCCTCCTCGCCGGGCCCATAGGCCTTGCCGCCGGTGATCGGCACAGCCGGCACCCAGAGGCCGAGGCCCTCGGCGGCCAGCCGCTCCCAGGGGAAGAGCTCGCCGGGATCCTGCTTGCGCAGCGGCGCGACGTCGGAATGGCCGAGCACCCGGCGCGGCGCGATGTTCAAGCGGGCGACGATGTCGCCGGCCAGCGCGACGACGGCCGCGATCTGCGCCTCGGGAAAGGGCCGATAGCCGAATTCGTGGCCGGGATTGACGATCTCGATGCCGATCGAGCGGGAATTGAGATCCTCCCGCCCCTCCCAGGACCCGGCACCGGCATGCCAGGCCCGCCGCTCCTCGGCGACGCATTGAACGATCTCGCCGTCCTCGAACACGACGTAATGGGCCGATACGCGCGGCGGGTTCGGATCGCACAGCCGGTGCAGCGCCGAAAGCCCGTCGCGCATGCCGGTATAGTGCAGGATCAGCATGTCGGCCTGGCTGACGCCCTTGCGGCAGTCGTGATTGGGGGATGCCGAGAGCGAAGCGACCAGCGGCGAATCCGGGCGCTCGACCGGCACCGCCTCATCGCCGGCATCGGCCAGCGGCTCGCGCACGAGATCCGGCCTTTGCCCCGCACGATCCTTGCCGCCGCCACCGCTCATGCAAATCCCCGCGCCTTGCGCAAGGTGTCATAGGCGGCGTTTATTGCTGCAATCTTCGCGGTGGCGAGCGAAATCATTTCAGCCGGCACGCCGCGCGCGATCAGCTTGTCGGGATGATGCTCGGTGACGAGGGCGCGCCAGCGCGTCTTGATCGTCTCGTTGGACGCGTCGGGCGGAACGCCCAGCACACGATAGGGATCGGCGCCGCCGCCGACGACATGCCGGGCCTTGACGCTTTCGAACTCGGCCTCGCTCAGGCCGAAGATCGTGGCGACCTCGGCGAGATAGGCAAGCTCGGCCTCATGCACGGCGCCGTCGGCGGTGGCGATGCCGAACAGGCCGTCGAGCAGGTCCTCGAGCGTCTTCGGCTCGTCCTTCAGGAGATCGCGCAGCTGCCGGGCATAGGCGTCGAAACCGGCGACGCTCTGCTTGGCGAGATCGAACAGCGCGACGACGCGCGGTTCGTCCTCCGGCGCGATCTTGACCAGTCGGCGAAAGGCATCGACCTCGTTGCAGGTGATGACGCCGTCGGCCTTGGCCATCTTGGCGGCGAGCGCCACCAGGCCGACGGTGAAGGCGATCGTCTCGCGCGGCGGCCGCGCTTCGGGCGCAAGCAGGCCCTCGTCGAGCAGGAAATGCCCAGCGAGCGTGCCGACAAGGGCGCCGATCGGCCCGCCGAGCGCGAAGCCGGCGGCGGCGCCGCCCAATTTTCCCCAGATTGTCATCAGCGTTCTTTAGGCTCTCCGCGCGTCAAGGCAAAGGGCAAGCGGCAAATGGCCGCTTCCCCTTGCGCGACACCTTACGAAACGGCACACGGTTGCCTTGTCCTTGCTCCTTTTAAGGAATCACCCATGTCCGGCGGACACGGCCATATCGAAGGTTCGAACAAGAAGATCGCCCTGCTGATCGCCGTCATGGCGCTGCTGCTCGCGCTCGCCGAAACGGCGGCGAAGAGCGCGCAGACCGACGCGATCAACGCCAATGTCGAAGCCTCCAACCTCTGGGCCTTCTTCCAGGCCAAGACGATCCGCATGACCACGGTGCGCACGGCCGCCGAGGACATGACGGTGACCCGCAACGCGCTGACCGACGAAGCCGCCAAGGCGGCGATGACGCGCCAGATCGAGGCCTGGCAGGCCACGGCCCAGCGCTGGGACAGCGAACCGGAGACCCGCGAGGGCCGGCGCGAGCTTTCCGCCCGGGCGATCGCCGCGGAGGCCAAGCGCGACAAGAAATACAAGGCCTATCACGATTTCGAGGTGGCCTCGGCGGCCTTCCAGATCGGCATCGTGCTCGCCTCGGCGACCGTCATCACCGGTGCCTTCGCGCTCGCCTGGCTCGCCGGCGGCCTCGGCCTGATCGGCGTCGGGTTCATGGCCATTGCGCTGTTCGCGCCGGGGACGATCCATCTGTTCTGACCTATCCTGGCGGCACCCTGTCCCTTGCGAGGTGCCGCCATGCGCATGACCGATATTGCCTTCAACACCGTCGCCTGGTCCGAGGTCGAGCCGACCCGGCATGCCGGCGATGCCGGCCACGCCCTGTGGCGCACGCGCGCTTTCGGCCCGGCGGACAATCCGATCCGGGTCCGGCTCGTCGACTATTCGCCCGGCTACGTCTCCGACCATTGGTGCTCGAAGGGCCACGTGCTGTTCTGCCTGGACGGCGAACTGGAGACGACGCTCGCCGACGGCCGCGTCTTCGTGCTGACGCCCGGAATGAGCTACCAGGTGGCCGACAATGCCGAGGCGCACCGCTCGCGCGCGCCGAAGGGCGCCCGGCTCTTCATCGTCGACTGAGACGATTGCAGCGGGCCAACCTTATCATACTTTCTTCCTAATACTTTCGTATAAGGACTCTCCCGATCTTGCACACGATGCTGCAGCGCAGCATGCTCGCCGTCGGCAAATTGTCTGGCCGACGGGGACAGCAATGGATCGGATCAGGGAACTGTCATTCGCCTGGGCGGCCCGCGAGACGGGCCTCGCCGTACTCGCCGTCATCGGCGTGATGTTCACCCTTGCCGACAGCCCGGTCATGGCGCTGAAGGCGGGGGCGATCGGCTTCACGCTGGTGGCCGCCGTACTGATGGTGCGGGCCGACCGCGCGCCGACGCGCGAGGTCGACAGTACCGAGGTCTGGAACGGCCTGAAGCGCGACGAACGTCCGCCCCGCGCGGTCGCCCGCCGGATGATCGGCAAGGCCAACCGGGAGGCGGCCTCGACCTTCGGCTGGTACACGGCGGGTACCGCCGTGGCCCTGTGGATCGCCGAGATCGGCGTGGCGGTGTCAGGGCTCTGACGGATCGTCCGGCACCGACAGGGGCCGCCCGCGTCAGCCGATGGGATCGCCCTTGATCATCGCGAACAAAAGATGGTCCGTCCAGGTGCCGTTGATGCACAGATATTCGCGCGCGAGGCCCTCGCGGGTGAAGCCGACGCGCTCCAGGAGCCCGACCGAAGCGGTATTGTGCGGCACGCAGGCCGCCTCGATGCGCCGAAAGCCGAGCGGCCCGAAGACATAAGGGATGAGCGCGCGCACGCCGGCGCTCATATAGCCCTGGCCGGCAAAGGTCTCGCCCATCCAGTAGCCGAGCGAGACCGTCTGGGCGACGCCGCGCCGGACATTGGTGAGCGTGATGCCGCCGACCACCGCATCATCGGAATTGCGGTGGATGAACACGGCATAGCCCTGGTCCTCGCGCCAATCCTGCCGATAGCGCGCGACCCGCCGCCGAAAGGCCTGGCGTGTCAGATCGTCCGCCGGCCAGGCCGGCTCCCAGGGCACGAGGAAAGCACGGCTCGCCCCGCGCAGCTCCGCCCAGGCCTCGTAATCGCTCATGTCGGGCACGCGCAGCGTCACCTTCGGTCCGACGATCGGCTCCGGCGGGTCGTAGGCCAGGCCCACGGCACGCAGCAGCAGGAGACGGCCGGGAGAGGTGTTCATGCGGCGGGGCGCTCTGTCGCGAGTCTCATGGTCTTCCATCATGAGAATGCCTCCCCGCCGCCGCACGGTCGAGAGTGAATTGCAAGGCCACCGCCCCCCGGGCGCCCGCGAAAGGCGCCGCACTGCGGCTGCGGCGGACCCGTGCGGGCTAATCGGCCTCGAGCCAGTTCGGGCCGCGGCCGCCGAATGCGAGGTGCGCCAGCGGCTGGCGGGCATCGCTGCGGGTCAGCGCGATGAGGCGGCGGCCGTAGAGCAGGTGGTTGCGCGACTGACATTCGATGATGTCGAGCAGGACGGTCGCCGTCCTGCGGCCGGCCGCCATCAGAGCGTCGAAACCATCGATCGCAACGACCAGCCCGCCGCTGCGGCTGAAGCTCGGTGGATCGCGAAAACCATCATTCAGAGCGTCGAGATTGCCGGTCCAGGGCGCATAGCCGAACTGCTCGTGCCATTTCAACCCCTCCGAGAGTTCCCGACGAAACCCGTCGAGGGTTTCGAAGTGGATGAAGATCTCGGCATAGTCGAGCGCCCGCAGCTGCGCCCGGCGCGCCTGGAACAGGGCGCGGTCCGAAACCATGTTGACGGCGGCGATCCGCAGCAGCGCGAGATCGGCGCGCGAGGCGTCGGCGGGCAGGCGGAAGACCGGATCGCGGCGCGCCGCCACCTCAGCGGCCCGCCCGCAGCGCGCCGCAGCGGGCTCGCCAAGCCGCTTTTCCGTCATGAGCGGACGCGCGTGGCCTGCCGCGAGCGCCTCCGGCGCCGCCGCAATGGCCTCGATTGTTCCGCAGACCACGCAAGCCAGGGGCTCACGACGGCCGGAACTGTTCGGCGAACTGCCCGAGCTTGTCCAGCCCGCGCTTCGGGCCGATCGCCGCGAAGCTGATCGGCGACGTGCTGACGAGCTTTGCCGCCGCGGCGCGTACGTCCTCGATCGTCACCGCCTCGATCCGCGCGGCAATGTCGTCGAGATCGATCAGCCGGCCGAAGGCGAGGATCTGCCGCGCCATCTGGTCGGTGCGCGCGGAGGAGCTTTCCAGCGCGCCGAGCAGGCCGACCTTCATCTGCGCCTTGGCCCGGTTGACCTCGACCTCGGTCGCGCCGGCCGCGGTGGCATGCAGGATATCGAGCGTCAGGCGGACGAGCTCGCCGGCATCCTTCGGATCGGTACCGGCGGAAATGCCGAACAGGCCGGTGTCCGAATAGGACCAGTGGAAAGAATGGATCTCGTAGCAGAGGCCGCGCTCCTCGCGCACCTCCTGGAACAGCCGCGAGGAGAGTCCGCCGCCGAGCAGGTTGGTGAAGACCCCGGTCGCATAGATCGAGGGGTCGCGAAAGCTGACCCCTTCGAAGCCGATGACGACATTGGTCTGCTCGAGCGGCCGGGCGACCGTCCGCACCCCGCCGCCATACCGGGCGCGGTCATGGGCCGGCGCCGAGCCGGAACCGAAAGGCGCGAACTTCTCCGCCGCCAGGTCCACCACCCTGTCATGGTCGACCGCGCCGGCGGCCGCGACCACCGTATTGGCGGTCTTGTAGGAGCGGCTCATATAGCCGCGCAGCTTGTCGGAGGTCGCCCCGCGCACCGCCTGGGGCGTGCCGAGAATGGTGCGGCCGAGCGGCTGGCCGGGAAAGGCCGCCGCGACGAAATGGTCGAACACGACGTCGTCGGGCGAGTCCTCGGCCGCGCCGATCTCCTGGACGATGACGTTCTTTTCCTTGGCAAGCTCGCCCGGCTCGAACAGCGGATCGGTCAGGATGTCGGAGAGGATGTCGCCGGCGACCTCGAGATCCTCGCCCAGCACCTTGGCGAAATAGGCGGTGTTCTCGGAGGAGGTCGCGGCGTTGAGGTCGCCGCCGATCGCCTCGATCTCCTCGGCCATGCCGCGCGCGGTACGCCGGCTGGTGCCCTTGAAGGCCATGTGCTCCAGGAGATGGCTGATGCCGTGCTCGTCGGGGCGCTCGTCGCGGCCGCCGACCCCGACCATCACGGTCACGGCGGCGGTCTTCACATGCGCCATGGCATCCGTCACGACGGTGAGGCCGGACGGCAGTGTCGTCATTCGTGTCGTCATGGACCGACTTTAGCCGGCCGAAGCGAGAACCGGAAGCGGCCAGGCACGCTCAACCGCCGGATGGCCGCAGCCAGCTTTCGAGGCGCAGGCCAGCACCCGGCCAAATTCTCGCTGCTTATCGGTCACGGGCGTCGCATCGATTGCCAGCGCCTGAGCGGCGATCCAGGTATCGTTGGCGCCGATGACGGTGCCCTAACGCTCCAGGAATGCCCGAATCCGCCCGTAGTGGCTGGCGGTTTCGTGATCGAGACCGACCACCGGAAGGCGCTGAGCCAGGGCCGCCAACCGCGCGCGATTGCGTTCGCCATAGGCGCTCTTCTCGACGCCGAATTCCAACCCGTCCAGCACGATCTGCGAAAGACGGAGCGCATTCAGCGGCTCGATTTCCAACCGGCGGCGGACTTCCTCGCGGCTTTTCATGCTTGCGATCAGAATATTGGTGTCCAAAAGATCGAGGGCCGACACGGTCAATCGTCCAGCGCGCTAACGGCTTCCGCCGCCCGGTCCTCCGGTGCCGCCAGATCGATTTCGCCCGCCTCGGCCCACAGATCGCGACAAGCATCGGCCGCCTTGCGCTGATAGTCCGGAACCAGGCGCGCAATCACCTTGCCGTGGCTGGCGCCGGAACTGTACGCCTGTCGCTGTGTCGCGTTCGCGATCCCCGGCCGATCGGCCGGGGACGGCATTGTCCGCCGCCGGCTCAGCCGCGCGGATCGATCGGTTTCACCGTGTCGAGCCCGAGAATGTCCTCCAGCATCTTGGCGCCGACCAGGATCCGGTCCTCGCCGTGCGGCCGCGCGGCGATCTGCAGTCCCACCGGGCGGCCGTCGCGGGTGAAGCCGCAGGGCAGCGACAAAGCCGGGCTCGAGACGGTCGTGAAGGCATAGGCGATCGACAGCCACTGGACATAGTCGGGGAAGGTGAAGCCGTCGCATTCGGCGACGTAGCGCTGCTCGACCGGATAGGCCGCGACGATGGTCGCCGGCGTCAGGATCAGGTCATAGCTGTCGAAAAAGGCGAGCGCGCGCTGCAGCATGGCCTGGCGCTGCGCCTCGGCGCGGGCAAGCTCGGTCATGGTGAGCTGCATGCCCTTTTCGATGTTCCAGATGACCTCCGGCTTCAGCTTGTCGCGATGGGTGCGCAGGAGCTCCGCCTTGGTGACCGCGAAGGCGTAGGCGCGCAGGATGCCGAAACATTCATGCACTTCGGAGAAGTCGGGATGGGCCTCCTCCACGATCACGCCGGCGGCGGCGAAGCGCTCCGCCGCCTTGCGCGTGATCTCCTTCACTTCCGGATCGACCGGCGTGATGCCGAGATCCGGCGAATAGGCGACACGTTTCGGCTTCCAGCCCGAACGCAGCGCGGCGCGGAAGCTGCGGCGCGGAGCGGGCAGAGACCGCGGATCGCGGTGGTCGTCGCCGCTCATCGCATCGAGCAGCAGGGCAAGATCGGTCACCGTGCGCGCCATCGGCCCCTCGATGCCGAGGGAGGCATCGATCTTGGTACCCGGCGTGGTGGCAACGCGGCCGGGCGAGGGGCGCATGCCGACAATGCCGCAGAAGCTCGCCGGATTGCGCAGCGAACCGCCCATGTCCGAACCATGCGCGAGCCAGGCCTGGCCGGTGGCGAGCGCCACGGCCGCACCGCCGGACGAGCCGGCCGCCGAGAGCTTGGTGTTGTAGGGGTTCAGCGTGCGGCCGAACACCTCGTTGAAGGTGTTGGCGCCCGCGCCGAATTCCGGGGTGTTGGACTTGGCGTAGACGATGCCGCCGCGCGCCTCGAGGTTTTCCACGAGAATATTCGACGTGGTGGGCACGTGGTCGGCGAAAATGGGCGAGCCCTGCGTGGAGAGCACGCCTTCGACATCGGTCAGATCCTTGATCGGCACCGGCATGCCCATCAGCAGCCCACGACCTTCCTTCGGCCGCTTCATCAGCGCCTTGGCATGTTTGCGGGCCCGGTCGAAGCACAGCGTCGGCAATGCGTTGACCTTGCCGTCGACGGCGGCAATCCTCGCCTCCAGCGTGTCGAGAAGATCGAGCGGACTGACCTCGTCTTTCTTCAAGAGTTTCAGAATGTCGGTTGCGCTCTTCTCGATCAGCGACAGATCAGCGGCCATGCAGTGCTCCCCAGGGATCGTCTCCGGAAGGCTTGCACTGGCCATGCGCGGGCGGCAAGAGCGGCGCGGTGCCGGGACCGCTATGCGCCTGGCTCATGGATCGCAGTGTGCGGCCCATTTCGGCGCGCAGCTTTGCCTAAAACGCAAAAAACCTGGATGATGCGCGCCCCGAAAGGCCCGAACGCAGCATCATGACCATGCCCACGACTGCCGATACCACCGCCGCCGAGGCCGAACCGGAAGTCAGGATCCGGCGCCTGCATCGCCGCGATCTCAACCGCACCTGGGAATTCCTCAAGCACGTCTTCCGCGAGGTGAACCGGACGACGGTGGAATATCAGCGGCCCCGGTCGAAGAAGCGCTTCCTCGAGGTCTACGAGGAAAAGGGCATCGAGCAGCTCCTGTTCGTGGTGACATCGCACGGCAAGGAGCAGATCGTCGGCTATGCCGAATGCGCCCTGACCATCGTCGGCACCGACAACTGGATGAACGAGCGCTATTTCCGGATGCGCGAGATGCGGCCGCTCTTCGTCGAGGAATTGGCCGTGCACCCCGACTACCAGGGCCGCGGCCTCGGCTCCTTCGTGCTCGATCAGCTGGAACATCTGGCTCGGCTGCGCGGCTGCACGCATCTCGTGCTGGAAGTTGCCGAAAACAACAATCACGCCCTCAAATTCTACCGCACGCGCAGCTTCTACAAGCTCGACGCGGCCGTGTTCCTGGCCAAGAAGGTGGTCAACGAGGCCGAATTGCTGCCGCCCCGCCCGCTGGCCAAGCGGGCGAGCGAGGTCGAAGCGGAAACCCCCGCCGTGATCCTGCCGACCAGCCCGCCGGAGCCGAGCGAGGACAGCGGCCCGCGCCGCACGGCACCCACGCGGAGCCCGGCGCAGAAGGCGCCGCGCCTCAAGGCCACGACGGCCAAAACCGGACCGACCAAGTCCGGATCCGCGAAGGCCGGCCGCGCCCCACGCAAAGCCCGCGCCAAGGCCGACACCGCCAGCTGATCACGGCCCTGTGTAGCGCCTCCGGCATATCCGGCCTTGATACCTAGCAATGCGAGGTATAGCGTCGCTAGGTATGGAACCGGAAATGCTCAAAGGTCACCTCGACACCATCGTGCTCGCCGCGCTGGAAGCGGGGCCGGCCCATGGCTATGCCATCATCGAAGCCATCAGGGAGCGCAGCAACGACACGTTCGACCTGCCGGAGGGCACGGTCTATCCGGCTCTGCACCGTCTGGAAGGTGCCGGGCTTCTGCACAGCAGTTGGGTGACGCCCGCCGGCGGCCGGCGCCGGCGAGTCTATGCGCTCACCGATGCGGGCCGCGCCGCCCTCATCGAGCGGCGCAATGGCTGGCAGCGCTTCGCCCGGGCCGTCCAGGCCCTGGTCGCGGGAGGCAAGCCATGGCCGGCCTGATCGAACGCTATCTCGATGCCCTCGAGCAGGATCTCGATTTCGACCGGCGGCTGGCGCGGCGGGTCCGGGCGGAATGCGCCGACCACCTGGCCGAGGCCGTGGCGGCACAGGCCGGCCTGCCGCCGGAGGCAGCGGAGCACCGCGCGGTCGCCCGCATGGGTCCGCACCGGGCGATCGCCGCAAGCTTTGCCCAGGACATGCTGGGCCGGCGTGCCGACCGGCTCTGGCTCGCCCTCCTGATCACCTTTCTTGCCACCTTTCTCGCCATGCGGCTGCGTACGCTCGGCCTCGCCGAGGCCGGCGCCGATGGCATCGGCTCTTTTGCGCCGCTGGTCGACCGGTACGGCTTCGTCGCGGCGCTCGCCATCGGCTGCGGCGGCTGGCTGGCGCTGCGCCGGCGGATCGGCCGTGACGCCGGCGGCGTCCGGGCGGTCGCGCTGGTGGCGGCCGCGACGCTCGCAGCGCTCGGCGTCTCGATCGGCGCCGGCGTGGCGCGTGCCGCGACGGTCAGCGCGCCGGACCCGCTCACCCTGACGATCATGGCCGGCAGCCTTGCCGAATGCGGCCTGCTGCTCTGGCTGATGGCGCAGGTCCAGGCGCTGAGGCGCCAGCTCCGCAGGACCGAGTCGCTCATGGCGGACTGAACCGCTCCGCCTCTCACGAACATCCCCCTGCTCCACCGACCGACCTTTCAGGAGGCGCGGAATGCCCAAGTTCGTCCGCCGACTACCCCATGGCTGGCCGCTTCTCGGCCTCATTTCTGCACTGCTGCTGGCCGGCGCGGGCCTGGCCTACGGCCTTGCCGGCGGCGACACGGCCGGCCTGCGCGCGGTGATCCGGCTGACCGCCCGCACCTCGCTCGTCCTGTTTCTCGCCGCGTTCGCCGCGTCGGCGCTGCTGCGGCTCGCGCCGGCCGCGCCGACGCGCTGGCTCCGGCGCAACAGGCGCCAGCTCGGCCTCGGCTTTGCCGTCTCCCACCTCATCCACCTTGCCGCCATCGTCCAATTGGCGGGCCGGGACCCGGCGCTGTTCTGGCAGCTCACCACGCCCGGCAACATCATCTCCGGCGGTCTTGCCTATCTCGTCATCGCAGCCATGGCCGCCACCTCCTTCGACCGCAGCGCCGCCTGGCTCGGCCCGCGCGCCTGGCGCGCGCTGCACTGGGCCGGCAGCCATTTTCTCGCGATCAGCTTTGTCGTCACCAACGCCAAGCGAATCCCGGCGAGCGCCTGGTACGGCCTGCCGGTCGCGCTGGTGGCCCTGGCCCTGGCGCTGCGCCTCGTTGCCGCCATGTGGCGGCGAGGGTCGGCGGCACCGCCCCTCGAGCTGCAACGAGAGCTTTGACCAGCCCTGCATCATCGCGGCAGGACGGACATCGCTGCGTCATATGAGCGCCATGGCGGCCGCGTCTCATAGAATTGCCGCAGCCCATGGTCCGAACCGAAAAATCGCGTTAGCCTCCCGCAGCCTCACAACTTTCCGACGAATGCCGATGGCCCGCGAAATCGATCCCTTCAAGGTCACCTCCCCGCGGATCTTCCTGTTCCGCATGCTGGTCTTCCTCGTGCTCGTCGTGCTGGTCGCGGTGGTGCTGCAGCGTGAGGTCAAGCTCGCCTTCATGGCCAATCCGGGTCTCAACGGCGTGATCGTGGCGGTGGCGCTGATCGGCATCCTGCTGAGCTTCCGCCAGGTGATCCGGCTGTTTCCCGAGGTCCGCTGGGTCAATTCCTTCCGCCTCGCCGATCCCGGCCTGACGGTGGCGCGCCCGCCGGTGCTGCTGGCGCCGATGGCGACCATGCTCGGCGAACGGGTCGGCCGCATGAGCATTTCGACGCTGACCATGCGCAGCCTGCTCGATTCGTTGGCGACGCGGCTGGACGAAGGCCGCGAGCTGTCGCGCTACCTCACCGGCCTCCTCGTCTTTCTCGGCCTGCTCGGCACCTTCTGGGGCCTGATCGAGACGGTCACCTCGGTCGGCCGGGTGATCAACAGCCTGTCGACGCAGGGCGAGCTCGGCACCATCTTCGAGGACATGAAGCGGGGCCTCGCCGAGCCGCTCGGCGGCATGGGCATCGCCTTCTCGTCCTCGCTGTTCGGCCTCTCCGGCTCACTGGTTCTCGGCTTCCTCGACCTGCAGGCGAGCCAGGCGCAGAACCGCTTCTACACCGAGGTGGAGGACTGGCTGTCCTCGACCGTCCAGGACATGGCGGGCGCCGGCGGCGTCGAAGGCGCCGGCCTCGGCATGGCCGACCTCCAGAACGCCTTCGAGCGCCTGCGCGAGACCCTCGCCGAGGGCCAGGGCGGGCAGCGCGGCAGCGCCGCGCTCGCCAATCTCGCCGAGGGCATCCAGGGCCTCGTCACCCATATGCGCACCGAGCAGCAAATGATCCGCGACTGGGTCGAGGCACAGTCGGACGACCAGAAACAGGTTCGCAAGCTGCTGGAACAGCTGCTGCGCGAACGCGCCGGGCCGGTCTGACATGGCCCTGTCGCGCTCGCGCCGCGGCGAACGCGGCATCGACTACTGGCCGGGTTTCGTCGACGCCCTGTCGACCTTCCTGCTCGCCATCATCTTCATGCTGTCGGTATTCATGCTGGCGCAGTATTTCCTGTCGCGCGAGATCGTCGGCAAGGACGACGCGATGGCGCGCCTGAACCGCCAGATCGCCGAACTCAGCGACCTCCTGCAGCTCGAGCGCGGCCAGCGCCAGGGCCTGCAGGACAATCTCGCGGCGATCAGCGCGACCCTCGGCACGACCGAGCAGGAGCGGCGTCGCCTGCAGAACCAGGCCGAGGAGGCGCAGAGCCAGGCCGGATCGGCGACCAATCGCGCGCTGGCGCTGGAGGGGGAGGCGACGGCCCAGCGCCGGGCGGCGGAAGCCGCTCTCGCCCAGGTCGAGCTGCTCAACCAGCAGATCGCCGCCCTGCGCCGCCAGTTCGCCGCCCTCGAAAATGCCCTGGCCGCAAGCGAAGCCCGCGACCGCGACTCGCAGACCCGCATTTCCGACCTCGGTCGCCGGCTGAACCTGGCGCTGGCCCAGCGCGTGCAGGAACTGTCGCGCTATCGCTCGGAATTTTTCGGCCGGCTGCGCGAGATCCTGGCCGAGCGGCCGGACGTGCGTGTCGTCGGCGACCGCTTCGTCTTCGGCTCGGAAGTGTTCTTCGCCTCCAGCCAGGCCGTGCTGGAGCCCGGCGGCCGGGCCGAGCTCGACAAGCTCGCCGATGCGCTGACCCAGGTCGCGCGCGACATTCCGCAGGATATTCCCTGGGTGCTCCGGATCGACGGCCACACCGACGCCCGGCCGATCAGCGGCGGCCGCTTCGCCTCCAACTGGGACCTGTCGGCGGCCCGCGCCATCGCGGTGGTGCAATATCTGATCGGCAAGGGCATTCCGCCGCAGCGGCTGATGGCCGCCGGCTTCGGCGAATTCCAGCCGATCGAGCCCGGCGACAGCCCGGAGGCGCTGGCCCGCAACCGGCGCATCGAAGTCAGGCTGACCGACCGGTGAGCGCGGCACGGCCCGCCGTCACGGTGACGGCCTTCGACCCGGCCCGCCTGCCGGCCATGGCCGATCTCTGGGTCGCCACCTGGGCCGCCACCTATCCCGCCATCGATTTCGCCCGCCGGCGCGGCTGGTTCACCGACCGCATCACGGCCTTCGTCGAGGACGGCGTCGCCGTGCCGCTCGCCTTCGTCGGGTCCGATCTCGCCGGTCTCGTCACCGTCGACCCGGCAGGCGGCTGGATCGACCAGATGCTGGTGGGCCTCGCCTTCCAGGGCGGCGGCGCCGGCGCGGCCCTGATGGCCGAGGCGCGCCGCCTGTCGCCCAACGGCCTGTCGCTGGACGTCAATGCCGACAATGGCCGGGCGATCGCCTTCTACCGGCGCGAGGGTTTCGTCAGGACCGGCGGCCGGATCAACGGCCAGGGCGCGGCCATCGACATCATGACGTGGACGCCCGCGCGGTGACGCCGGCTCATGGCGTCACGGCGCGCGGCTGCCGTTGAACTGCAGTTCGGCGAGCCGGGCATAGAGGCCGCCACGCGCGACGAGCTCGGCGTGGCTGCCTTCCTCGACGATCCGCCCCTCGTCCATGACCAGGATGCGGTCGCAGTTCAGCACCGTCGCCAGGCGATGGGCGATGACCAGCGTGGTGCGCCCTTCCATGAGCCGTTCCAGGGCCTTCTGCACCATGGTTTCGCTTTCGGCGTCGAGCGCCGATGTCGCCTCGTCGAGCAGCAGCAGCGGCGCATCGCGCAGAATGGCGCGGGCGATCGCGACGCGCTGGCGCTGGCCGCCCGAGAGCGTCACGCCGCGCTCGCCGATCTGGCTGGCATAGCCTTCCGGCAGCCGGGCGATGAACTCGTCGGCGAAGGCGAGCCGGGCGGCCTCGACGACAGCGGCATCGTCGGCCTCGGGCCGGCCGTAGCGGATATTGTCGGCAACGCTCGCGGCGAAGATCGCGACGTCCTGCGGCACCAGCGCGATCCGCCGGCGCAAGGCTTCCGGGTCCACCTCGGCGATCGGCACACCGTCGAAACGGACCACGCCGCCGGCTGGATCGTAGAAGCGCAACAGCAGCGAGAACAGCGTCGACTTGCCGGCTCCCGACGGGCCGACAATGGCGACCTTCTCGCCGCGTTTCACCTCGACGCTGACCTCGTCCAGCACCTTGGCATCCGGCCGCACCGGATAGGCGAAGCGGACCGCGACGAAACCGACCTCGCCGCGGGCCGGCTCCGGCAGGGCGAGCGGCCGGGCCGGCGCCTTGACCTCCGGCTCCACGGCCAGGATCTCGACCAGCCGCTCGGCGGCGCCGGCGGCCTGGCTGATGTCGCTCCAGACCTGCGACAGTTCCGACAGGGCGCCGGCGGCGAAGACGGCATAGAGCACGAATTGCGACAGGCGGCCGCTCGACATGGTGCCGGCCAGCACCTCCTGGGCGCCGGCCCAGAGAATGGCGACGACACTCGAGAAAACCAGGAAGATCACCACCGCCGTCAGGATGGCGCGGGCCCGGTTGGCGTCGCGCGCGGTGGTGAAGGCTTCCTCGGCCGCGGCGACGAAGCGGCCGGTGACGGTGCGTTCGGCGGTGAAGGCCTGCATCGTCCGCACCGCCTGGATATTCTCGTTGGCATAGGCCGAGGCATCGGCGAGCCGGTCCTGGGCGAGGCGCGAGCGGCGGCGCACGTCGCGGCCGAAGGCGACCAGCGGCAACACCAGGATCGGGATGGCGGCGACCGCATAGAGCGACAGCCTCGGGCTCGTGACCACCATCATCGCCAGCGCGCCGACGAACATGATGAGGTTGCGCAGCGCGATGGAGACGGAGACGCCGACCGCCGACTTGATCTGGGTGGCGTCGGCGGTCAGCCGCGAGATCACCTCCCCCGTCTTGGCGGTATCGAAGAAGCTCGGCGAGAGCTTCGCCAGATGGCGGAACACGGCGGCACGGATATCCGCCACCACCCGTTCGCCGATCGTGGTGACGAGATAGAAGCGCGAGGCCGAGGCGATCGCCAGCACCAGGGCGACGCCGACCAGCATGGCGAAATACTGCGAGATCATGCCCTCGGCCGAAAAGCCGAAATCGATCATCCGGCGGATCGCCAGCGGCACGACAAGCGTTGCCAGCGAGGCGACGACGAGGGCGACGGCGGCACCGGCCAGGAGGCCGGGATAGCGCAGCGCATAGGGCACGAGGGCCATGAGCGGCCGCAGGCGGCGGCGCCCAGCGGGCGCGCTGTCACCCGGCCGATCATTCGACGCTGCGGCAATGCTCATGCTTCTTCCCAACCTTTTCCCGCGCCGAACTCATGGGCGGCCCGCCAAGGCTTGAAAACCCGGCAAACTTCGCGTATGAGCGCGGCTTCTCGTCACAGGACGACCCGTGTGCCGGCGTTTGACCGATCCGGCGCCCTTTGAGGACGACCCATGAAGACCGGCATTCATCCTGATTATCACACCATCAAGGTCGTCATGACCGATGGCACCGAGTACACGACCCGCTCGACCTACGGCAAGCCGGGCGACACGCTGCAGCTCGATATCGACCCGAAGTCGCATCCGGCCTGGACCGGCGGCTCGCAGCAGCTGATGGACCGTGGCGGCCGCCTGTCGCGCTTCAACCAGCGCTTCGGCAATCTCGGCGTCGCGCTGAAGAAATAAGCCTGCATCACCGCCCTGGCGTGATGGAACCCCGGCCCATGGCCGGGGTTTTCGTTTTTGCGCGCCGTTCATCGGGCGTTCGGCTTACCGCCGCAAGGTGGCCGCCGTCACGCCCTTGTCATGCTGCGGCGCGTCAATAGTGCTGGCTCCCGGGTACGCCTCGTGCCAAGGAAGCCTGTCGGGGAGACGGCCTTTTCTTGAGATTCGAGGGTTCCACGCCACGCGCCGCCCAGTCCTGGCTGGCAAAGGAGCAGGGAATGACCGACGAATTGATCGCTTCCGGCGTCATCCGCAAGCTGATGCCCTGGGAAACAGCGCTGCTGCGCAGCCATTTCCTGCGCCTCGACACCGAGGCCCGCAATTGTCGCTTCGCCGCCGGCGTCTCCGACGAGACGATCGCCGGCTATGCCGAAACGGCCCTCGGCCCCGATGCGCTGGTGCACGGCTTCCTGGTCGAGGGCGTGCTGCGCGGCGCCGCCGAGCTCCGCCTGATCGAGGACAATGCCGGCGAGGTGGCGATCACGGTCGAAGACGCCTGGCGCCAGACCGGCGTCGGCACCGCCCTGTTCGGCCGCCTGCTGCTGACTGCCCGCAATCGCGGCGTCCGCAGCCTGATCATGACCTGCCTGCCGGCCAACCGGGGCATGCAGCGGCTCGCGGCGCGTTTCGACGGCAAGATCACCTATGCGTCCGGCGACGTCTTCGCCGATATCGCGGCCGAGCCGGCCAATGCAGTCTCGCTCTGGCGCGAGGCCTGGCGCGACGGCTCCTCCGTCGCCGCGACCGTGCTGGATGCCCAGCTCAATCTCCTGAAGCGCGCCCGCAACGGCTTCCGCGCCGAGACCCGGGACGGCAAGACGCCGGCCGCCTGAGGCCCGGCGAGAGCCGATCGGCGCTCCCGCGGGCCTTGCCTCCCGCGGGCCTGGCATGGCCTTGCGGGGGGCGCTTCGACGGTCAGCGCGACATGGTGACCTGGGCGCCGCTGGCGGTCGCCCCGGAATAGCCACCCGAGGCCTGTGGGAACAGGCGCGCGGCGACGCGGCCGCCCGGCTGCAGCAGCACGACCTCCGAGCCGCGCTGCTCCCAGGCGTTGATGCGGGCGAGCGACGGCGCCCGGCAGCTCTGCGGATTGGCGCGATAGAACTCGAACAGCGGCGTCGAGGTGAGCGTGATCCGGCAGCGGTCGCCGGCATCGGTCACCGTCCAGGTGCCGGCAATGGCGGTGGCCGACGGCGCGGCGGCGCGCGGCGCTTCCTGGCGCGGCAGGGCTGCGACCGGCCCCGGCGTGGCGCTGCCGCGCGGCGGCGGGTCTTCCACCATGATGCGCGGCTCGCCCGAAGGGCCCGTCGGAGCCGATGGCCGCACGGCGGGATCGATCGCCGAAGGACCGGTGTCGGAGCTGGCGCGGCTCGCCCCGGGGGGCGGCGGGATGTCCTCGGTGGCAACGCTCGAATCGGGCGCCGGCTGGCCGCCGGCAATGACGTCCTCGTCGGCGGCCGAGGGGCGGCGCTGGGGCGGCGGCATCGCCTGCTGGCGCGAGCCGAACGTGCCGTCGATGCGCTCCGAGCCGCTTGGCGGCATGGAAGAGGAGGAGAAACCGTCGAAACGCGAGGACGTACAACCGGCCAGCGCAGCCGAAGCGAGAAGAAGGGCGACGGGGCGCGTCAGCATGAAATGTTCCCGAATTCGATGTCGACGCAGGACGCGACACCGCCACCGTCGGCGCAAGCTGCGGCGCTTCGATGGCGGTGACACGACATACGCGAGAATGCCGGATTTATCGTTAACCGATCCTTCAGGACATGGCAGCCGGTTTTTTCTCGGCCGGCCGGGCCACGATGGCCGACCAGTCGGTCCTCACCGTCGCCAGCATGAGGATGGCGAGCGCGGCGAAGATCACTACCGCTCCGGTCACCAGCGCATAGTCCTCCGACCGCAGCACGACATAGAGCAGACCGTATGAGGCGCCGAGCTCGGCCGCCACCATGAGCCCCTCCCTCAGCCGGCCGAACGCGAGCCCGACATAAAGCGAGACGAGACCGACGACGGCGGCGCTGGCGAGCAGATAGGCGCGGGCGAAGCCGACATGTTCGGCAAAGGACAGCAGCAGGAGATAGAAGATCGCCAGGGCCGCGCCGACCATCAGATATTGCACGGGATGGAAGGCGCGGACCGAGAGCACTTCCAGGAGGAAGACCGCGAGGAAGGCGGCGCCGATGACCAGCACGCCATATTTCAGCGCCCGCTCGACCAGGTGGTAGACGTCGACCGGCTGGAACAGCCTGACCCCTGCCCGGAGGGTCGAGAGCCTGGCCAGCAGCGCCGGGTCGGCGGCGAGCGTCTGCGCCGCCGCCCGGCCGTAATGCGGCACCGACCAGCGCGCCGTGAAGCCGGCCTCGCTCACCTCCCGCTCCGCCGGCAGCGCGGTGCCGAAGAAGCTCGGATGGCCCCAGTTCGACCTGAGGACGATCTCCGAGGCGCGGCCGACCGGGACGATGGAGAGCGCCCGGGATCCCTTCAGCTCGAAGCGAGTGGCGACCGTGAACGGCACCGTGCCGTCCATGCCGCGCACCGGCGCCTGCAATGTCGCCGCCTGGAGGCTCGCGGGGCCGCTGCCGGGCTCGAGCGCCACCGAGGCCGCGCCGATGCGCACGCCGACCTCGCGCTCCAGGCCGCGCGGGTCGGAGACATAGAAGACCACCGCCGCCTCGTCCCAGACCGGCGCGATCGCCGCCGGATCCGACCTGGTCACGTCGACCGCCCCGAAGCCCGCCTCGATATCGATCTCACCGCGGAAGACCGGCACCTCGAAGATGCCACGGCGCCGCTGCTCGACATTGACGTCGCCGGACTGCCTGAGGCGGTCGGGCAGCACGGCGAGCACCCGCCGCACCGTGCGCTGGCCGAGGCTGTCGCCGTCGCGGCCGACATAGGGCAGCAGCAGGATCGGCCCGACAATGGTCTGCTCGCCGGCCCAGGCGCCGGCAACTTCGCTGGCCACCTCGGCGGCCCGTTGCGAGCGTTCGCCGCGCAGGGCGGAAACGACCAGGAGCGGCACGACCATCAGCGCCGTCAGCAGGCCGATGGCGAGGAGCTTGAACAGGGGAGACCGGATCAGCCTTGATCCTGCGGTCATGGATGAACCTCCGATGAATGGAGGCTCAAGCTCACGCGAGGGTGAGGGCTGCCGCAGGGAGACAAGCGGGAGCGGCCGAGGTGTTTCCGTGGCGGAAGCGCGGCAAGCTGGCACAGCCCCCGGCCTGCCCCGACAGGCGGGCCAGCGCCGGACCGAGGCATCCATCGGCGCCGGCCCGGCCCGGCACGGCACCGCCGGATCTGGCGCCGGTCAGATCTGGCGCCGGTCAGATCTGGCGCCGGTCAGATCTGGCGCGCCACCATCATCTTCTTGATCTCGGCAATCGCCTTGGCCGGGTTGAGGCCCTTCGGGCAGGCCTTCGAACAGTTCATGATGGTGTGGCAGCGATAGAGGCGGAACGGATCCTCGAGATTGTCGAGGCGTTCGCCGGTCGCCTCGTCGCGCGAGTCGATCAGCCAGCGATAGGCCTGCAGCAGGATCGCCGGGCCGAGATAGCGGTCGCCGTTCCACCAGTAGCTCGGGCACGAGGTCGAGCAGCAGGCGCACAGGATGCACTCATAGAGGCCGTCGAGCTTCTCGCGGTCCTCGCGCGACTGGCGCCATTCCTTTTCCGGCTTCGCCGTCGTGGTCTTCAGCCAGGGCTCGATCGACGCGTGCTGGGTGTAGAAGCGCGTCAGATCCGGCACCAGGTCCTTGACCACGGGCATGTGCGGCAGCGGATAGATCTTCACCGCGCCGGCCTTGACCTCGTCCATGCCCTTGGTGCAGGCGAGCGTATTGGTGCCGTCGATGTTCATCGCGCACGAACCGCAGATGCCTTCGCGGCAGGAACGGCGGAAGGTGAGCGTCGGGTCGACCTTGTTCTTGATCCAGATCAGGCCGTCGAGAACCATCGGCCCGCAGTCGTCGCGGTCGACGTAATAGGTATCGATGCGCGGATTGGCCCCGTCGTCCGGATTCCAGCGGTAGATCTTGAATTCGCTGAGACGGTTGGCGCCGGCGGGCTTCGGCCAGGCCTTGCCCTCGGTGATCTTGGAGTTCTTGGGAAGCGTGAACTGGGCCATGATATGTCTTCAAGTCTCGCGCGGTGTAGCGAAGCTGCCCCTCCCTTCAAGCCTGGGGGGCCGCTTGTCAATCCGGTCTTTTGTCGAGCGCGGTCAGCTCTGTGTCAGCCGCGCATCCACCAGATGACGCCGAGGCCGAGGACCGCCGAGACGAGGCCGATGATGCGCAGTTGCTGAAGCGGCGTCACGCGCATGATTTCGAGCGCCTGGCGCACCCGCATCGGAACCGCGGCGAGCAGAATGCCCTCGATGACGAGGACGAGGCCGAGGGCGGTCAGGAAGTCTTTCATGGCAGGGCTTGTCCCGGCGCGATCGAGAAAGGCCGCCGCGATCGGATCGCGGCGGCCTCATGCTCTCAAACTTCCGTCAGCGGCTCGGGGCCGGGGCTTCCGGCGCCCGGGCGGGCGCCGGCGCCGGGCGGGCGGCCGGTCCGGCAGGCCGTCCGCTCGCATCGCCGAAGAAGCGGAAGAACTCCGAGTTCGGCGAGAGGATCATCCTGGTATCGCCCTGTTTCAGGCTCTGCTCGTAAGCCTGCATGGTGCGATAGAAGGAGAAGAAGGCGGGGTCGCGGCCATAGGCTTCGGCAAAGATGCGGTTGCGCTCGGCATCGCCCGCACCGCGCAGCTCTTCCGCCCGCCGGTTGGCCTCGGCCAGGATGCCCACCACCTCGCGGTCCGCGCGGGCGCGGATCGTGACCGCCTGCTGGGCGCCGGTGGCGCGCAGGTCCGCCGCTTCCTGCCGCCGCTCGGTCTGCATGCGGTTGAACACGGCTTCCTGGTTCACCTGCGGCAGGTCGACCCGGGTCAGGCGCAGGTCGATGATCTCGACGCCGAGCGTGCCGGCCTCGCGATTCACCTCGTCCTGGATCCGGTTCATCAGCGCGCCGCGATCGGTGCGGATCAGCGCCGACATGGTGGTCCCCGCGATGATGTTGCGCATCGAGGAGTTCACGAAGCTGGTCAGGCGGGTATTGGCATTGGGCACCGTGCGCACGGTCTGGAAGAAGCGCAGCGGCTGGGTGATGCGGTAGCGGGCGAAGGCGTCGACATCGAGATTCTGCCGGTCGGTGGTCAGCACCGACTGCACCGGCAGGTCGAGATCGAGGGTGCGCTTGTCCAGCGTCACGACATTGTCGACCACGGGCAGCTTGAAATAGAGCCCGGGCTGGCTGATCGGCTGGCGGACCACCTCGCCGAAGCGCAGCACGATGGCGTGCTGCGTCTGCTGCACGACGAAGAAGGCATTGGCCAGGGCGAAGAGGGCGACCGCCGCGAGAATGCCGAGAACCAGTTTGGCGGTGGAATTCATCGCGTCGTCCCCTGGGTCGTGCCGGCCTGCGGGCGACGGGTGAGCTGATCGAGCGGCAGGAACGGCTGGACGCCATTGCCGCCCGACTGGTCGATGATGACCTTGTCGGTACCGCCGAAGATCCGTTCCATGGTTTCCAGATACATGCGCTCGCGCGTCACCTCGGGGGCGTTGCGGTACTGCTCGTAGATCTGGCTGAAGCGGCTCGCCTGGCCGTTGGCCTCGGCGACGACGCGGTCGCGATAGGCCTCGGCCTCCTGCAGCGTCTGCGACGCGCGGCCGCGCGCCTCGGGCACCACCTGACTCGCATGGATGCGCGCCTCGTTCTGCACCCGGTTCTGGTCCTGCTGGGCGGCGTTGACGTCCAGGAAGGCGCCGCGGACCTGCTGCGGCGGCAATGCCGACAAAAGCTGGACCACGCGGATGTTCACGCCCGACTTATAGTCGTCCAGCGTCTTCTGCATGATGGTGCGGACCTCGCCGGCGATGGCCGACTGGTCGGTGGTCAGGATCGGCTGGATGTTGCGCCGGCCGATCGCCTCGCGCAGCGCGCTCTCGGCGACCGATTTGACCGTGCCTTCGGGGTTCTGCATCTGGAACACGAAATCGGCGACATTGGCCGCGTTGACGTCCCACTGCACTTCCAGGTCGATGTCGACGATGTTCTCGTCGCCCGTCAGCATCAGGCTTTCCTCGAGCACGTCGCGGTTGCCGCCGCGCGGGCCGCCGCCCGAGCGATAGCCAACCTCGGTGCGGCGCACGTCGGTGACCGGCACGCGGTAGACCGCGCCGAACGGCGCCGGCGGGTTCCAGTTGAGGCCGGGCGCCGAATTGCCGGTGTGCCGGCCGAACACGGTGTTCACGCCGATCTCGTTCTGGCTGACGGTGTAGAAGCCGGTCAGCGCATAGACGACGAGGCCGAGCACGACGATGAGAGCGATGCCCTTGGCGCCGATATTGCCGCCGCCGCCGGGCAGCACGCTCTTCAGGCGCTCCTGGCTCTTGCGGAAGAGATCCTCAAGGTCGGGGGGCTGGCCGCCGCCACCGCCCTGGGGCCCCTGCCCCCAGGGCCCTTTCGGGCCACTGCCGCCACCGCCGCCGCCCCAAGGGCCGCCGCCGCCTTGATTGTTCCACGGCATGAAAATGTCCTCGCCAAGAGAGCCGGACGGCGCGCCAGGCGCCTTGCTGGCCTTCGGATATAGAAGAGCCGTCCTTGCCTTTCAACGCGATGGCACCAACCTCATTGCCGCATTTCGGCCCGCAAGGTGAATGGCGGGCCGGCCGGAGACGGCGATCCACAGCCCTCGGCGGGCCTGCAGCGCACCGTGAACGGTCAGGCGCGGTCAGGCGCGGCGGCGATATTCGACCACGCGGAAGGCATGGTCGTCATCGGGGCCCGCGGCATGGGCGGAAATGTCGCGCCCCTGCCAGATCGCGGGGTCGATCACTGGAAAGAGGCAGTCGCCTTCAGGCGCGGCGTCGACATGGGTGATCAGGAGGCGCGTCGCGTGGGGCATGGCCTGGCCGTAAATGTCGCCCCCGCCGATGACCGCGATCTCGCCGATGCCGGAGCGAAGCGCTTCGGCATGGGCGATCTGCAGGCCCACTTCCAAGCTGCCGGTAACCACCGCGCGGGGCAGCGCAAGGCCGGCCTGCCGGGAGACCACGATGTTGAGCCGCCGCGGCAACGGCCGTCCGAGGCTTTCGAAGGTCTTGCGCCCCATGACGAGGGGCTTGCCGAGGGTTGCCGCCCGGAAGCTCGCCATGTCCGATTTCAGGCGCCACAACAGAGCGTTGTCGTGGCCGATGACGCCATTTGCGGCCACCGCCGCGACCATCACGATGGGCGTCACGGCTCGGCCTCGTAACGCATCCATTTGGTTTCGAGAGCCGCGCCGGCATCGATGCCCAGCCGTTCGGCCAGCGCCAGGGCGAAGCCGACGACGTCGGCGATCTCCTGGCCGAGGCGCTCCGGGCTGCCCGCGGCCTCCGCGCGATGGCGCGAACGGCCGGTGGCGGCAAGATAGGCCTGCGTCAGCTCGCCCAGCTCCTCCTGCAGCTTGAAAACGATCCAGTCCTCGCCCGGCGCGATGCCGAAGGCGGCCTCATAGCGGCGGGTGATGCCGGCGGCGCGGCGCTGCAGCTCCGACAGGTCCGACATCACACCGCGATCGGCGCTTTGATGGTGGCGTCGGCGACATAGTTCTCCAGCCGGAAGTCCTGGAAGCGGAAGCCGAACAGGTCCTTCACCTCGGGATTGATCCACATGGTCGGCAACGGCTTGGGGGTGCGGCCGAGCTGCTCGCGCGCCTGCTCGAAATGGTTGGAATAGAGGTGGGCGTCGCCCAGCGTGTGCACGAAATCGCCCGGCTTGAGGTTGGTCACCTGCGCCACCATCATGGTCAGGAGCGCGTAGGAGGCGATGTTGAAGGGCACGCCGAGGAAGATGTCGGCCGAGCGCTGGTAGAGCTGGCAGGAGAGCCGGCCGTCGGCGACGTAGAACTGGAACAGGCAATGGCACGGCGGCAGCGCCATCGCGTCGACCTCGGCCGGGTTCCAGGCCGAGACGACGAGGCGGCGCGAATAGGGATTGGTGCGAATCTCGCGGATGAGATGGCTGATCTGGTCGATCGTGCCGCCGTGACCGTCCGGCCAGGAGCGCCACTGCTTGCCGTAGACGGGGCCGAGATCGCCTTGCGGATCGGCCCACTCGTCCCAGATGGTGACGCCGTTGTCGTTGAGATATTTGATGTTGGTGTCGCCGGCCAGGAACCAGAGCAGTTCATGGATGATCGACTTCAGGTGCAGCTTCTTGGTGGTGAGGACCGGGAAGCCCTCGGCGAGGTCGAAGCGCATCTGATAGCCGAACACCGAGCGCGTGCCAGTGCCGGTGCGGTCGCCCCGGTCGGTGCCGCGCTCGATCACATGGCTCAGGAGGTCGAGGTACTGGCGCAACGGAACCTCTCAAAGTGTCCGGTCGAATCTATTCGCCGCATTATACGCCGAACCGACGCCGCATGGCAGCGGTACCGCCGCCCTGCAGATCTGTCGGCGCTGGCCCCGACACGAAAACGCCGCCCGAACGGGCGGCGTTCCGATCGGGCTTGCGCCGGCCGGCTCACTTCTTGACGAACATGTCGAGCTTCTTGAAGTGGTCGGCGAGGAGGTAATAGACGGTGACGCGGTTCTTGGTCTTGTCGGCCTTCATGGCGTCGTGGATCTGGCCAAGGGCGGCGTCGATCGCCTTCTCGTCGGTCAGGCCGAGCTTCTTGACCGCGAAATTCTGCTTCACCCGATCGACCTCTTTCGCATCGGTGAAGGAGACCAGGGAGGAGTCCCGGTTGCGCAGGGCAATGCCGAGATATTTGACGATGCCCGCCACGGCATCCTCATTCGCCTTCGGCGCATATTTCTTCACGTCTGCCAGCCAGTCGCTCATCGGTGCTCCCTCTCGCCCGTGTGACCGCGCGGCCCGACGGGCACCGCGCATCCCTCAACGCTAGCACCGCGAACCCCCAGCGTCATCGCCTTGTTGCCGCTGAAAACCGCCAAAAATGCATGGCGGCACAGGCGGTTGTCATCGTCATGTCATCAATCGCCCGGCTGCGGCGCGCCGGTGCACGGCAGGGCTGCCGGGCGCCGCGGCAGCGACCGGGGCGCGCAAATGAAAACGGGACCGGCCAGGCCGATCCCGTTGTTCTGGCAACTGTCGCCGGCGCGGCAACCGCGCCGGAGGGATGCATCACTCGGTGAAGACCTGGTCGCGGCTCTTGGTGATCGCCGGCAGGAACGAGACGATGACCAGCAGCACGGCGATGACGATCAGGCCGGCGGAGATCGGCCGGTTGGTGAAATCGACGAAGACCGACCAGTCGCCGCGCGACATCAGGATGGAACGGCGCAGATATTCCTCCATCAGCTTGCCGAGCACGAAGCCGAGCAGCAGCGGCGCCACCTCGAAGCCCATCTTGATCAGCGAATAGCCGACAAAGCCGAAGAAGGCGGTCATGCACACGTCGAACGGGTTGTTGTTGATCGAATAGATGCCGATCGAACAGAACATCAGGATCGCCGGGAACAGCATGTTGTACGGCACCTTCAGGAGCTTCACCCACAGGCCGATGAGCGGCATGTTGATGATCAGCAGCATGAGGTTGCCGATCCACATGGAGGCGATCATGCCCCAGAAGAGGTCCGGACGCTTTTCCATGACCTGCGGTCCCGGCACGATGCCATGGATCGTCATGGCGCCGACCATCAGCGCCATCACCGCGTTCGGCGGGATGCCGAGGGTGAGCAGCGGGATGAAGGACGTCTGCGCGCCGGCATTGTTGGCGCTTTCCGGGCCCGCCACGCCTTCGATGGCGCCCTTGCCGAAGCGCGAGGGATCCTTGGCGATCTTCTTTTCCACCGTGTAGCTGGCGAAGGGGCCGAGCACGGCGCCGTTGCCCGGCAGGATGCCGAGCGAGGAGCCGATGGCGGTGCCGCGCAGCACCGGCGCGGCCGAGTCCTTGATGTCCTGCCAGCTAGGCAGCAGGCGGCCGATCCGGTTTTTCAGGACGTCACGCGTCTCAGGATTTTCCAGGTTGCGCAGGATCTCGGCAAAACCGAACATGCCCATGGCGATGGCCGCGAAATCGAGGCCGTCGGACAGTTCCGCCCAGCGGAAGGTCATGCGGTCGGCGCCGGTCTCCAGGTCCTGGCCGACGGTCGACAGCATCAGGCCGCAGAGCACCATGGCGATGGCCTTGATCACCGAGCCGCGCGCCAGCACGACCGCGAAGATCAGGCCCATGACCATCAGCGAGAAATATTCGGCCGGGCCGAACAGCAGCGCGACGCGGGTGAGCGGCGCGGCGAGGCCGGCGATGATCAGGGTCGCGACCGTGCCGGCGAAGAACGAGCCGATGGCGGAAATGCCGAGCGCGACGCCGGCGCGGCCGTTGCGGGCCATCTGGTGCCCGTCGAGCACGGTGACGACCGAGGTGGCTTCACCGGGAATGTTGACGAGGATGGCGGTGGTCGAGCCGCCGTACTGCGCACCGTAATAGATGCCGGCGAGCATGATCAGCGCGCCGACCGGGTCGAGGCCGAAGGTGATCGGCAGCAGCATGGCGATGGTGGCGATCGGACCGACGCCGGGCAGCACGCCGACCAGCGTGCCGATCATGCAGCCGAGAAAGCAGAGCGCGATGTTCTTCAGCGTCAGCGCGACGCCGAACCCCACCGCCAGATTCGCGAACATGTCCATGAAATGCCTCTCACCAGTTCGCCCAGGGGGCGACCGGGATCGGCAGCCGCAGCGCAATTTTGAACAACAGGATGCAGAAGGCGGTCATCAGCACCGCGAAGATGATGTTCGGCAGCCAGCGCGTGTCCTTGGCCGCGAAGGCCGAGACCATCAGCGCGAGCGGCCCGGCAATGATGAGGCCGAGCGGCCGGACCGTGAGCGCGAACAGCAGCACCGCGCCGAGCACGAAGACCGGGCCGCGGATCGACCAGGCTTCGAGCTTCGGCCCGACCGTGGTGAAGGCCTGAACGAGCACGATGGCGCCGACGCCCATCAGCATGAAGGACAGGCCGCGCGGAAACGAACCGGGACCGAGATTTGCGCCGCGACCGCCCGACAGGTTCGACGAGGCCCACAGACAGAACAGCCCGAAGGCCACGAGAAAGAGGCCCGCCATGAAGTCCTGCGGGCTCTTGATCAGACCACGAGTCTCCGCAGTCGCTTCTACGTCGGTTTCAGGCATGTGTCCCCGCTCCAGGCCCCCCAGACATTTCCCATGAAGGGAAGGTGCTTTTGCGGGCGGATGACATCACGGTGACCGGCGGAAAACAAGCGCCGGATCCCTTACGCAACAACGAATTTTATGGATCAGACAGGAAGCCGGACAAATTCGTCAGGCGGGTCTCACGTGGCGCGATCTGTAGTATTGCAGGACGAAAAGCCGGATCGACGAAGACAGATTTCCGTGGGTCCGATCGCCGTCGATATGGCCGACCAGATCCGACAAGGTCTCTCGCCGCTCGGCCGCGATCTCCTTGACCGCGGTCCAGAATTCGTCTTCCAGGCTGACGCTGGTCTTATGCCCCTCGACAACGATCGAGCGCTTGACGACATGACTTTTCATGGGCGCCGTCACTCCGATCGCTTGTGCCCGTCGAGGCGTCGCGCCTCGAGGTCGGCCCGTGCCCGTTCCACACGCCGATCGGCAGCGGTCGCGCCGAAGCGCAATCGATTGGCGTCGGCCTTCACTTCTTCTGCGGCCCGCGCCTTCTGCTTACGCGCGCGCCTGAGATTGACGACATCACCCATGACTCAGTTCCATGCTCGCGCCGAACTTCCGCGGAGCCGCCCCGGCGCCTTTGCCGGGCGGCCGCTCGGATCGCCGGAATGATGTCACCCGGCGCGCTCCTTAGCCGCGGAACCTTCTTATCCGTCGAACCACGGCAAAGAAACCTTCCTGCGATACCGCCAGCAACACCTGAAAGCACTTTCCCAACCGTAAGGTTGGGCTTGGCTCAAGACGCCTTGAAGGGAATGATTAAAATTTGATTCAAACTTAAATGAACGCGCTGCCGCGCGGCTGGTTCCAAACGTTCCGATGTCTTCGCGGCGCCGTGCCGCGCATGACTATTTCTTGCGAAACTTGTCCAAGCTGACGACTTCGGCCCCGCCCTGCGCGGCGCTACCGGCCTTGGCCGCATTCTCCTTGGCAGCCTTGCCGTCGGCAGCCGGTTCCTCGGCCTGCTGCGCTGCCGCGGGCGCCGCCTCGTCGGGTTCCGACGCCGCGCCGCGGCAGGCGCCGCGCGGCTTGCCTGCCGTAGCGGGCGCAAGGGGTTCGGGCTCGTCCGCGGCCGGCTCCCGGCCGGACGGAGCAGCCGCTTCCGGGGCTGCGCCAGCCACGTCGAATTGCAGGCCGAACTGGACCGACGGGTCGAAAAAGCCCTTGATCGCCTCGAACGGCACCAGAAGCCGCTCGGGAATGCCGCCGAAGGAAAGCCCCACCTCGAAGGTGTGCTCGGTCACCGCGAGATCCCAGAATTGGTGCTGCAGAACAACAGTCATTTCCTGTGGATATTTTTCCCGCATCCGGTTCGAGAGCCGGACCCCCGGCGCCCGCGTGTCGAAGGTGATGTAGAAATGGTGATCGCCGGGCAGGCCCTCGCGAGCGGCGTCGGTCAGAACCCGCCGCACGACGCCGAGCATCGCATCCTGAGCGAGAAGGTCGTAGCGGATAAGATCAGTCGGCATGGGTCTGTTCGATCATGGATGTCTGGCCCATCGTATAAACGCACAAGCGCGGGAACGTCCATGGTCCCGCCCCAAAACCCGGCTGGACGGCCCTCGATCGGCACTGCGGGCGGCGGGAAGTGGAGGCTTCTGTTGCCAGGTGCCTCCGAACCCCGCCTTACAGTGCTACCCGCAAGGACTTTGATTTCGGTACCTTTACCGCATTACGCGGCAACGGCGACCGGAGCATAGTTGTCGTTGGCAACTATTGAGACGGCCCGATAACGGCGGAACCATGCCGAGCAAAAGAACACCCTTTACACCCTCGTCGATCCTGTTTCGCCCCCATCATCAGCCCCGCGCGGCGCGAGGCTGATGGTGGAGGCGCCGGGTACTGCCCCCGGGTCCGATAGGCTTATTGCGATGGCCGTTTATTGCCATAGCCGGGTTGCCCCGGCAGGACTGAATATAGGCGACCGGACCGGTCCTTGGAAGGGCGTCGGTGCCGCGGTCAGCGCCTGAGGCCGGGCGCCGGCCCGATCTCGACCGGCGGCGGCAGCGGCGGCAGGCCGGACATGGGTTCGGCGGGCCCGGCGCGGCCGTCCAGCGCGCGCCGGATGACGGTGGAAAAGTCTGTGGGCGGCTCTGCGGGCCGGCGCCGCGGCAAGGGCGCAAGCTCGGGCGCAAGTTCGCCGGCCGCCTCGCTCGGCGCGGTGATCTGCCCGCTCTCGCCCGGTCCCGTTCGGGGCGGCGCCGGCGATTCCTGCGGCACGATCTCGGGCGCGGCGGGTGGTTCGGCCTCGCGGGCCGGCAGGCGCGAGAAGGCGCGCTGGCGCTGGCGCTCGATCCGGTCGCTCTCGCGCATTTCGAGGCGCAGCGCCTCGCGCTCGACGAGCCGGAGCCCGAGCCAGCCGGCGACGTCCTCCGCGTCGAGCCGCACCGCGGCGGCGGCGAGCGGCCCTTCGATGTGGAGCGCGACCGGCGGCACGGCATCGGCGCCAGGCGGCGGCTCGGACGCGATGCGCACCTCCGCGTCCAGACTTCCGGTGCCGAGATCGACGCCACCGTTCCAGCTCACGCGGCCGTTGGCGACGGCAAAGGCCGCCTCGCCGGCCCGCAGGCGCGTGCCTGACAAGGTCAGCGGCACGTCGAGCGCCGGGAGTTCCACCGGGCGGGCGAGCTCACGCGACATGAGCGCGGCAAAGCCGGCATCGTCCAGCGGCCGGCCGAGATCCTGCGCGACCTCGGCAGCGCGCGTCGCCCGCCGCAGCGCGCCGGGATGGACGCCGGCGACACCGGCACGCGGCCAGCCGTAACGCCCCTCACCGCGCAGGCTGGTCAGCAGTGCCGCCGGGCTTGCCCCCTCGCCGGTCAGCGCGACGGCCAGCGGCCCGGCGCCGGCAGCACCCGGCAGAACCAGCGCGAGCGGCACCCGGTCGAGGCCGACCGTCGCCTGCAGCGCCGTAGCATGGGCGGTCCGGTCGAGCGTGATCTGCCCGGTGGCGCTGCTTCCGCCGAGCCGTGCCGAGATGTCGCGCAGCGCCGTGCGCGCGCCCTGCCGCGACAGCGTCGCGGCAAGGCCCGACAGCGGCGGATAGCCGCCGAGCCCCAGCGTGCCGATGCGCAAGGCGACCTCGCCGTCGACACCATCGACCAGCGTGCGGCTGAAACCGGCATCGGCGGCGCGGCCGGCTTCGGTGTCGATCAGCCAGGCCGGGCCGGTCATGAGGCTCATCAGGGCCTCCGCGCCGATCGCGCCGAGCTCGACGCTGCCGATCACCGTGCGTCCGCGACCGGCCAGTGCCGCCTTCACCTCGGTCGGGCCGATGCGGCCTTCCAGGCCATCGAGACGCCAGCCGGCATCGGAGGCTTCGACCCGCGTGGCGAGCCGGGCCGCCAGGCTGCCGGCGAGCTCGGAGGGAATGCCGGCGAGCGGCAGGACCGGCGCGAGATCCGGCGCGTTCAAGGTGACCGCCAGCGCCATACGCCCGTCGGTGCCGCGCAGGCCGGCGAAACCGGCCAGCACCTCGGCCGCCTCCGCCTCGCCTTCGATCGTGACGGGGCCGTTGGCCGGCCTGCCCAGCACGAGCTCGAATCGCGCCGGCACGGCGGCGGTTGCGAGCGGTACGAGCCCGCCGACGAGGCCGAGAAGCGCGTCGGCGCGCGGCGCTTCCATGACGAGGCTGGTCCGGCCGGCGAGGCTGTCGGGGGCGGCGAGGCTGCCCGTGCCGGCGGCATCGAGATGCAGCCACGTCCCGCCGACATGTCCCTCGGCGGCAAGGCCGAGGCTGTTGCCCGGCCCGGCGCGGAAACGGACGCCGAGGTGTTCGTTGCCGAGCCAGGCCGCCCGCTCGGCAACGAACCGGCCGAGCGGCGCAGTCTGCGCATCGCGGCCGAGCAGGGCGACGAGGCCATCGACGCGCTGCGCGGTGATCCGGCCGGCGACCTCGCCGGTCAAGGGCCCCGAAAGGCCGTCGAGATGACCGGTCACGTCGAGGCCGAGGCCGGCAAGGTCGGCGATGGCAAGGCGCTCGGCGCGGATGCCGTGGCCGTCCGAGCGCAGCATCAGGTCGAGACCGCGCGCCGACAGGCCGGCCAGCGTCGCTTCGCCCGCCTTCAGCGTGAGCGTGATGTCGGTGCCCGGATCGAGCCTTGCGCCGGCGCCGCGCGCGAGCCGCCCGAGCAGGTCGAGATCGACCATCCCGGCGGTGAGATCGAGCGCGAGCCCGTGCCGGCCGGACGGGGGCATGTCGAGCGCGATGCGGCCGCGGGCGTCCCCGGCCGCCGTTGCGGCCTCCAGATGGTCCAGCACCAGGCGGCCGGAACCCGCGGTGACGGCGGCGCTCAGGCGGATCGGATCGTCGAGCACGCCGGCAGGCGTCGGCTGGCCGTCGAGCCAGGACATGAGCAGGCCGGGGCGCGCCGCCTGCAGGCCGAGCGTGCCGGCAAAGCCGAGCGCCGGTTTCAGCGTGACGCGTCCCTTCAGCTCCAGCGCAGCCTCGCCCGGCAAGCGCGCGTCGAGCCGCCCGGCGGTCCAGCCGGCGGCGGTGCCGGCAAGATCGGCCCGGACGTCGGAGACCAGGGCGCCGCCAATGGTCAGCCCGCCAATGTCGAGGCCGAGCGTCACGGGCAGATCGGGCCCGGCCAGCGCCGGCGCGGCGGCGAGCAGCGCCGTCAGCACGTCGCGCGGCGTCCGCGGGGGGCCGGCGGTTTCCGTCAGCCGATCGAGGTCGACCTGCCGTGCCGTGAACACGGCTTCGAGCGCCGGCCTGCCGCCCCAGAGGTAGCGCAGGGAGCCGGTCGCGCGCGCCGCACGCTCGGCCGTGCCGAGCACGGCCTCCGCCCGCTCGAACACCAGGGCGTCGGCGGTGGCCGCGGCCGGCCCGGCGATACGCCAGGGCAGGGCGCCGGCCCGGCCGCTGACGACCACCATGCCGTCGAAGCGCGGATTGCCCGGCCCGCCGGTCTCGCCCTCGGCTTCGAGGGAGAGGCTGCTCAGCGGATCCTGGGCGCGCAGCCGGAGCGCCAGGCCGCCATGTTCGGGAAAGCTCGCCAGCAATTGCACCGGCACGGCCCGCTCTGCCGTCACGGCCCTGCCCTCGAGCCGCACGGGTCCGCGCGTGCCGCGCGACTCGCCCTGCAGCGCGATGCGCTCGGCGATCAGCGTCTGCCGTCCGGAGGCGTCGGCGACCGCCAGGCGGGCGTTCTCCACCGTGATCTCCTCGGCGGCCAGCGCCTGGCGCGGCAGTCCGCCCTCGCGGATGGTGAGATCGACGTCGCGCAGATGCACCGCGGTCAGGGCCACCTCGCCGCGCATGAGCGGCGCCACCCTCAGCTCGCCGCGCAACCGGCCGATCTTGGCGCCGGTCTCCGCGCTGCCGATGGTCACGTCGCGGGCATCGATCGTGATCGCCGGCAGAAGGCGCACGGACAGGTCGCCGCCGATCGTCACCGGCAGGCCGACCAGCCGGGAGGCTTCGGCTTCGATCAGCGGCTTGTGCCGGGTCCAGTCGATCAGCCACGGACCGGCGAGAGCCGCAAGGATCGCCATGATCAGGGCGATCCCGATGGCGAGGAGCGTGTTCTGCACGATGAACGATCCGGCGAAGGCCTGTCTGACGAGCCGGATTCTAGGCGATCGTGGCTGCGATCGGAAGGCCGAAAGCCCTCCGATCGCCCGCCGTCAGCGGATCGGGTTGTCCTGGCGGCCGAATCCCCAGCCGAAGCCGGCGGTGGGCGGCACCAATTGCGGCAGCTGGATCGTTTCCGGCCGCGGCCGGCAGACACGCCGCGTCCAGCGCGCATCGTGGCGGGCGAGGTCCAGGTGGAAATGGTCGTAGTGGAAGGTGTTGTAGCCGGGCCCGAGCACGGTGGTGAAATGGTCGCAGGCGCGAATGAACACCTCGCGCAGGAAACCTGCTTCACGGGTGTCGCCGCGCCAGTCCTGGCGGACCACCACGGTCTGGCCGTTGTTCAGCACGAAGGCGAAGACGTCGAGCGCGTTGCCATAGGCGTGTTCGGACATGCGCGCGCGGGAGCCGCCGACCATGCCGCGGCAGGCGAAGGAGCCGGCCTTGACCTCGACGACGGTCGCGCCGAGCCAGCGCTGGGCCGCCGGCTGGACGGCGTTGTCGATCCAGCGGTCGACGGTCGGCACCATCTGGCAGGCGAGCGTCTGGGGGCGGCTGTAGCTCACCGCGCCGTGCGACTGGGCCGCCACCCGCAGCGGATAGTCCATGCCGCAGCCGCCCGGACCGTTGATGGCATTCGTCCGCTGGACGTAGCGCGACATCTGCACCGCGCCCGAGGACATGCAGCGGCTTTCGAGCTCCGAACGCCAGGCCTCGCGCCGCTCATAGGCGAAGCGGCCGCAGGCGGCGAGCGCCAGCCCGACGGCGACGAAAATGCCCCATCGCACCGCCCTGCGGCGGATCAAGTCTCTGCCGTACGCAATACTCACCGGCCCGTCCCGACAATTTGCGAGATGCCCCTAACCCGGCATTCATCATGACCGAGCGAGGTGAACGGCGACCCAACAAATGGGGTTAAGCAGGTCTTAAGGCGGAGGCCCGCCGCGAAACGCTTGCTTTGCCCCGCCGCGCGGCCTAACCGAAGGTTCGGGCAACGGCGCCGGCGGGTCTCGCAGGCCCTCGCGGGGACCGCACGAGCCCGCCCTTTTGCGAAGGCAGTTCGACGGCATGCCCCAACGCTTCAACGACCCGGCTTTGATGGAGGCCCTCGGCACGCTCGCAGGCGCGGCGGGCGAGCGGATCATGGCCCATCACGGCTGCTCGGCGGCAGCCAAGACCGACGGCTCGCCGGTGACCGCGGCGGACGAGGAGGCCGAAGCCATCATCCTCGCCGGGCTGGCGCAACTCCTGCCGGGCGTGCCGATCCTCGCCGAGGAATCCGCCGCGGCGGGTCGGCTTCCCGACCGCACCGATCTTTTCATCGCCGTCGACCCGCTCGACGGGACCCGCGAATTCCTGGCCGGCAATGGCGAGTTCACCGTCAATATCGCCCTCGTCGCCGGGGGCGAGCCGGTCGCCGGCATCGTCTATGCGCCGGCGCGCCAGCGCCTGTGGCTGGGGGCCGCCGGCAAGGCCGAGGCGATGACGCTCGAGCCCGGTGCCGCGATCGCCGCCGCGCAGAACCGCACACCGATCCGCACCCGCCCGGTGCCGGCCGGCGGACCGGTCGCCCTGGTGAGCCGCTCGCATCCCGAGGCGGCGGCCGAGGAGTTTCTGGCGCGCCATGGCGTGACGCGCCGGCAGCCGATGGGCTCGTCGCTGAAATATGCGGTCATCGCCGAGGGCGGCGCCGACCTCACCGTGCGCTTCGCGCCGATCACCGAATGGGACATCGCCGCCGGCCATGCGCTGCTGGTCGCCGCCGGCGGCCGGATGGCGATGCCCGACGGCCGGCCGATCCGCTATGGCCGCGCCGAGATCGGCTTCAAGACCGCCTCGTTCCTCGCCGCCAGCGGCGCGCTGAAGCTTTCGGCCGGATAGCGAACGGCGCGGGGCGGATGGCGGGGCGCGCCGTCGCCCAATCATCCGCCTGCTCTTCGCTCCGCTTTCTTCGCCATCTGCCCGTGGATCAGCATGCCGGCCAGCATGGCCGCGACGAAGACGGCGGTCGGGGCAAGGCCGAGGACCAGCGACGCGACGGCCGGGCCCGGGCAGAGCCCGGCCATGCCCCAGCCGATGCCGAACAGGGCGGAGCCTGCGACGAGCCGGCCGTCGACGGTGGTCTTCACCGGCAGTTCGAAGCGCTCGGCGAGCATCGGCCGCGCCAGGCGGCGCCGCGCGAGCGTTCCGAGGCCGGCGACCGCGACGGCGCCGGCCAGCACGAAGGCAAGGCTCGGGTCCCAGGCCCCGGTGATGTCGAGAAAGCCGCGGACGCGGGCCGGATCGAGCATCCCCGACAGGGACAGGCCGAAGCCGAACAGAAGGCCCGAGGCGAGCGCCGCGGCGAGACGGAGCGCGATCATGGCTGGACCCATCCCATGACGAGAACGGTCAGGATGCCGGTGGCGAGGAAGGTCGCGACGGCCGCGAACGAGCGCGGCGACAGGCGGGCGAGCCCGGCAACGCCGTGACCGCTGGTGCAGCCCGAACCGAGCCGGGTGCCAAATCCGACGAGCAGGCCGGCTGCTGCAACCACGGCCAGCGACTGCGTGACATGGACCGCCGGCCAGGCACCGACGCCGAAGCGATAGGCGAGCGGGCCGGCGAGCAGGCCGAGGACAAAAGCCAGATTGGCCGCCAGCCGCTCGTCCGGCCTGCGGGCGAGGCCCGCGACAATGCCGCTGATGCCGGCAATCCGGCCGTTGAGCAGCATGAGCAGGGCAACCGACAGGCCGATCAGCAGGCCTCCGGCGAACGAGGCGGCATAGCCGGTCATCGGGCGGCCTCCGTACCCCTGGCGATATCGGCACAGAAGATCGCGTGCAGCGCGCCGACGAGATCGGCTGCCTTGGTGCCGGTCAGCCGATAGAAGATGCGCTTCGACAGCCGGCGCGTCCGGACGATGCCGGCCCGGCGCAGCACGGTGAGCTGCTGCGACAGGGTCGGCTGGTGGATGCCGAGCCGCTGCTCCAGCTCGCCGACCGAAAATTCGCCCTCGACCAGCGTGCAGACGAGCATCAGGCGGTGGCGGTTGGCGAGCGTCTTCAAGAGCTCGGCCACCTCGCCGGCGCGCTCCTGAAGCGGGCTCTCCGTCACGTCGTCCGCGCCATCCCCTGTCATGGCGTCATCCCCAGGCTGCGCCGGTGAGCGCGTCGAGTGGAAATTTGAGGTAGCGGCGGCCATCGGGCGCAGGTTCCGGCAGGCGGCCGCCGCGAATATTGACCTGAAGCGCGTGCAGGATCAGGCGCGGCATCGGCAAGGTGCGATCGCGCGCCTCGCGCAGCGCGATGAAATCCGCCTCGTTCCGGCCGGCAATGTGGGGATTGTCGCGCTTCTGCTCGGCGACCGAACTCTCCCAGCGCGCCGGGCGGCCGCCCGGGCGATAGTCGTGGCCGGTGAACAGCCGCGTCCCGTCCGGCAGGGCCAGGATCGCCTCGATCGAGCGCCAGAGCCGGCGTGCCGAACCACCCGGGAAATCGGCCCGCGCCGTGCCGCTGTCGGGCATGAACAGGGTGTCGTGGATGAAGGCGGCATCGCCGACCACGTAGCTGACCGAGGCGAGCGTGTGGCCGGGAGAGAACATGACGCGCGCCTCCAGGCTGCCGATCATGAAGCGGTCGCCGTCGGCGAAGAGATGGTCCCATTGCGAGCCGTCGACGGCGAGATCGTCGAAACCGTAGATCTCCTTCCACAGCGCCTGAACGTCGACGATGCCGGCCCCGATCGCCGTCGGCGCGCCGGTCCTCGCCTTCAGGTAGGCCGCGGCCGAGAAATGGTCGGCATGGGGGTGGGTGTCGAGGATCCAGGCGACGGTCAGCCCCTTCTCCGCCACATGGGCCAGAATGGCATCGGCGCTGGCGGTCGCCGTCGAGCCGGACTTTTCGTCGAAGTCGAGGACCGGGTCGATGATCGCCGCCATGCCGGTGGCGAGGTCGGCGACGACATATTGGACGCTCGACGTCCTCGGCTCGTAGAACGCCGTCACGTCGGGCCTGACGGGGCTGGCTGCGGCACGTTCGATCATGATCGGCATTCTCCCCATGCACGTATCGGTCCGGCATACATTATATAGTTAAGTAAATTGTATAATATGGCGCGAGCAAGGCGCCGCTCGCGATCGGCCGCAGCACCGGCCAGCCGGCTGATCCCACTCATGAATTCCACTTCACTGGAAACGATCAAAACTACAGTTTTGAAATATTCCAAAATGTTTTCAGAGGCTTGTACGGGTTGCGGGCCACGCTAGGATGCGGCTCGAAGCTCCCGGTACGTCACTGCGGGCCGAACAACAGCGCCGCGGCCGCCCCTCACGTGTCGGCCAGCACAAGAACTGGCGGAGACCAGACCATGACTTTCACCACCACCCGTCGCGCAGTTCTCGGCGGCGCCGCGCTCGCGGTTCTCTCCCCGGCGCTGCTGCGCGCCCAGGCCCGCCAGCTCAACCTCTATTCCTCGCGCCATTACGACACGGACGAGGCGCTCTATACCGACTTCACCAAGACGACCGGCATCACCGTCAACCGGGTCGAGGCGCAGCCCGACCCGCTGATCGAGCGGATGCGCTCGGAGGGCGCCAATTCCCCGGCCGACATGCTGATCACCGTCGATGCCGGCCGGATCGAGCGCGCCCGCGAGGCCGGCCTGCTGCAGCCCTTCGCCTCGGAGGCCCTGGCGAGCCGCATTCCCGCGGCCTATCGCGATCCCGAAGGCCACTGGTTCGGCTTCTCGACCCGGGCCCGCGTCTTCCTCGTCTCGCGCGAGCGGGTCGCCGACGGGGCGATCAGGACCTATGAGGACCTCGCCGATCCCAAATGGAAGGGCAAGGTGCTGATCCGCTCCTCGACCAATGTCTACAACCAGTCGCTGACCGGTTCGATCCTCGCGGCCCACGGCGCCGAGAAGACCGAGGCCTGGGCGCGCGGCGTGGTCGCCAACTTCGCCCGTCCGCCGCGCGGCGGCGATACCGACCAGATCAAGGCGGTGGCGGCCGGCGAAGGCGATATCGGCATTGCCAACACCTATTATTTCGGAGCCCTCGCCCGTTCGACCAAGCCGGAGGACAAGGCGATCGTCGAGAAGGTCCGCATCGTCTTCCCGAACCAGGGCGACCGCGGCACCCACGTCAACATTTCCGCCGCCGGCATCGCCCGCCACGCCAAGAATATCGAGGCTGCGCGCGCCTTCCTCGAATATCTCTCGACCCCCAGCGCCCAGCGCTACTTCGCCCATGGCAATTCGGAATATCCGGCGGTGGCTGGCGTCGAATGGCCGGCGGTCCTGACGTCCTGGGGCCAGTTCAAGGCGGACGCGCTGAATGCCGGCGTGTTCGCCCGCAACAATGCGGAAGCGCTGAGGATCATGGACCGCGCCGGCTGGAAGTGACGGCGTGACCGACAGCCTTTTCGATGCCGCGACCGGCGCGGCACGGCCCGACAGCTGGCGCCCGGCCCCCTTGGCCGGGCGCGGTTTTCTGGTGGCGCTCGCGATCGGCCTCGCCGGCCTCGTCGCCCTGCCGATCCTGGCCGTCGGGACGAGCCTCCTGCGCCCGCCGGGCGCCGCGATCGGCCATCTCGCCGAGACGGTGCTGCCGGAGATCCTGCTCAACAGCCTGGGGCTGATGGCCTTTGTCAGCCTCGGCACGGCGGTGATCGGGGTCGGCACCGCATGGCTCGTGACGCTCTGCCGGTTTCCCGGCTCGCGGGCGCTCGAATGGCTGCTGCTCACGCCGCTCGCCATTCCCGCCTATATCATCGGCTACGCCTATACCGACGCACTGGCCTTTGCCGGCCCCGTCCAGTCGTCGCTGCGCGCGCTCACCGGCTGGTCGCACGGCGACTACTGGTTCCCGAACGTCCAGTCGCTCTGGGGCGTCAGCACGATGCTGACACTCGTGCTCTATCCATACGTCTTCCTGCTGGCGCGCGCGGCCTTTCTCGACCAGTCGGTCTGCGTGCTGGAGGCCGCCCGCACGCTCGGAACCGGCCCCTGGGGCGCCTTCTTCCGGGTCGGCCTGCCCATGGCGAGGCCCGCCATTGCCGCCGGCGTGGCGCTGGCGCTGATGGAAGCTCTGGCCGATTTCGGCACGGTGGAATATTTCGGCGTCACCACCTTCACCACCGCGATCTACCGCACCTGGTTCGGCATGGGCGACCGGGTCGCCGCGTCGCAGCTCGCCACCGCCCTGCTGATCTTTGTGCTGGCGCTGGTCGCGATCGAGCACGGCGCGCGGCGCGGCCGGCGGTTCAGCTGCGGCGCCCGCCGCCACCGGCGTTTGGTGCCGCTGCAGCTGAAGCCGCCGGCCGCGGCCGGCGCGATGCTCGCCTGCGCCCTGCCGGTGCTGGCCGGCTTCGCCATTCCGGTCGCGGCGCTGATCAGGCTGCACGCCGATGGCGGCGATCCCCTGCTCGGCGCCCGCTTCCTGACCTATGCGCGCAATTCCTTCGTGCTGGCCGGCGCCGCCGCCGTGCTGACCGCGGGGATCGGCGGCCTCGTCGCCTATGCCGCACGGCTCGCCCCCGGCCTTGCCAGCACGACCGCGATCCGCATCGCCAGCATCGGCTATGCCGTGCCGGGCACGGTGATCGCGGTCGGCATCCTCGTGCCGCTCGGCGCCTTCGACAATGCGCTCGACGGCTGGGCCAGGGCGACTTTCGGCGCGGGCACCGGCCTCGTCCTGTCCGGCACGGCCGTGGCGCTGCTCTACGCCTATCTCGTGCGCTTCCTGGCGGTCGCCGTCGGACCGGTCGAGGCCGGCCTGCACAAGATCCCCGCAACCTTCGACGCCGCCGCGCGCACGCTCGGCGAGACGCCCTACGGGGTAGCCTTCCGCGTGCACGCGCCGCTGCTGCGCCGTTCACTTCTGACCGCCGCCCTGGTCGTCTTCGTCGACACCCTGAAGGAGCTGCCGGCAACCCTGATCATCCGGCCCTTCGATTTCGATACGCTCGCCGTGCGCGTCTACAACCTCGCCTCCGACGAGCGGCTCGCCCAGGCCTCGACCGGCGCGCTGGTCATCGTCGCCATCGGGCTCGTGCCGGTGATCCTGATGACGCGGATGATCGCCTGGGAACGCGCGGCGGGCGAACGCTCGGCTTCGTGAGGTTCAGGCTTCCTCCGCCGGGTCCGGTATATCGAGATCGAGCAGGGCCGAGCTCAGGCCCTTGCCATGGGCATCGAGCGCCAGCGAGCGGGTGACGCCGCCGCCGAGCGCTTCCTCGAGCACGAAGTTCAGCGCCCCGAGGCTCGGAATTTCGTAACGCGTCACCCGGCCGTGGACGATGCCGGCGAAATGGGCGCGCACACGCTCGGCGGTGACATGGCGGACGAGGTGCGGATAGTCGGCCTCGTCGAAGGCGATCAGCGAAATGTTCGATATGTTGCCCTTGTCGCCGGTGCGGGAATGGGCAATGGCGCGCAGCTTCATTGCTCAGGGCTCCAGCATGGTGACGGCGGGCGAGACCTTCGCCTCCGGCAGCAGCACCGAAAGCACCGCCATGACCTCGCGCGCCGATCGCGTCACGCCGCCGCCGCCAGCCGGGCCGTTGGTGTAGAGGGTCTCCACCTCGCCGCCGATCCGCACCGCCTCGGCGAGGCTGTCGGTGCGCCCCGCGACCCTCAGGCGGACCTCGTAAGGCTCGGCCGCGCCGGCCGCCCGCGCCTCGCCATGCAGGGCATCGAGGCCGATCAGGTCGAAGCGCAGCTCGCTCGCCGCGACAGCCGTCAGCGCCAGCCGCTCGCGCACGATGTCACGCGCCAGCCTGGCGCGGCCGAGCGCGCCGGGCCCGGCATAGGAGATCTGGCCTTCGCCGACGAAGCCGTCGACATAACCGACCGACACCTTGACGAGGCCGGTCTTCGGCCGGCCGCGCGCACCTTCGACCCGGACCCGGTCGGGCCCGACCGGCGTGACGCGGACCGCGGAGAAGTCTGCGACCACGTCGGGCTGGTAGTAGGCCGAGGGGTCGTGCACCTCGTAGAGCACCTGCTCCTTGCAGGTCGCCGGCGTGATCAGGCCGCCGCTGCCGTCGACCTTGCCGATGACGATGCCGCCCTCGGCGTCGATCTCGCCGATCGGGAAGCCGAGGCGGGCAAGGCCCGGCACGTCCTTCACCCCGGGATCGGCGAAATAGCCGCCGGTGATCTGGCCGGCGCATTCCAGGAGATGTCCGGCGAGCGTGCCGCGGCCGAGCGCGTCCCAGTCGTCCAGCGCCCAGCCGAATTCGTGAACCAGCGGCCCGAGATAGAGCGCGGGATCGCCGACCCGGCCGGTGACGACGATGTCGGCGCCCGCCGCCAGGGCCGCGGCGATCGGCGCGGCGCCGAGATAGGCGTTCGCCGACACGATGCGGTTGCCGAGCTCGGCCACCACGAGGCCGGTCTCCAGCGCGCGATAGGTGCCGGCCTTGACCTCGTCCAGGACGTCGTCGCCGGTGACGGCCGCCACGCGCAGATGGCCGAGCCCGAGCGCCCGGGCGGTCTCACGCACCTTGGCCGCGGCGGCGAGCGGATTGGCCGCGCCCATATTGGTGACGATCCGGACGCCGCGCGCGGCGGCGGCCGGCAGCACGGCGCGCATGCGCGCTTCGAGCAGCGGGTCGAAACCGGCATCGGGATCTTTCAGGCGGGCGGCCTGCGCCAGGGCGATCGTGCGCTCGGCCAGGCATTCGAATACAAGGTAGTCGAGCGCGCCCTGTTCGGCGAGTTCGACCGCCGGTTCGATCCGATCGCCGGAATAGCCGGCGCCGGCGCCGATGCGGATGGTTCTCATGCCGTGCCCTGCCTTTGACCGCGCCGATTGCAGCAGCCGGGACGTTGCCTGTCCAGCCGCCGGCGGCAGGGCTGCCGCCCGCCTCGTGCCCGAATTTGGACGTTCGCCGTCCGATATCGAGCCCGGGACGGACTTCGGTTCGAGGCGTCAGCGCCGGCTGCGGAAGAAATCCTTCAGCAAGGCCGCGGCCGCCGTCTCGCCGATGCCGCCATAGACCTCGGGCCGGTGATGGCAGGTGGCGTCGCCATAGAGCCGGACGCCATGATCGACGGCTCCGCCCTTCGGATCGCCCGTGCCGTAATAGAGCCGGCGGATGCGGGCGAAGGATATGGCGCCGGCGCACATCGGACAGGGTTCGAGGGTGACATAGAGATCGCAGTCGATGAGCCGCTCGGAGCCGAGCGCGGCGGCGGCGGCCCGGATCGCCAGGATCTCGGCATGGGCGGTCGGGTCCTTCAGGCCCAGCGTCAGGTTGCCGGCGCGCGCCAGGACGACGCCGTCGCGCACGATCACCGCGCCGACCGGAACCTCGCCACGCTCGGCGGCGAGCTCGGCCTCCCGCAGCGCGAGATCCATCGGCGTCGGCGCGGCGTCCCTGCTGTCTCTCGCCATTTCCTCATCGCTGTGCTAAAGGCGCCGGTTCCTGCCGGGGCACCCGGCCGCGCACGCCTGAAGGCGCCGCGACAACCGCTTCTCACGAGATCCCCATGCCCCGCAAGCGCGACGATGATCGTCCGGCCCCGAGCCGGACGCGGAAAACCGTTTCCGAACCGGCCCAGACCAGCGCCGAAACCACCGAAACCGGCAAGGTCAAGGCGACCAAGGCCAGGGCCAAGGCGGTGAGCGCCGAGACACCGGCGGCCGCCAAGGCGACCAGGACCAAGGCCCCTGCCAAGGCCGTCGCGGCCGCGCCCGCCGTGGCCGACGCCAAGCCGAAGCGCGCCGCCAAGGCCGCCGCACCGGAGGCCGCGAACGAGCCGACGATGAAGCCGAAGCGTGCCAAGAAGGACGCTGTCGCGGCCGCCGAGGCCGTCGAGGCGGCGCCGAAGCGCACCACGCGCAAGGCCGCGGCTGCCACCACCGTGGCGGAAGAGCCGGCCCCGGCGAAGAAGGCCCGCAAGACCGCGCCAAAGGCCGAAGCCGACGCGGCCGAGGCCGAGCCGGCAGAGCGCACCGCACCGAAAGCCGAGGCCAAACCGAAGCGCGCGGCCAAGGCCGTCGAGCCCCCGGCGGAGCTTCCCGAATTTCTCGACGACATCGACGAGGATCCGGTGGTCAAGGCGCTCGCCGCCGAGGCCGGCTTCGAGCCGGCCAAGCGGGCGCCGCGCGAGCGCGACGAGGCACGCGGCCGGTTCGACGACCGCGACGGCAGGCGCGGCGGCCGCGACGAGCGCCCGCGCCGCTTCGGCGACCGCGACGAGCGGCCCCGCCGCTTCGAGGAGCGTGGCGACCGGCCGCGGCGCGACTGGAACGATGTGCGCGGCAATCGCGACCGCAACAGCGTGCCGCGCAGCCGCGACCGCGAGGTCGAGCCGGTCAATCGCGGCGAGGAGCGGATCGCCCGCGTGCTCGCCCGCGCCGGCCTCTGCTCGCGCCGCGAGGCCGAGGAATGGATCGAAGCCGGCCGGGTCAGCGTCAATGGCGAGGTGCTGACCTCGCCCGCGCTCAACGTCACCCCGCAGGACGTCATCCTGGTCGATGGCGAGAAGCTCCCCGAGCGCGAGCGCACGCGGCTCTGGCTGTTCCACAAGCCGGCGGGCCTCGTCACCACGACCAGTGATCCCGAGGGCCGGCCGACCATTTTCGAGCGCCTGCCCGAAGACCTGCCGCGCGTCATCACCGTCGGCCGGCTGGACATCAACACCGAGGGCCTGCTGCTGCTGACCAATGACGGCGGCCTGGCGCGGGTTCTGGCCCTGCCGGCCACGGGCTGGCTGCGCCGCTATCGGGTGCGCGCCCATGGCATCATCGACCAGGCGACGCTCGACCGGCTGCGCGGCGGCATCGAGGTCGACGGCATCGAATACGGACCGATCGAGGCCGAGCTCGACCGCGTCCAGGGCACCAACAGCTGGCTGACGCTGTCGCTGCGCGAGGGCAAGAACCGCGAGGTCAAGAATGTGCTCGGCGCCATCGGCCTCGACGTCAACCGGCTGATCCGCGTGTCCTTCGGCCCGTTCCAGCTCGGCGAGCTCGCCGAGGGCGAGGTCGAGGAAATCAAGACGCGGGTGCTGCGCGATCAGCTCGGCGAGGACCTGGCCGAGCTGGCGGGCGTCGAGTTCGACCGCCCGGTGTTCGAGCGGATCGGCGAGCGCGAGGAGCGGCGCAGCCGCAACGACCGGCCGGCCCGGTTCGAAGCACGCGGCGAACGGCCGCAGCGCGACATGGGCCGGGGGGACCGGCCGGGCCGGTTCGGCGATCGCGACGGCCGTCCCTCGCGGTTCGGACGCGACGACGAGCGCGGCGGCCGGTTCGGACGCGACCGGCGGTTCGAGCGGGACGGCGAGGACGACCGGCCGCGCGGCAAGAGCCCCGAACATCGCTTCGGCTCGCGCGCCCGCATCTGGCGCGACGGCGAGGCCACCGATGCCGGCCCGATCCACAAGGCGCGACCGGGCTTCAAGGGCGACCGGGCCCGGAGCGCGCGCGATGACGGCGAGCGCACGTTCAAGCGCGGCGCGCCGCTGACCGATTCCAAGGGCCGTCGCGTCCGCTTCGAGCGGGTCGGCGGCGACGAGGCGCCGGCGCGCGACCGCGATGCTGGCCGGGACGACCGCGGGTTCCGCGACAGGCCGCGCCGTTTCGAGGAGCGCGGCGAGCGCTCGTTCGGCGACCGGCCGGATCGCGGCTTCAAGCCGCGTGGCGAGCGCTCGTTCGGCGACCGCTCCGACCGGGGCTTCAAGCCGCGGGGTGAGCGCTCGTTTGGCGACCGCCCCGACCGCGACTTCAAGCCGAGGGGCGAACGCTCGTTTGGCGACCGCCCGGACCGCGACTTCAAGCCGCGCGGCGAACGCTCGTTCGGCGACCGCCCCGACCGCGACTTCAAGCCGCGTGGCGAACGCTCGTTCGGCGACCGCCCCGACCGCGATTTCCGCGCGAAGGGCGACCGGCCGTTCGGCAAGCGCGACGGCGATCGTCCCGATCGCGGCTTCAAGCCGCGCGGCGAGCGCTCGTTCGGCGACCGGCCGAACCGCGGCAAGGACTTCGGCGGCCGGGATTTCGGCGGCAAGGGCTTCGGCGGCAAGCGCGGCGATCGCCCGGGCGGCGACCGGCCGGGCGGCGGCAAGCCGTTCGGCAAGGGGCGTCCGCCCGGCGGCCGGCCGGGCGGAGGCAAGCGGGAGCGCTGAGGCGTGCGCATCGTCGGCGGCCGTTTCAAGGGGCGCACGCTCGCCGGACCGAAGTCGGACGCCATCCGCCCGACCTCAGACCGCCTGCGCGAGAGCCTGTTCAACGTGCTGGCCCATGGCTATGGCGATGCCTGCGCGGGCGCGCGGGTCATCGACCTGTTCGCCGGCACGGGGGCTCTCGCCCTGGAAGCGCTCTCGCGCGGCGCGGTTTTCGCGGCGCTGGTCGATCAGGGCACGGAGGCGCGCGGCATCATCCGGGGCAATATCGACGCGCTCGGCCTGTCGGGCGTCACCAATGTGCTCAGGCGCGATGCGACGCGCCTCGGGACGGTCGCGCCCTTCGAGCCGTTCACGCTGATGTTCTGCGATCCGCCCTACGGCAAGGGTCTTGCCGAACGGGCGCTCGCCTCGGCGCGCGACGGCGGCTGGCTCAGCCCCGGCGCGCTCGTCGTCGTCGAGGAGACTGCGGACGCGGCGCTCGACCTGCCCGCCGGCTTCGCCGTCGAGGAACGGCGAAGCGCGGGCGACACCCAGCTCGTCATCGCGCGCCGGGATTGAACCGGCGGCAGGCGTCGGCGCCGGCTATTTCTTGAGCAGGTCGCGGATCTCGGTGAGCAGCGCAATGTCGGCCGGCGGGGCAGCCGGCTCGGCCGGCGCAGCGGCCTGCTGCTTCTTCAGGCGGTTGATCGCCTTGACCAGCATGAACAGGATCCAGGCGATGATCGCGAAGTTCAGCGCGACGGTGATGAACTTGCCATAGGCGAGGACGGCGCCCTGCTTCTGGGCGTCGACGAGGTTGCCGGCCGTCACGGCCTTGCTGAGCCCGATGAAATAGTTGGAGAAATCGAGGCCGCCGATGATCGCGCCGATGATCGGCATGAAGATGTCGCCGACCAGCGAATCGACGATCTTGCCGAAGGCTGCGCCGATGATCACACCGATGGCGAGATCGACGACATTGCCTTTGAGCGCGAACTCCCTGAATTCCTTGAGCATCCAGCCCTCCTGCCGGTGAACGCGGCCGGGCGCGCCGCGCGCCTGGCCGCGCTACGTTTGGCGGATTCGGCGGCACTTGCAACGTGTTATGGCGTGCGGCGGAGCCGGCATTCGGCAACCGCAGAGCCGCCGTGGCGGTGCGGCAACGGATATTGGACAGCCGGCGGCCGCCGTGATGAAGTCGGTTTGCCAGCAAAACCGGCGGGTCGCGCCCTGTCGGGCGGATGCAGCGGCGACAGGAAAGGGCCGGGTCAGTCAATGACTTTGGGCTTCGTCATCATCGTCACGGCGCTCGCCTATCTCGGCGGGCTGTTCCTGGTTGCCTATATCGGCGATCGCCTGAAGGCGCAGGGCCGCACCGTCGTCAGCCGGGCCTGGATCTATCCCCTGTCGCTCGCCGTCTACTGCACGTCCTGGACCTTCTTCGGCTCGGTCGGCCTCGCCGCGCGCAGCGGCTTCGATTTCCTGGCGATCTATGTCGGCCCGATCCTCATGTTCGGCCTGTTCTGGCCGCTGGTCACGCGCATGGTGCGCATCGCGAAGACGCAGAACATCACCTCCGTCGCCGACTTCATCGGCGCCCGCTACGGCAAGAGCCAGGCGGTCGCAGCCATGGTCTGCCTGATCGTCACGGTCGGCACGATCCCCTATGTGGCCCTGCAGCTGAAGGCCGTCTCGTCCTCGCTGCTGACCACCATCAAGCCGTCCGATATCGGCAATATCACCCACGACCTGCCGTTCTTCGGCGACCTCGCCCTGCTGGTCGCCATGGCCATGGCCGCCTTCGCCATGCTGTTCGGCACGCGCCATGCCGACGCGACCGAACACCAGGACGGCCTGATGCTGGCGGTGGCGGCGGAATCGCTCGTCAAGCTCGTCTCGTTCCTCGCCATCGGCGTCTATGTGACCTATGTGATGTTCGACGGCTTCGGCGACCTGTTCGCCCAGGCGGTCGCCCGCCCCGCCATTCTCGCCTCGACGCTGCGCTGGCCGGACTTCAGCACGTTCCTGGCGATGAGCGTGCTGGCCTTCGTCTGCTCCATTCTGCTGCCACGCATGTTCCACGTCGTGGTGGTCGAGAGCTATTCGGTCAGCGAGGTCAGGCGCGCGGCCTGGCTGTTCCCGATCTACCTCATCGCGATCAACCTGTTCGTGGTGCCGATTGCGCTTGCCGGCCTCATCCTGTTCCCGTCGGGCAGTTTCGACAGCGACATGACGCTGCTGCTGCTGCCGCTGTCGCGTGACAACGGCCTCCTGACGCTCGCCGGCTTCATCGGCGGCCTGTCGGCGGCCACCGCCATGGTCATCGTCGCCTCGGTCGCATTGTCGATCATGATCTCCAACGACGTCGTGATCCCCTCGCTCCTGAAGCTGCGCGGCCAGCTGCCGTCGGACGCGAGCGCCACCGGCGGACGCGGCGATCTCGGATCGACCGTCCTGAAGATCCGCCGCACCATCATCCTGGCCGTGCTGATCGCCGCCTATCTCTACTATCACGTTGCCGGCGACGCCCAGCTCGCCTCGATCGGCCTCCTGTCCTTCGCCGCGGTCACCCAGCTCGCCCCCGCCTTTTTCGGCGGCATGTTCTGGCAGCGCGCAAATGCCCGGGGCGCCGCCTGGGGCATGGCGGTGGGCCTCGCCATCTGGACCTATACGCTGCTCGTGCCGATGCTTGCCGAAAGTGGCGGCATCGGCCGCACCCTGGTCGCCTCGGGCCCCCTCGGCATCGCGACGCTGAGGCCTCAGGAGCTGTTCGGCCTCACCGGCTTGCCGCCGCTCGCCCATGGCGTGTTCTGGTCGCTGCTGATCAATACCGGCGTCTTCCTGATCGGCTCGCTGTCGCGCCGCCCCATCGCGATCGAGGCGCTGCAGGCCAATATCTTCATGCCGAGCGGGCCCCTGGCCTATGCGCCGAGCTTCCGCCTGTGGCGCTCGGCGGTCACCGTCGACGAGGTGCGCGGCACGGTCAGCCGCTATCTCGGCCCGGAGCGCACCAACGCCGCCTTCGCCAGCTACGCCCGGGAGCGCGGCACGCCGTTCGAAGGCGGCGCCGAAGCCGATATCGAGCTGCTGCGCTATGCCGAGCGGCTGCTGGCCTCGGCCATCGGCACGGCCTCCTCCCGCCTCGTCCTGTCGCTGCTCCTGAAGAAGCGCTCGGTGTCGAGCACCGACGCGCTCAAGCTGCTCGACGATGCCAATGCCGCCATGCAGTACAATCGCGAAGTGCTGCAGACCGCGCTCGAACATGCCCGCCAGGGGGTCAGCGTGTTCGACCGCGACGGCAAGCTGATGGTCTGGAACCGGCCTTTCGCCGAAGTCCTGGCCCTGCCGCCCGAGAGCCTGCATATCGGCGCCGGCTTCGACGCCGTGCTGCGCGGGCTCGCCATGCGCGGCGAGTTCGGCGAAGGCGATGTCGAAACCCTGGTCGCCGAGCGTGCCGAGCGGCTCCTGACCGCCACCGAGCCGCAGATCGAGCGCCTCGCCCGCCTCGGCCTGGTGATCGAGATCCGCGCCGCGCAGCTGCCCGACGGCGGCGTCGTGACCACCTTCACCGATGTCACCGCCAGCGTCGACGCCGCCGACGAACTCGAACGCGTCAACGAGACGCTGGAGCGGCGCGTGCGCGAGCGTACCGAAGAGCTGACGCGGCTGAACGCGGAGCTGGCGCAGGCGAAGGCCGAGGCGGACGAGGCGAACCTGTCGAAGACGCGCTTCCTGGCGGCGGCAAGCCACGACATCCTGCAGCCGCTGAACGCCGCGCGCCTCTATACGACGAGCCTCGTCGAACGGCGCGGCGACAGCGCCGACGCCGACCTCGTCGACAATGTCGACGCTTCGCTGGAGGCCGTCGAGGAGATCCTCGGCGCACTGCTCGACATATCCAGGCTCGATGCCGGGGCCATGAAGGCGGAGGTGACCAGCTTCCGCATCGACGACCTGTTCCGCCAGCTTGCGGTCGAGTTCTCGCCGATCGCCAAGCAGAAGGGCCTCACGCTGACCTTCATTCCGTCGGCGCTGGCCGTGCGCTCAGATCGGCGCCTGTTGCGCCGGCTGCTGCAGAACCTGGTTTCCAACGCGATCAAATATACAGCGCGCGGCGGCGTGCTGGTCGGCTGCCGGCGCCGCGGCAACCGGCTGTCGCTGCAGGTGCACGACAGCGGGCCGGGCATCCCGAACAACAAGCAGCGCATCATCTTCCAGGAGTTCCAGCGCCTCGAACAGGGCGCCAAGGCGGCGCGCGGCCTCGGGCTCGGCCTGTCCATCGTCGAGCGCATCGCCCGCGTGCTCGACCACAGGCTGACCGTGCGCTCGAAGATCGGCAAGGGCTCGGTCTTCGCGGTCGAGGTGCCGGTGGCGCCTGCCCTGCCGGCGGTCGCGGCCGGTCCGGCGCCGACGCCGCTGCCCGCCGCGCCGCTCGACGGGCTGGTGGTGCTCGCCATCGACAACGAGCCGAAGATCCTGGAGGGCATGCGCGCCCTGCTGACCGGCTGGGGCTGCCGGACGCTGACCGCCTCGAGCTGGCGCACGGCCCATGAGGAGCTGAACGAGACCCTGGCGATCCCCGACGTGCTGATCGTCGACTACCATCTCGACGAGGGCAACGGGCTGGACGTCGTCATGCAGCTGCGCTGGCGGTTCGGCGCGAGCCTGCCGGCCATTCTGGTGACCGCCGACCGCACCCCCGAAGTGCGCGACCGGGCGCAGGAGAAGAACGTCTACCTGCTCAACAAGCCGCTGAAGCCCGCCGCGCTGCGGGCGCTGCTCGCCCAGTGGCGGGTGCGCAAGCAGGCGGCGGAATAGCCCGGCATCGGGCGTCAGGCACAGGCCTCGGCGACGAAGCGGTCGATGCGGGCAAGGCACTTGTCGGTGTTGGAGCCCGGGAAGCCGATGAAGACGTGACAGCCGGCCGGATAGACTTCGAGACTGGCGCTGTTGCCGGCGCTGGCCCAGCGCGCTGCCATGAACAGGCTGTCGTCGACCAGCGCGTCACGCGTGCCGACAGTGAACAGCGCCGGCGGCATGCCCTTCAGATCGGCATGGAGCGGCGAGATGTCGGGGCTCCTGACGTCGCCGCCGTGCAGCAGGAAGTGGCGGACGAACATTTCGATGTCACGCGTGTTCAGGATCAGCTTTTCCGCGCCGAACCGGCGCGCCGAAGGCGTCAGCGCCAGATCGTAGCAGCCGGCATGGAGGTTGGCGCCCCGGAACGGGGTCAGGCCGTGGCGGTCGCGCAGGCGCAGCAGCGTGACCGCCGACAGATGGGCCCCCGCGCTCTCGCCGCCGATGACCAGGCGATCCGTGCCGAACCGCCGCTTGGCCTCGCGGACGAGCCAGAGCGCGGCGCTTTCGCAGTCGTCCGGCCCCTGCGGATAGGGATGTTCCGGCGCCAGCCGATAGTCCACGGAAATGCAGGCGACGCCCGTCCTGTCGACAAGGCGCTCCAGCGCCATGTCGTGCATGTCGGCGGTACCGACCGTCCAGCCGCCGCCGTGGAGGTGCAGATAGACCCCTTTCGGCCGCGACGGTGCGATGACGCGCAGCGTGATCGGCCCGTGCTTGCCGTCGATCTCGATCGCCTCGGCGCGCCCGGACACGACGGGCGGCGGGAACGGCCCGTTGCCCTCGCGCCTCAGCTTGCGGATCTCCTCGATCGGCGCCCCCCAGGTGTCCCAGCTCGCCATGCGCTTCAGGATCGCCGCATTGACCGCGAGGGCATCCGTCGGCGCATTGGCGGGATCGAAGGCCGCGGGATCGAACTGAACAGGACTGGCCATGGGCGGGCACCATCTCACGAAGAAAGCCGGACTCGGTACGGCGGAACCTGGAAGGCCGAAACTGGCAAGGCCGGACTTGAAAAGACCGGACTTGCGAAAGGCAGGGCCTCCCCAAAGGGCTAAGCCAAATGGGCGCCAAGCTCAATCGATCACGCATCCGTCGCTAGCCGGCCTCGCGGATCCGCGCTAGCATTGCGGGCGTGGATGACCAGGGTTCCCTTTCCGGCCGCAGGACGGCGGGGTTTCCGGCCGCCCCTTTCGCCCTGGTGCTGGGCGGTGGCGGCGCCAAGGGGCTTGCGCATATCCTCGTCATCGAGGCGCTGGACGAAATGGGCATCCGCCCCGAAGTCGTCGCCGGCAGCTCGATCGGCGCGATCATCGGCGCCTGCTATTGCGCCGGCATGACCGGGCGCGAGATCCGCGCCTATGGCCTCGACATGCTGCAGGTGCGGCCGGACGTGCTGCGCCGGCTGATGTCGGCGCGCGTCGGGCGCTTCGCCGACCTCATCCGCTCCGGCCTGACCAACCCGGTCCTGATCGACCCGGAGCTGTTCCTCCGGGTGTTCCTGCCGCCGGCCGTGCCGGTCCTGCTCGAAGATCTCGCCATTCCGCTGACCGTGGTCGCGACCGACTATCATGCCCGCGTCGACATCGGCTATGCCGACGGACCGCTGATCCCGGCGGTAGCGGGCTCCATGGCCATCCCCGGCGCGTTCAGGCCGGTCGTCCACGAGGGGCGCGTGCTGGTCGACGGCGGCATCCTCAATCCCGTGCCGGTCGACCGTGTCAGCGCCGACATCGTCCTGGCGGTGGATGTCCTCGACGGCTCGTCCCATTGCGGCGTCATCGACGACACCGTGCCCGGGCCGCTGGACGCCCTGTTCGGCGCGGTCGTGCTGATGATGCAGGCGCTGAGCGGCGCCAAGCTCGCCACGCATCGGCCAACCATCCATCTGAGACCCCCGGTGGAGCAGTTCCGTGTCCTCGATTTCCTGAAGGCCGCGGACATCCTGGCCGCCTGCGAGCCGATCAAGGACGAGGTGAAGCGGCGGCTGACCCTGGCGCTCGGGTCGAGCCCGGCCGAGCTCGTGAACGATGCGATCGCCGATCCGTGACCATGGCGCGGTGCCGGTCGGCCAGCCTCAGACGACGCTCGCCAGCACCACCTCGCGCAGGATGTAGGTCGGCGGCTTCCACTGGTCCGACTGCAGGTAGTTGCCGGCGGTGATGGCGATGACGAGATCCAGCGCGGGAATGATGAACAGCCGCTGGCCACCCTCGCCCATGGCCGACCACATGCGTTCGAGCCGGCCCGGCGCCCAGCCCTTCGGCGCGCCGAAGGCAATGTCGATGATCCACCATTGATAGCCGTAGCGGCGCAATTCGTCGGCGCTGACGACCGGCGTGGTCAGCCGGGCGATCCACTCGGCCGGGACGACCTGCCGCCCGCCGGCCTTGCCGCCGGCCAGCATCATCGTGCCGATCAGCGCGAGATCACGCGGCGTCATGCGCGCCCCGGAGGCGGCGAAGGGCTCGCCCCTGGCGGTCGCCGCCCAGCCTGTCGGGCCGAGGCCGAGCGGGTCGAACAGATGCTCGCGCGCGAAGGCATGGACCGACTGGCCGGTTCCCTTGGCGATGATGCGGGCGATGAGCGCCGTCGCGCCGCCCGAATAGGTCCAATAGGCGCCGGGCGGCGTGACGACGCGGCGTTCAAGGATGTAGCGATAGCGGTCGGCGGCGAGATCCATGGCGATCTCGCTGTTGGCCGGATCCGAATAGGGCAGGCTCGACTCGTCCCAGTCCGTGCCCATGGTCATGGTCAGGACATGCTGGATGGTCAGGCGGTCGCGTCCGTCCGAGCGCGCCAGATCGGCATATTCGGGAAAGACGGAAAACAGCGGCGCCTCCGGCGGCGGCACCTTGCCCTGGCCCAGCGCTATGCCATAGGCGAGCCCGACAATGCTCTTCGAGCAGGAGCGGACATCGTGCAGTGTGCCGGGCCCGAAGGCGATGTGGCCGAGATCCTCGCCGCGCGCATTGTCGTGGCCGTCGAAATAGCGCTCGAGCACGATCCGCCCGCCGCGCAGGACGACGACGCCGTGCAGGTTCCAGACGTCGCCATTGGTCAGCGCCCGGTCGAGCCGGGCTTCGAGATCGGCGGCAAAACCGGCCGCTTCCGGCGCAACTCTCTGCCAGGCCTCCGCGCGCGCCGGCTTGCCCGTCAAGATCTCGACCATCGGCATCATCCCCAAGCCCGTGATGATACTGCGCCGTGTCGGTTCCTTCGAGCCGACCACGACGATCTTCCCTACCGCCGGCCGAACAGCCGTTCGATATCGCCGAGCGACAGCGATACCGAGGTCGGGCGGCCGTGGTTGCACTGGGCCGAACCCGGGGTCGCCTCCATCTCGCGCAGAAGGGCGTTCATCTCCGCGGGCTTCAGGAGCCGCCCGGCCCGGACCGAGCCGTGGCAGGCCATGGTCGCGGCGACCGACAGCAGGCGCCGCTCCAGGGGGTCGGTCGTATCCCATTCGGCGAGATGTTCGGCGAGATCGCGGGTCAGGGCCTCGGCGTCGACCTCGCCGAGCAGGGCGGGCGTCTCGCGCACCACGACGGCGCCCGGACCAAAGCCCTCGATGACCAGACCGAAGCGGCCGAGATCATCCGCCCGGCCGAGCAGGCGGGCGGCATCGGCCGGATCGAGCTCGACCACGACCGGGATCAGCAGGGCCTGGCGGGCGATGCCGGTCTCGGCCATCTGCCGCTTCAGGCGCTCGTAGACCAGGCGTTCGTGGGCCGCGTGCTGGTCGACGATGACGAGACCGTCACGGGTCTGGGCCAGGACATAGGTGCCGTGAAGCTGGGCCCGTGCCGCGCCGAGCGGCCGGTCGAGATCGTCGGCTTCCGGTGCCGCCGCGTTCGCCCTGGCATCGGCGCTGGGCGCGAAATCCATGGCGAGGCTCTGCTGGACCAGGCCCGCCTGCGCGGCATCCGGCGCGGCGACGGCGAAGGCCGCCTGGCCCGGCGCGGCGAAACCGCCGGCAGGGCGTGCGGGCGACTGGCGCCAGTCCCAGCCGCGCGGCGGCGCGCTACGGCCGGCCGGCAGGCGGAAGGCCGTGATCGTCGCCGCCCCGATCGTCGAGGCGGTCGTTGGCGCCGCGCGGCCGATGGCATCCCTGATCGCGTTGACGATCAGGCCACGCACCAGCGCGGAATCGCGGAAACGCACCTCGGTCTTGGCCGGATGGACATTGACGTCGACCTCGTGCGGGTCGAGCTCGATGAACAGTGCCACCGCCGGATGGCGATCGCGCGGCATCACGTCGGCATAGGCCCCGCGCAGGGCGCCGAGCACCAGCCGGTCGCGGATCGGGCGGCCGTTGACGAACAGGAACTGGGCCGCCGCGGTCGCCTTGTGGAAGGTCGGCAGACCGGCGAAGCCGAACAGCCGGACACCATGGCGCGACACGTCCAGGGCCATCGCGTTGTCGGCGAAATCGCGGCCCATGACGTCGCCGATCCGGGCGAGCAGCCCGGCTTCGCCGAAGGCCTGGGCGGCATAGTTGCGCGTGCCGGCCTCGTCGTCGGCAAGCGAAAAAGCGATCGTCGGATGGGCGAGGCTCAGACGCTTGAAGACGTCGCCGATGGCCGCAGTTTCGGCCCGGTTGCTCTTCAGGAATTTCAGCCGCGCCGGCGTCGCATGGAAAAGATCCTCGACCTCGACGCGCGTGCCGCGGGCGAGCGCCGCGGGCGCGCAGGCTCCCTTGGCTCCAGCATCGACCGTCAGCGCCCAGGCGTGAGGCTCGTCGGCATGGCGGCTGGTGATGGTCAGCGTCGCCACGGCGCCGATCGAGGGCAGCGCTTCGCCGCGGAAGCCGAGCGTGCGGATATCGAGCAGGTCCTCGCCGGTCAGCTTGGAGGTGGCATGGCGCTCGACGCAGAGCTCGAGATCGGCTCGCACCATCCCCGCGCCGTCGTCAGCGACCCGGATCAGGCGCCGACCGCCGCCGCCGATCAGCACGTCGATGCGGGTGGCGCCGGCATCGATGGCGTTCTCGACCAGTTCCTTGACGACCGCTGCCGGCCGCTCGACGACCTCGCCGGCGGCAATTCTGTTGACGACGCCTTCGGGCAGTTGGCGAACGGGCATGGCCCCATCCTAGCGGAACCGCCCCGAGATTCGCACCCCGTCAGCGGGGTGCGCCATCGCAAAGATGCTCGTCTCGGCGGCGGCCGGTCAGGACCGGTCGCGGATCAGCGCGCGCAGCCCCTGGCCGATGCCGCCGGCTCGGCGCGGCTCGCGCAGCGCGCCGACAGCGCCATGCGCGAGCGCGGCCGCGCCGAGCGATTGCGGCTGCCGGCAGCGCCACGGTTTCGCCGAGCACTTCGGCGCGGACCGGCCGCGCCGGCGAGAACAGCGCGCCCTGGGCGAACCGGACGTCGTGATCGAGCAGGTCGACCACCTGCGGCTCGCTTTCCACGCCCTCGACGATGAAGTCGACGCCGTAGCGCGCGAACAGGCCGGCGAGATCGGCCGGATGGATCGCGGTGCCGACCTGGCCCGGATGGCCGAGCAGCAGGTCGGCGGGCACCTTGACCTGACGGAAGCCCTGGGCCGCGACGTCCCGCGGCTCGAACCGGAGGTCGGTGACCGCGTCCAGCGCAAAACGGAAGCCGAGATCGGCCAGCGCGCCGAGCGTCTCGCCGTCGAGCGGCGCAAGATTGCGCATGGTCGCCTGCCGCAGGCCGATCACCAGCGAACCGGCGAGCGCACGGTTGCTGTCGAGCAGGGCAATGAGCTCGCTCGCGAAAGCGGCGTCGGAGAGCGAGGCGCCGGCGATGTCGCAGACGAGCCCGACATCCCGGTTGCGCGAGGTGAGCCGCTTGACCACCTGGATGCAGCGGCTGACCGTCTCGATGTCGAGCGCCGGCATCAGTCCGGCAGGCTCGGCGATGTCGCGATATTCGGCAGGCTGCAGGAGGTCGCCGGCGGCAATGCGCAGCCGGACGGAGGCCTGATACCAGCGCACCTTGCGCTGCGGCAGCGTGACGATCGGCTGGAGGTAGAGGTCGATGCGGCGCGCGTCGATCGCGCCGCTGATCGAGGCGATGGCCTCGGCGCGCGTCAGGCCCTCGAACACGGGCGGCAAAGCCGCCGCGGCGGCCGGCGGGGGCTCGGCCCGATCGAGGCGCTGGCGCAGCGTCTCGATGAGCCGTGACGGCACCGCCCGGCCCGCCGCCGCTGCCCCGGCGGCATTCGTGGCCGGCACCGGTTCGGCAGGCTCGGCGAGGGACGGCGCGACCACCGGCTCGGGAACGGCTTGTTGCACTGCGGGCTGCGCGGCGGACGCGGCAGCCGGCTGCGCCGCGGCGCCGAGCCTGACGATGGCGGCTTCATGCACCTGCAGCGTCTCGGCGAACTGCTTGACGAGAGCCCCGAGCTGGCCGATCTCGCCGGACAGCGGCGCCGTCAGGGCACGGGCCTGATCGACCGCGAGGCTGTCGAAACGGTCCACCCTGCGGGTCAGCTCGGCCAGATCATGGGCCAGCTCGCCATTTGCGCGCGCAAGCTCGGCCATGCGCGCCTCGGTCGCGAGACGGTCGGTCGCCTGCTGGCCGCCATAGTGGCCGATGACCATGGCGAGCAGCAGGCCGAAGCCGATCGCGGCGGAAAAGCCAGCCTCCACATGGGCGACGAGATAGGCCAGCGCGGCCACGGAGACGGCGATCGTCACCATGCAGAATGCGACGAAGAAAGAACTGGAACGAGGCATCGGTAACGGTCTTCGTCCCCCCGGCGTGAAGATCGGAGCCTGCAATCGCTGCGGGTGGTTTCGGGTGCGACTGCGCTCGATCGCGACATTGCCCCGAATGCGGCTGATTCGTCTTCATCGAAGCGCGGAAAACAAGCCGAATTGCGCCGCATGGCGACGGTGCCCGGCGGCGGTGGCGGACGAAGCGCGGGACTTCGCCCTTGGTCCTATTGCAATGCAGCATGAAACTGGTGATTGTTGCCGCCCCCTGGAGGAAACGCCATGCCCGTTCGTGCCATTCGCTCCCTGGCCTTCGAGGACCTGACGGTCGGCCTGTCGGAACTGGTGCTGAAGACCGTGACAGACCAGGATATTGTCGGTTTCGCCGACATTTCCGGCGACCAGAATCCGATCCACCTCAGCGACCTCTACGCCTCCAAGACCCGGTTCGGCCAGCGCATCGCCCACGGGCTCTACACGGCAAGCCTGATTTCGGCGGTCATCGGCACGCGCCTACCCGGCCCCGGCGCGGTCTACATGTCGCAGACCCTCAACTTCAAGGCGCCGGTCAAGATTGGCGACGTCGTCCGTGTCCATGTCGAGGTCGCCGAATTGATCGAGAACCGCCAGCGGGCGCGGCTGGCCTGCGAATGCGCCGTCGATGCCACCGTGGTGCTCGACGGCGAAGCCTGGGTGCGCGTGCCGTCCCGGCTGGAACTGACCGCGGCGGCTTGACGGCGGCGGCCGCCGGCGGCAGGGTCCGGCGCGCTGCATCCAGCCCCTGTGACCGTCAAAAGCCCAGCCAAGCCTCCATGCCTCTGATCCTGCCGCCGAGGCGGCCTTCCCCGGCCTTTCCCGTGCTCGACCGCGCCGCGCCGGCACCGGATGCGCTTGCCGGCAGCGTCGTGGCGATCGGCAATTTCGACGGCGTGCACCGCGGCCATCGATATGTCATCGAGCAGACGGTGGCGCTGGCGCGCCGGCTCGGGCGCAAGGCGCTGGTGCTCACCTTCGAGCCGCATCCGCGCGCCTTCTTTCAACCCGACAGGCCGCTGTTCCGGCTCGCCGACGGGCCGGCCAAGATCCGGCTGATGGCGGCGCTCGGGCTCGATGCGGTCGCGATCGCCGGTTTCGACAAGGCCTTTGCGGCGCTCTCGGCGGAAGCCTTCGTCGACGAGATTCTCTGCCGCTGGCTGAAGGCCGGCCATGTGGTGATCGGCGAGGACTTCCATTATGGCGCCGGCCGCGGCGGCAATGCCGCAAGCCTCGTCGCCGCGGGCGCCGCCCATGGCTTTGGCGTCACCACCATGGCGCCGCTGCGCGAGGGGGGCACCACGGTATCGTCGACGGTGATCCGCCAGGCGCTGAGCGAGGGCCGGATCGACGAGGCCAACCGGCTGCTCGGCCATGCCTGGTTCATCGCGACCGAAGTGATCCATGGCGACAAGCGCGGCCGGACGCTCGGCTATCCCACGGCCAATCTGCGCCTCGCGCCCGACTGCGGCCTCGCCCACGGCATCTATGCGGTGAAGTTCGGCCTCGACGGCGCCTGGCACGACGCCGTGGCGAGCTTCGGCCGCCGGCCGACCTTCGACAATGGTGCGCCGCTTCTGGAGGTGCACGTGTTCGATTTCGCCGGCGACCTCTATGGCCGGCCGGTGGATGTCGCCTTTGCCGGGTATATCCGGCCGGAACTCAAATTCGACGGCCTCGATGCACTGATCGCCCAGATGGATCAGGACAGCCTCAGGGCACGGGCCATCCTTGCGGCCTGACGGGCTTCCGGCCAGGGAGATCGGACCATGACGGCTTGGCGTTTTGCGGCGGCCCTTCTATGCGCCTTCCTGATCGGCGCCAATGTCAATCTGGCCGCGGTCATGCTGCCCCAGTTGATGGTCGGCTTCGCCATTGCGCCGCCACTCGCCATGTTCGCCTGGCAGTCCACCGTGATCGCCGCCCTCGTCGCGCTCCTGCTCGGCGGCCTCCTCGTCCGCCTGCTGCCGCAGCAGAAGGCGTTCAACGCCCTCCTGGTGATCTATGCCGCGCTGACGGTCGCCTCGGCCTTCATCGGCCAGTTCGAAGCCTTCGTCGTCGCGCGGGCGCTGCAGGTCGGCGCCGGAATGCTCATCCTGTCCTATCTGATCTATTTCCTCATCCGCGACGAGCACCCGGAAACCTCTGCCGTCGTGATCGGGCCGCTCTTCGCGATCTTCCTCATCGGCTACACGACCGCCTCGATCAGCGCCGGCTGGATCGTCGATCGCTACGGCTGGCGCTGGGGCCTCGCCGCCATGCTGCTGGCCGCGCTGCCGGCCCTCGCCGTGCCCGCACGCGCGCAAAGATCCTGAGCGGACGAGATTGGGGCTGGCCTCAGCCGGCGGCCCGGAGCGCCGCCTCGGCCATCAGGCCGGCGAGAAAGATGAGGCCCGCGTCCCGGTTGGACTTGAACAGCCGCAGGCACAGGTCGGGATCGGAAATGTCGAGCCGCGCCACCTGCCAGGCGAGGTGCAGGGCGAAGGCGGCGAGCCCGCAATAGGCGAGGATGGAGCCGCCGAGCGCCCAGAGCGCCGCCGCGAACAGGAAGACCGCCCCGGCATAGATCAGGGACAGGATCACGGGCGTGCGCTCGCCGAACAGCAGGGCGGTCGACTTGACGCCGACAATGGCATCGTCCTCGCGGTCCTGATGGGCATAGATGGTGTCGTAGCCGATCACCCAGAGGATCGAGGCCGCATAAAGCAGGACGGGCGGCCAGTCGAGGCGACCGAAGGCTGCGGCCCAGCCCATCAGCGCGCCCCAGGAGAAGGCCAGGCCCAGCACTGATTGCGGCCAGGACGTGATGCGCTTCATGAAGGGGTAGACCGCAACGATCGCAAGCGAGGCGATACCGAGCGCCCAGGCGAACGGCCTCGCGAGCGCCAGCAGAACCAGCGCGCCGACGACCACCTGGCCGATCAGGAAGAGCTTGGCCTGTCGCGACGTGACCTGGCCCGACGGCAGCGGACGCGAGCGCGTGCGGTCGACCATGGCGTCGATGTCGCGATCGACCAGGTCGTTGTAGGTGCACCCCGCGCCGCGCATGGCCACCGCGCCGACGGCGAACAGCAGCATGTGCCAGAGATTGGGCAAGGGCTGGCCGGCCGCGATGGCCGCGAAGGCCGCCGACCACCAGCATGGCAGAAGCAGGAGCCAGGAACCGATCGGCCGGTCGGCGCGGGCGAGCCTCAGATAGGGGCGCCAGCCCGGCGGTGCGATCGTGTCGACCCAGGAACCGCGGACAGCATCGGCAACGCGGCCATCGGTCATCGTCATGGTGGCTTACAAGGCGCCAGGGGTGCGCAGGTCGAGCTGCGGCCGCCGGCCGGGCCCGGGCCCGAACGGATTGGCGCCGCCCGCCTCCGCCTGACGGCCCTGGCGATCGAGCTGGGCGACGCCCTGGCAGGCCTGCCGCCGGTTGCGGGTGACGTTGTTGAGGCCGTTATTGACGTCGTTGACCATCGATTCCGGCAACTGGCAGAAATCGGCGTTGTCGGTCACCCATTTCTTCAGGCGCTCGAACGAGGTCTGGGCCGTGCCGAGCGCGTTGCAGGCGCGCTGGGCATTGGCGCGGGCCTGGTCGAACGAGGTCGGCCGGCCGCGCGGCATGGCGGCCTGGGTCTGCTGCATGATCCGCTGATGGTTCTGCAGCAGCGGCTGGAACTCGTTCTGGCAGATCTCGTTGGCTTTCGCCGGCACGGCGGCGACGAGGACACCCGCGGCCATCACCCCGAGAAACAGCGAACGGTTCGGCAGAAAACGATGCATCAGTCGGTCCCGGAAGGCGTCCGCGGACGAGCGGACCTCAAAGAAAAGCGGCATTGTCCATACCAATCCGACATGATCGTGGCAATGTGCCGCCCCGTCGCGGTGCCGTCCTTGTCAGATCGGGATGCCGGCGCTATGCGCCCGGAGGATGGCCGCGACGGCGGCAAAGCTTGCCGCAAGGCCGGGATTTCGCTCATGGCGCTCTATGATTTCGGCGCGACGCGCCTGTTCGTGCGGACCAGCCTCGGTCCCGGTCTCGTGATCCCCTGTGACCGCGACCAGACCAATTATCTCGTCAATGTGATGCGGCTCGCCGACGGCGCGGGACTGCACGTCTTCGACGGCCGGCACGGCGAATGGCGGGCGACCCTGCGGCGCGCGGCCAAGAAGACCGTCGAGCTGGTCGTCGAGGCGCAGGTGCGGGTGCAGACGCCGGCCGGCGATCTCTGGCTCGTCTTCGCCCCGCTGAAACAGGCGCGGCTGGACTATATGGTGCAGAAAGCGGTGGAAATGGGCGCTTCGCGTCTCGTTCCCGTCGCCACCCGCTACACCCAGGTCGGCCGGGTCAATCCCGACCGGATCGAGGCCAATGCCATCGAGGCCGCGGAACAATGCGGCATCCTGACCGTTCCCGCATGCGCGCCGATGCAGCCGCTCGACACGGTCCTCTCGGCCATGCCGGCGGAGCGGCGCCTCATCTTCTGCGACGAAGACGCGAGCCTCGCCAATCCCGTCGACGTGCTTCGCCCGCTCGGCGCGAGCCCGGCGCCGCTGGCTGTGCTGATCGGCCCCGAGGGCGGATTTGCCCCGGAGGAGCGGGCAGCCATCGGCCGGCGGGCGAACACGGTCGCCCTGTCGCTCGGGCCCCGGATCCTGCGCGCTGACACGGCGGCGGTCGCGGCGCTGGCGGTCGTCCAGAGCACGCTCGGCGACTGGCGCCAATAATGGCGACATCAGCGCGGATTCGAACCGGCTTAGCCGGCACGAGGTCGCAAATCAGCGCGAACGGGCATTTTTCGGGCAAAAGTCAAACGATTTAAGTTCACGCAATCTTTCAATCGGTTACAAAACTAAGGCGGCGCGTGATCGCTCCGGCCACATTTTCGCCCCACCCCGCTTCAGCCTGTGCAGCGCCGCGGCCCAACGAGACGGGGGCTGGTCGCGGCCGCGCGGCCCGTGGAACCAGGGGAACGCGCCGACAGTTCAGTGCCCGAACAGATGGAGACACTCATGTCGGACACCTGCCGTTTCGGTATAGAAGAGGAATTCTTCGTGGTGGACGCGGAAACCAAGGCGGTGATGCGGCGCATGCCGCCGGCCTTCTTCGACGCGGCCAAGCAGCGGCTCGGCGACCGCCTGAAGGGGGAGCTGCTGCAGTCGCAGGTCGAGCTGACCAGCTCGGTCCATTCGTCCTTCGACACCGCCCGCACCGAGCTGAAGGCGATGCGCGCCATGCTCGGCGAGGTCGCGGCCGAGCATGGCCTTGCCATTCTGGCCTCGGGCACCCATCCGACCGCGCTCTGGGCGACGCAGCGGGCCAATGACACGCCGCGCTCGGACAGCGTCATGCACGACCTGCAGATGCTGGGCCAGCGCAACATCGTCTGCGGCCTGCACGTCCATGTCGAATTCGACGACCTGACGCGGCGGGTCGACGTGATGAGCCGGATCATGCCCTATGTGCCGATTCTCATCGCACTCTCGACCTCCTCGCCGTTCTGGCAGACGCGCGCGACCGGCCTGATGGGCTACCGGCTCGCGGCTTACGACGAATTGCCGCGCACCGGCCTGCCGGAGCTGTTCCGCAGCGAAGCCGAATATGACGACTATATCGCGCTCCTGGTGGAGACGCGGGTCATCGAGGATTCGAGCTATGTCTGGTGGGCGATCCGGCCCTCGCGCAAATATCCGACGCTGGAGCTGCGCGCGCCCGATTGCTGCACCCGCGTCGAGGACACGCTGGCGGTCGCCGCGCTCTATCGCACGCTGGTGCGCCACCTCATCCGCAATCCCGAGATCAACGCCAATCTGTCGGCCGTCTCGCGGGCGGTGCTGCAGGAGAACAAGTGGCGCGCCCAGCGCTACGGCGTCCACGGCAGCCTGATCGACGAGAAGCGCCGCATCACCCTCTCGGTACGCGACGTCGTGGCCGAGACGCTCGATCAGGTGATGGACGAAGCCGAGGCGCTGAACTGCGCGCGGGAGGTCGCCCATTGCATGGAGATCGCCACGCGCGGCACCAGCGCCGACGGTCAGCTCGCGGTCTGGAAATCGGCCCTCAGTCTCGCTGAGACGCCGCACGACGCATTGCGGGCCGTGAAAACCTGGATTGCCCAGGAAACCCTGCAATAGCCAACCCCTGCAATGGTCCTTGCCGGACGGTGGCGCCCGGCTTGCCCGGTGCCGTCACGCGACCGGGCGGCCTGCGGCGAGCAGTCTCCTGCCGGTGCGGCTGACCGGCAAGGTCAGCCCGCCGTCGAGATGAAGCGCGCCGGCGCTGCGCTTGTAGCCGTCCGCCGGCAGGGCGTCGAAGGCGACCCAGTGCGAGCGATGGATGCGCACGCCGCGCCGCGGACCGAGCGCCGCGGCCGCCTGCGACAGGCCCATCAGGATCAGGGCCTCGCCACGATCGGTGTGGACCTTGAGGTAGTGGTCCTCCGCGCTGAGCGCGATGAGCCGCGCCCGGCGCAGCGCCACAGGCAGTTTCGCGGTCAGGGCGTCGACTTGTTCCTCGCCCACCGCGGCCCGCGCGATCACCGGTTCGGGCAAGATCCCGGCCGGCGCCGGGATCGGCTGCATTGTCGGCTGCAACCGTTCCCGGATGACCCAGACCACCGTGCCGAGGATCAGGTTGAGGCTCAGCGTCTGAAACACGAGCTCGCCGCGGTTCACGTGGCGAAGCACGTCAGGCGTCCAGAAGCGCATCTGCAGCTCGACGATGAGCGCGCCCGGCAAGGCCGCCACGACGGCAATGGCCAGCATCGCCCAGAACGGCAGAGCCCCGCCGAACAGGAAACGCCGCGCCAGCACCGTCATCGCCATGACGAGGAGGCTGATGGAGACGACATTGCCGACGAAATGGACGAGCCTGACCGGAAGGCTCATGCCGATATAGGAGCCGAACGGGCCGATCACCCCCAGGACCAGTCCGGCCCCGATCCACAGGGCGAGGAGGCCCCCGCGGGACCACGCGGCCAGCCAGATCGAACGGAGAGCGGGGCTGCCTCCGGCGAGGCTGGTCATTGGCGAAATATCCGGACCGTTGGCGAATTGCCGGGAGATTACGCGCCGCGCCGCACCTAGACAATCGGGCCTCAACCGGAGGATCCCGCTTGAAATACCTCGTCATCATCCCGTTCGCGCTCATCGTGGTGGCCGCCATCGGCCTTGCCGCGACGCTCGCCATCTCGCGGCCGGCGCCGCCGCCGCCGCTCGCCGCCATGAGCGAGGCCGATCAGCTCCTGGCAAAGCCGGCCGGAGCAGTGCCGCCCTACAGCTATTATGCCGCGCGCGACGGCGCCCGCCTCGCCTATCGCCTCTATGGGGGGCGGCCAGGCGGTGGCGTCGCCGTGCTCGTGCACGGCTCGACCGGCCTTGCCATCGCGGTTCATACGGCCGCGCGCGATCTCGCGGCGGCCGGCATCACCACCTATGCGATCGACTTGCGCGGCCATGGCGAGAGCGGATCGCTGGGCGATATCGGCTATCGCGGCCAACTGGAAGACGATCTTGCCGACCTCGTCACGGTGATCGAGCAGCGCTTTCCGGGCGAACGGCGCCTGCTCGCCGGGCACTCCCTCGGCGGCGGCTTCGTCCTGCGGGCCGCGGGTGAACCGATCGCGGCCCGATTCGACGGTTTCCTCGCCCTTTCGCCCTTCATTTCCGTGCGCTCCGGCACCAGCCGTCCGGGGACCGGCGACCGGGCCAGCGTCACCGGCGGCTGGGCCAATGCCGCGGTCCCGCGCATCACCGTGCTGTCCCTGCTCAACGGCCTCGGCATATCCGCCTTCGACGGCCTCGACGTCATCGCCTATGCCGTTCCGCCGAATGCGGAGGGCAAGCGGGCGCGGATCTATTCCCACCGCCTGCTCGCCAATATGAGCCTGCCGCGCGACTGGCAGCCGGCGCTTGCCCGCATCGCCAAGCCCGCCGCCGTGCTGGTCGGCGCGAACGACCAATTGTTCGTCGCCTCCGCCTATGCCGCCGAGATCCGCGCCGCCAATCCGACGATCGGTGTCGAGGTGCTCGCCGGGGTCGACCATATGGGCATGGTGATCCAGCCGGCCGCGACCGAGGCCATCGTTCGCACCGCCGGGCGACTGCTCGGCCATTGAGGCGAAAAGGGCTCCGGAACGCCGGATGGCCGATCAGAACAGGCTGCCCTGACCCTCTCCGCCGCTCTTGCGCGGCGGGCGTGGCTCGGCGCGCGCCAGGGCCGATTTCGCCGGCGCGTCGCCCTCGGCACGGGCGGCAACGCGCCCGTCGGCGAATTCGATCGACAGGGCGAGCCCGGCCGTCACCGCCCGGGCTTCGCGCAGCGGCCGGCCCTCGGCATCGCGCACGAGGGCAAAGCCGCGCGCCAGCACGCCCTGATAGGACAGGGCGCCAAGCAGCTTGGCGGCACCGTCGAGCCGGTCGGCGCGGCGGCGCAGGATCAGCTCGACGGCGCGGCGGGCGCGCGTACCGAGGCCGTCGAGCCGCTCGGCGTTGCGGCCGATGCGCTGGCGTTGCGCCTCGGCATAGACGCCGAGCGAGCGCGACAGCCGGTCGGCGAGCGCCGAGAAGCCCTGGCGGCGGGTTTCGACCCGCCGCGCCAGTGCGCTGGCGCTGCGGTCGCCAAGGGCCGCGAGGCGGTCACGGGCGCGATCGAGGCGCATCAGGACGAGGCCGGGCGCGAGCCGGCCCGCGGCCCGCACCAGGCGGGTGCGGTGGGCGTGGGCATTGGCGCGCAGCGCGTTGGGCAGGCGCTCGGCGGCCGTGTCGAGGCGCTGGCGCGCCGCCTCCAGCAGCCGCTCGGCATCGGGCAGCGCACGGCTCGCCGCCCGCAGCGCCATACGCCGGTCATCGAGCAGGCGGGCCATGCCGGCACCGTGCCGGCGGCCGAGATCGCCGACCTCCAGGATCAGGTCGGCCCGGACCGGCACGGCCATTTCGGCCGCCGCCGTCGGCGTCGGCGCCCGCCGGTCGGCGGCGAAATCGATGAGCGTCGTGTCGGTCTCGTGACCGACCGCCGAGATCAGCGGGATGACGCTCTCGGCGGCGGCGCGGACGACGATCTCCTCGTTGAAGCCCCAGAGGTCCTCAAGGCTGCCGCCGCCGCGCGCGACGATCAGCACGTCCGGGCGCGGCAGGTCGCTGTCCGCGTCGATGGCGTTGAAGCCGCGGATGGCGGCGGCGACCTCGGCGGCGCTGCCCTCGCCCTGCACCCGCACCGGCCAGACCAGCACGCTGCGCGGGAACCGGTCCTCCAGCCGGTGCAGGATGTCGCGGATGACCGCTCCGGTCGGCGAGGTGACGACGCCGATGACCTCGGGCAGATACGGCAGGGGCCGCTTGCGGGCGGCATCGAACAGGCCCTCGGCGGCCAATACCTTGCGCCGCTCCTCGAGCAGCGCCATGAGCGCGCCGACGCCGGCCGGCTCCAGGCTCTCGATGACGATCTGGTATTTGGAAGAGCCCGGAAAGGTGGTGACGCGGCCGGTCGCGACCACTTCCAGGCCTTCCTGCGGCTTGAACCTCAGGCGTCCGAACGAGCCCTTCCAGATGACCGCCTCGATGACCGCGCCCTGGTCCTTCAGGCGGAAATAGACATGGCCCGACGGGCTCGGGCCGCGATAACCGGAGACCTCGCCGCGCAGGCGGACGAAACCGAAGGCATCCTCGACCGTTCGCTTGATGGCGGTGGCGAGTTCCGAAACGGTGATCTCGGGAGCATTCGAAACTGCAATATCGGTCATTCCTGCCGAATCCGTTGCCGGTGACGCGCATCTTGTCTAAGCCACCGCATGCGAGGTTTCCAACCTTTGCCGCAACATCTGCCCGCCATGGCGACGGCGTCATCGAGGTCCTGACATGAACGTGCTCCTGGTCGGCGGCGGAGGCCGCGAACATGCGCTTGCCTGGGCGCTGAGCGCCAGCCCGCTGCTGACGAAGCTTTATTGCGCGCCGGGCAATCCCGGCATTGCGGCGGTCGCCGAACTCGTGGCGCTCGATGTGACCGACCATGCCGCCGTGGTCGATTTCTGCCGCAAGACTTCGATCGCGCTGGTCGTCGTCGGCCCGGAAGCGCCGCTCGTCGCCGGTCTCGTCGACGATCTCGGCGCCGCCGGCATCAAGGCCTTCGGACCGAGCCGCTTCGCCGCCCAGCTCGAAGGCTCCAAGGGCTTCACCAAGGATCTTTGCCGCGATTTCGGCATTCCGACCGCGTCCTACGAACGCTTCACTGCGGCCGAGCCGGCCAAGGCCTATGTGCGCGCCCAGGGCGCGCCGATCGTGATCAAGGCCGACGGCCTCGCCGCCGGCAAGGGCGTGGTCGTCGCCATGACGCTCGACGAGGCGCTGAGCGCCGTCGACATGATGTTTTCCGGCGACGGTCCCGCCATCGCGTCGGGCGAGGATGGCGCGAGCGTCGTGGTCGAAGCCTTCATGACCGGCGAGGAAGCCTCCTTCTTCGCGCTCTCGGACGGCGAGACGGCCCTGGCGCTGGCGACCGCCCAGGACCACAAGCGCGTCGGCGACGGCGATACCGGCCCGAATACCGGCGGCATGGGCGCCTATTCGCCGGCCCCGGTCATGACGCCCGAGATGATCGAGCGCACCATGGCCGACATCATCCGGCCGACGGTCGCGGCGATGAAGGCCAAGGGCCACCCGTTCAAGGGCGTGCTCTATGCCGGCCTGATGATCACGGCCGACGGCCCGAAGCTGATCGAATACAATTGCCGTTTCGGCGATCCGGAGGCGCAGGTGCTGATGCCGCGGCTGAAGGACGACCTGCTGACCCTGCTGATCGGCACGGTCGACGGCCAGCTGAAGACGATGAGCACCCGCTGGCACGACGATGTGGCGCTGACCGTGGTGATGGCGGCCAAGGGCTATCCCGACAAGCCGCAGAAGGGCACGGTCATCCGCGGCCTCGAAGGCCTCGCGGCACTCGACCAGGTCGAGCTGTTCCATGCGGGCACGGCGCTGAAGGACGGCAAGCTCGTCGCCAATGGCGGGCGCGTGCTCAACGTCACGGCGCTCGGCGCGACCGTCGCTGAAGCGCAGGCCCGGGCCTATGCGGCGGTGGACCGGATCGACTGGCCCGGCGGCTTCTGCCGGCGCGACATCGGCTGGCGGGCGGTCGCGCGTGAACGCGGCGAGCCGGCCTGACCCGCAGCGCGCGCGCCGCAGGGCCGATGGCGTGGGCCTGTCGCTTCCGACCCGCAGGCCTTAGTCTGCCGTGGACGATACCGACAGGAGCACGCATGGCCACCTCGGACCTCTTCCCCGGTTTCAAGTCACATTGGGTCGACACCTCGATCGGCCGGATCTTCGCCCGGTCGGGCGGCAGCGGACCGCCGCTGCTCCTGATTCACGGCTTTCCGCAGACCCATGTGGAATGGCACAAGGTCGCGCCCGACCTCGCCCGCTCCTTCACGCTGGTGCTGCCCGACCTGCCCGGCTACGGCTGGTCGGTGGCGCCCGCCGGCGGCCCGGACCATGCGCCCTATGCCAAGCGCGACATGGCGAAGATCCTGATCGAGGTGATGGAAAGCCTCGGCCATGTGCGCTTCGCCGTCGTCGGCCACGACCGCGGCGCGCGCGTCGGCTACCGAATGGCGCTCGACCATCCCGGCCGGATCGAGCGGCTGGCGGTAGTCGACATCGTGCCGACCATCGTCATGTGGGAGCGCATCCGCGCCCAGGTGACGCCGAAGACCGAGCACTGGCTGTTCCTTTCCGGGCCGGAGGGCGTGCCGGAGGCCGAGATCCTGAAGAACACGACCGGCTATCTCGACGCGAAGCTGAGCCTCTGGAGCAAGGCCGGCACGCTGGCCGCCTTCGATCCGCGCGCCCTGCAGCACTATCGCGACTTCTTCAACGAGCCGAGCCGGGTCCATGCCTGCTGCGAGGACTATCGCGCGGGCGCCGGAGCCGACCTTGCCGCCGACGAGGCCGACAAGGCCGCCGGCCGGACGATCGGCTCGCCGGTTCATGCCATCTGGGGCTCGGCCGGCATTCCATCGGCCGGGGCAAGCCCGCTGGACGCCTGGGCCGTGTTCGCGCCCAAGGCGACCGGCCAGGCGGTCGATGCCGGCCATTTCGTGCCCGAGGAGAACCCGCAGGGCACGCTCGCCGCGCTGCTGCCTTTCCTGAAGGGAGGCTGAGCCGGCGCGGGCCGGGGCACGGTCGCGGCGCGGGTCAGCCGAGGCCGATCGAGCCGCGCGCCCGGGCGCCCACCTTGGCTTTCAGGAACGGCGTCCAGCCGATGAGCAGGCCGGGAAGGCCGAGCGCCTGGCGCGACCAGCGCCAGAAGCTGAACGTATCCTTGTGATCGATGATGAGGCCGTCGCGGCAGACGAGGCGGGCCATGACATTGTTGACGACCGGCCGGCCGGTCTGGCTGAACGTATAGCCTGCCGTCCAGGCGACGCGCGCCGTCGTCTCGTCGGCCGCCTCGATCGTGTAGGACACGGCGAGATCCGTCGCCCGGCCGGCCAGCAGGCGCCACATGAAACGGGCTTGCCGCGCGTCGAGCTGGCCGAAGACCGGATCCTCGAAACGGGCATCGTCCGCATAGAGCGCCCCCATGGCCTTGGCGTCACGCGCCGCGAAGGCTTCGTAGAAGGCCTCGGCAATCTCCCGCGGCGCGGCCGGCATGGTCCCCTCCCCTTTTGCACGCTCGAAGTTCGTCCAGATCCGGCCGGCCGGCAAGCCCGGGCTCGCCGGATCACTTGACCGCACCGGCCTTGGCCCCTAACCGGTGCCGCATTCGGCTCCGGACCGCCAGGGCCGGTCCGCGCCAAGAGGATCGATTCCCACACGATCATGACCAGCACCATCGCCCTGCCTCCCGTCATCGACGGGCTCGCCGCCATCGCCGACCAGTACGACGTCGTCCTGTCCGACGTCTGGGGCGTCCTGCACAACGGCATGAAGGCCCACCCGGCCGCGGCCGCCGCCCTCGTCGAGATCCGCAAGCGCGGCGTGCCGGTCGTGCTGGTGTCGAATGCGCCGCGCCAGAGCCCCGTCGTGATCGGCCAGCTCGACCGCCTGGGCGTGCCGCGCGCCGCCTATGACGCGGTCGTCACGTCGGGCGACGTGTCGCGGGACTATATCCGCAAGCGGCCGGGCGACCCGGTGCACCATGTCGGGCCGAAACGCGACCTGGTCATCTTCGAGGATATCGGCACGCGCCTCGTCGGCATCGACGAGGCCGCCTATGTCGTCTGCACCGGTCTCGTCGACGACCGGACGGAGACGCCCGACGACTATGCCGACCAGCTCGCCGCGATGCGCGCCCGCGACCTGTTCTTCCTGTGCGGCAACCCGGACAAGGTGGTCGAGGTCGGCGACAGCCTGATCTATTGCGCCGGCGCGATCGCCGACCGCTACCAGGCGATGGGCGGAGAGGTGCTCTATGCCGGCAAACCGTTCGAACCGGCCTACGAGGCCTGTTTCGGTTTCGCCGAACGCATTCTCGGCAAGCCCGTCGACCGCAGCCGGACGCTGGCGATCGGCGACGCCATGCGCACCGATGTCGCCGGGGCCGCGCGCATGGGCCTCGACTGCCTGTTCCTCGCGGAGGGCATCCATGCCGAGGACCTGCTCGGCCCGGAAGGCCTGCGGCCCGAGGGGCTGGCCGCGCTGATGCGCGAGACCGGCATGCACCCGCGCTACGTGATGCCGAAGCTCACCTGGTGAGCTTCATTCGGTGAGGCACTGCGCCGGCCGGGATCCGGGCGGCTTCGCCAGCGACCGGTGACGCTATTTGAACAGGGCGTCGATGGCGGCCTGGCTGCCGCCTTCGCCTTCCGGCTTGGAAAACAGGGCATCGACCTGGCTCTGGTCGGCCCCCGCGCCGTCGAGCTGTGGCCCGTGCAGGATGTTGCGCACCTTGCGCTCCTCGCGCCGGCGCTCCTCCTCGGTCATGTAGCCCTCGGCATCGGCAGCATTGATCGCCTCGGCGAAGCGCGAGACGCGCGCCTCGATATGCTGCAGCGTCTCGATCACCTTGGCGACGCGCTGGCCGGTAATGTCCTGGAACGAGCAGGCTTCGAAGATCAGCATCATGCGCTCGTCGACGAGCGCCTTGTAGCCCGGCTGCGCCGGATCGGCCGCCATCACCTCCTCGGCCGCGCCCATGATCGTATCGGTCGCCTTCTCGGTCGCCTTGACGATGGCGTCGAGCTCCATGCCGGCGGCGGGAATGCGGCTCTGCTTGAGATCGTTCGGCTGCAGCCGGCCGATCTCGGCCTTCATGTTGGTGATGAACGTCGCAATGTCCGAGAGCTCGCGATAGACGGCCATGTCGAGCGAGCGGAAGAAGCTGGAGAGCGATTCGACGGTCAGCTCGGCGAGCGCCACGACGTCGCCGAGCGACACGTCATCCTCGCGCCGCGCCCGGACGAACTCGACGATCCGATCCAGATGATCGGTTGACACGCGCTTCATGGCTCTACCCATTCCTTGGGGCCGGCGGCTTTCTGGTCCCCGGCGGGACGGGCCGCGGCCCGCCCCGGACGGGGATCGGCATTGCGGGATGCGCGAGGCCGTCAGTCGGCGAACACGGCGTCGATCTTGGCCTTCAAGGTCTGCGCGTTGAACGGCTTGACGATGTAGTTGTTCACGCCGGCCTTCTTGGCGGCGATGACGTTTTCGGTCTTGGATTCGGCGGTGACCATGATGAAGGGCGTGCGGGAGAGGTGGCCGTCGGCGCGCACCTCCTTGAGCAGCTCGTAGCCGGTCATCGGCTCCATGTTCCAGTCGGAGATGACGAGGCCGTACTTCTTCTCCTTCATCTTCGCCAGCGCGGCCGAGCCGTCCGAAGCATCGTCGATGTCTTCGAAGCCGAGCTGCTTGAGAAGATTGCGGATGATGCGGATCATCGTGTTGTAGTCGTCGACCACGAGGATCGGCATCGAGAGATCAACGGCCATCGAACCTGCTCCAACGCCACGACGTTGCCGGCAAGGCCCGTCGAGAATTCACGCAAAGCCCGATCGTTCCTGGGCTTCGTGGGCCAAAACCTAGAGATGAGCGTTGAAGAAGCAGTTAACGGCAAGGTAGCAGACCCCGCCAAAAAAGGCGTGGTTCGGGCGGGATTATCGCCGGTTTTTCTTAACCTTACGGATTGGTTGGCCGGGCGCGGGAGTCGCGCCGCACGGCCGCCGCCGGCCTGCCCTTCCGGCACCGGGCTCGCATGGCAACCACCGGCCCTGTAGGATGCGCGCCACAGGAGATCCCGCATGACCTACTACCAGGAGCAGTCGCCCTTCTCGACCGGGCTCGGCTGCCGCTGCCCGCGCTGCGGCGAGGGCGCGCTGTTCGACGGCTTTCTGACGCCCAAGGCCCGCTGCAGCGCCTGCGGCCTCGACTATTCCTTCGCCGACGCAGGCGACGGCCCGGCGGTGTTCGTCATCCTGATCGCCGGCTTCCTGATCTGCGGCCTCGCGCTGTTCGTCGAATTCCGCTACCAGCCGCCCTTCTGGCTGCACGCCATTCTCTGGGGGCCGCTGATCCTGATCGTCACGCTCGGCCTGCTCCGGCCGATGAAGGGGCTGATGATCGCCCTGCAATATGCCAACAAGGCACGCGAGGGCCGGATCGACGGCGGCGGACCGGAACGCTAAGCCCCGCCGCATGACCGATACCCGCCGCCATCCGCTGCTGCTGCCCGGCATTACAGCCCTCGTCGCCCTCGCCGTGCTCGTCGGCCTCGGCACCTGGCAGCTGTCGCGCCTGGCCTGGAAGAACGAGCTGATCGCGCAGGTCGCCGCGCGCAGCCACGCCGCGCCCGCGCCCCTGCCGCCGCCCGCCTCCTGGCCCGCCATGACCGCCGAGAGCGACGAATATCGGCGGGTCAGCGCGACCGGCACCTTCCGCCACGACGCCGAGGCCTATCTCTATTTCGTCGCGGGGGACAGCCGCAGGCCGGGCGAGGCCGGGCGCGTGCAGGGCCAGGGCTATCTGGTGATCACTCCGCTCGTCATGACTGACGGCCGGATCGTGCTCGTCAATCGCGGCTTCGTGCCGACCGATCGGCGCGACCCGGCGAGCCGGGCGCAAGGCCAGGTGCCGGGCGTCGTGACCGTCACCGGCCTCCTGCGCTATCCCGAGGCACGCGGCCTGTTCGCGGCGCCCGACGATGCCACGCGCCGACTGTTCTATACCCGCGACATCGGGGCGATGGCGAACGCGCTCGGCCTCGATGGGCGCCAGACCGCGCCGTTCCTCATCGATGCCGACAGTGCCGATGTGCCCGGCGGCCTGCCGCAGGGCGGCGAGACACGCCTCGTCTTCCCGAACCGGCACCTCGAATATGCGCTGACCTGGTACGGGCTCGCGCTGACCCTGGTCGGCGTGTTCATCGCCTTCGCGCTGCAGCGGCGCCGCCGGTAAGGCGGACCAGCGGCGTCTTTGCACGCCGCTTATGCGCGCTCCGGCAAATCCGAATGGCGGTTTGACGGCCCGAGGCGCCACATCCGGGGCGACCGAAGGAGGTCGTCATGGCATCGATCGTTCACGAGCCCCGCCGGGCCCGTCCCTTTATCACCGCCCGCAGCGGCCTCGCCGACCCGCCGCGCTCGGCGGCGCTGCGCGCTCTGGCGCGCCGCTTGGCACTCCATCTCGCCGTCGCCGGCTGCCTCGCGCTGCCGCTGATCGCGGCCCTGGCGCTGCGCGCCTATGTCTTCGTGCCGCACTGAGGACGAACCACAATGGCTCAGTCCTCACGTCATTCCGGCGCCCGCGCGCCGCACCTCTTCATCGTCGGCCCCTGCGCGCACGGATTGTGGGCCGCCCGCGACCTCGACGGCAGCGCCGAGGGCGTCTTTCGCACCCGCAAGGCGGCGATCCGTTTCGCCCTCGTGGAGGGCGGCCACGACAATATCGTGACGCTGAGCAGCGAGCCGGTCGAACCCTCCTTCATGCGGAGCGCGTCATGACCCTGCCGCTTCTCGCCCTGCACGCGCCGCGCCGGCCCGGCCTCGACGAGCAGCTCTGGCGCGAGGTGTTCCAGGGTTTCGTCGAGGCGACTCTGCCGCCGATCCGCGATCACCTGGCGCGCGGCACGCGCCACCACGGGATGGTCGCCAACCTGCTCAATGCCCGCGGCATTCCATGCTACGGCCACGCCCGCTGGACGGCGACCGATATCCGCATGGTGCTGAGCCATGGCGCGCTGATGGAGGCCGGCTGACCGGCCCCTCTCCGTTCGGCAAGCCCCGATCAGACGCGCCGCTGGCCCGAACGCTGGCCGTGCTGGCCGCCGGCGGCGGGCTGACCGTTGCCGAACTGCTCCTGGACCGACAGCAGCGCCGCGCGGGCAGCGGTCTTCTGGGCGTTGAAGGCGGCAGCCTCTTGTTTCGAAATCGAACCGTCGCCGTCGGTGTCCATGGCCTTGAACAGGTTGCGGCGCGACGCCGACCAGGCGTTGCGGTCGGCGCCATTGGGCGTCTCGGTCGCTTCTGCCTGGCCGGTCGGCATATTTTGCCCGGCGGCGAGGAACTCGGCCTGCGAGACCCGGCCGTCCTGATTGGTGTCGAGCCGGTTGAAGACCTGCTCGAAATCGTTGGAAGTGCCGCTCCTGCGCGTATTTCCGGAGCCGTTGGCCTGGCTGTTCAGGGCGTTCGCCGCCCCGGTCAGCAGGCCGAGTGCCGCTGCGTACATGTCCGCTCCCTTCGCGTGCATCGGTAATGGTGCGAAGGGCCTCGCAGGAAGCGTGCCAGCGCCGGTCAGAACCCGGCGGGCTGGCCGACGGCCACGACCAGCAGCTTCGGATCACCCAGCAGGCGCCTGGCGACCCGCCGCTGATCCTCCAGCGTCACCGCCGCGATCAGGCCGTTGCGGCGCTCGAGGTAGTCGGGGCCGAAACCGTCGAGCTGGATGCGGATGAGATTGCCGGCAATGGCATTCGAGGTCTCGAAGCGCAGCGCCCAGGAGCCGATGAGATAACGCTTGGCCTGATCGAGCTCGGCTTCGCCCGGCCCGTCGCGGCCCATGCGCGCCAGCTCCTGCTCGATCACCGCAAGGCTTTCCGCCGCCCGGTCGTTGCGCGTGGAGGTGCCGCCGGTCAGCAGGCCCGCCGCCTCGAAGGCGGCGAGGCCCGATGTGACCGAATAGGCGAGGCCGCGCTTTTCCCTGACCTCGGTGTAGAGCCGCGACGACAGCGTGCCGCCGCCGAGGATATGGTTCATCACGAAGGCCGGAATGAAGTCCGGGTCGTTGCGCTTCAGCCCGGCGAGGCCGAAGGACATGACCGTCTGCGGCACGTCCAGCGCCACGAGCTTGCGCTCGCCGGCTCCGGCCAGGGCCGCCTGCGGCACGGGTGTCAGGCCGGCCTCGGCAGGCAGGTCGGCGAAGACCGCGTCGAGCACGCCCGCCAGGGCTTCCGCCGTGATATCGCCGACAACGGCGATCTTCAGATGCGCGCGCGAGACCATGCGCCGGTGCAGGGCCAGGAGGTCGCCGCGCGTGATCTTCTGCACGCTCTCGGCCGAGCCGATGATGCGTCGGCCATAGGGATGGCCGGGGAAGGCTGTCGCCCAGAAGGTCTCGTTGGCGATCGCATTGGGATTGGTCGAGGCGCGCCGGATATTGGCGAGCACCGACTGGCGGATGCGCTCCAGCGGCCGGTCGTCGAAACGCGGCCGGGCGAGCGCCAGCTTGAGCAGCGCAAAGGCCTCCGCCCGGTGCTCGCTGAGCACCCGGAGCGATCCCGACAGCGTGTCGCGCGCCGCCGCGAAGGTCATTTCGATGGCGCGATCCTCGAGGCGCTTGCTGAACGCCTCGCTGTCCAGTTCGCCCGCGCCCTCGTCCAGCATGGCGGCCAGCATGTTGGCGGTGCCCGGCAGGTCCGGCGGATCCTGGGCGGCGCCGCCGCTCATCGCAAAATCGAGGGCAATGATCGGGAGGTGCGTCTGCCGGACCAGCCAGGCCTCGATCCCACCCGGAGACCTGACCCGCTCGACACGGCTCGCGGTCTCGGCCGCTGCGGCATTGGACAGAAGGGCTGACGTCATGGCGAGGGCCCCTGACACGAAGCGACGACGAGGCGAAACCGGGGTCATCCGTGGTCCCCGCGCACGAGTTCGGCCGTAACCGCGCGGTCGAGAGCGAAGGCGCGCGCGGCGGCCCTGGCGACATCGGCCACCGTGATCTTGCGCACCCGGTTGGTCCAGTCCTGCAGGTCGGCGACCGTTGCGCCGCAGACCAGAGCGGAGCCGTACATGCGCGCCATCGAGGCCTGGCTGTCCTGGGAGAAGATGGAATCGGCGATCAGGCGGGTCTTGGCCCGGGCCAGCTCTTCCTCGGTGATGCCGTCCTGCACGAGCCGGCC